>JBAZOE010000033.1:0-11540 GCA_041648875.1 Candidatus Omnitrophota bacterium
CTAGATAAAAACTATAAAGTGCTGCGCTATACAAAAACTACAAAGTGCTGCGCTATACAAAAACTACAAAGTGCTGCGCTATACAAAAACTACAAAGTGCTGCGCTATACAAAAACTACAAAGTGCTGCGCTATACAAAAACTACAAAGTGCTTGATTTTTACATAACTAATGTTATATTAAGCCTTAACAAGCACGACTAAATCATAAAGGAGGCAAGATGAGTTGCAGGGGGGCCATTATGAAATTTGTTTTAGTTAGCTTAATCATCGTTTCTTTGGTGGTTATTGGCGGATTATCCTATTTATTTCAAAATGAACGTATAAAAAGTGGAAAGTTACAGCTTCAGATTGATGAGTTGACTGCCCGTGAACGCATTATTGAGGATAAACTTGAAGCTTCTAAGAAAAATGTCGCGGAGTTGATGATAAAATTGCAGGAAAACAAAGACCGGATTGCCACTATAACCGAAGAGCTTGATAAGGAAAAATCAGGCCGGCAGGAGGCGCAGAAGGAGTTGGAACAGATCAAGACGGACATGGAACAGCAAAAGGTTTCGCGCCAGGATTTAGAGGGAAAGCTCACCCAGATTCAGGAGGACGGAAGGAAATTAAAAGAGCAATTGAAGATTATGGAACAGCAAAAAGAGGAGCTTAAGGTTAAGATCAAGAATTTGGAAACTAGCGCTAGCGGCGTAGAGCTGGGTAAGGTTGTAGTGAATAGCGAAACCGCGGCTCTGAAGGATGTTCATCTTCCCGTTCCTGAACCAGTAAAACAAAAGGAAATGAAGGCTGCTTCTCAGGATAATTCCCTGGAAGGCAAGGTTACGGTAGTAAATAAAGAATATAACTTTGTTGTGATCAATTTAGGGCAAAAAGATGGAGTGAAAAAAGGAGATCTATTTTCCGTATACCGTGAGGGAAAGGTTATCGGAGACATAAAAGTGGAAAAGGTCCATGAATCAATGTCTGCCGCGGGTTTTGCGGTAGAGCTGAAAGATATAATCAAGGAAAATGATTTAGTAGCGCAAAAGGTTAAATGAAGCTTCTTGTAGTAAAAGATAAATTTATCCCCCATGGAAGAATCAGCCTCATTGGCGATAAATCCATAGCCCACCGCGCGCTGATTATCGGCGCTTTAAGCTGCAATAAGACTATTATAAAAAACTTTCCTATTCATGATGATTCCCTGGCTACTTTAAGTACCCTGGATGCTTTGGGGGTGAAGATCAAACGTAATAAGAATCAGGTTTTGGTCTGGGGTATCCAGGGGCTAAGAAAACCCCGCAAACCTGTTTTTGTCAATAATTCCGGGACAACCTTACGTTTGATCTTAGGTGTCTTAGCCGGCACGGATTTTGAAACTAAACTTATCGCCGGTAAATATCTTTCTGCCAGGCCAATGTCCAGGGTAGATAAGCCTTTACGCCTGATGGGGGCAAGAATTAGCGCAAAAAAGAGAGGCGCCGAAGAGTATCCTCCTTTGGTTGTCAGGGGAGGAAAGCTTAAGGGTATTGTTTACCGCCTGCCTGTTGCTTCGGCCCAGGTTAAATCCGCGATTCTTTTGGCAGGTTTATCCGCTTTAGGAAAAACCCGCGTGATTGAAAAAATACGCACCCGGGATCATACCGAGAGGATGCTTAAGACTTTTGGGGCCAATATAACCGTAAATAAAAATAGCATAACTTTAAATCCGGATAGAAAGTTGAAGAGCCCGGGAATTATTTATATCCCCGGGGATATTTCTTCGGCAGCTTTCTTAGCGGTTTTAGCTGTAATAATTCCGGGGTCTAAAATTGTTATTGAGCGCGTAAGCCTTAACCCCAGCCGCTGCGGGATATTTAATGTCCTGAAGCGCATGGGAGCTAAAATAAAGGTTGTGCCTTTTAAAAATAAAAGAGGGCAAAATTTTGAGCCTATGGGGGATCTTATCGTAAGCAGCGGAAAACTTAAGCATGTGGTAGTCAAGCCTGCCGAGATACCTTCATTAATTGATGAGTTGCCCGTTTTTATGGTGGCTGCTTGTTTTGCCGAAGGCAAGACCGTAATTAAGGGGGCCGGAGAGCTAAGGTTTAAAGAGACTGATCGTATCAAGTCCATGGTTACTAATTTAATATCTATGGGGGCGGATATTCGCTCAGTTAAATCCGGAGGCCTGGAGAATATAATTATAAACGGCAAAGGGCTTCTGAATGGGGCCAAGCTTAGAAGTTTTGGAGACCATCGCACGGCTATGAGCATGGTAGTTGCTGCTTTGGCGGCTAAAGGCAGCTCAAGGCTGGATGATATCAGTTGTATCAGTAAGTCATTCCCCGGTTTCTTAACTACTTTAAGAAGTTTATTGAGATAAACATATTATTTGACAGAGGGTTTAAACTCTGTTAAAATCACTTCATTGTCTTAATCCCGGGAGATTATATGGTAAATTTCGGACAACAGTTGAAAAGAGCGGTTAATTTTGTTTTGGGTCTTTTTTCCAATGATATGGGGATCGACCTTGGGACAGCTACGACCCTGGTTTTTGTCAAAGGGGAAGGAGTGGTCCTTTGTGAACCTTCGGTTGTAGCTATTGAACGGGGGACTTCGCATGTTTTAGCTGTAGGAGAAGAGGCTAAGCGCATGCTTGGCCGGACTCCCGGGAATATCATCGCCATAAGGCCTATGAAAGACGGGGTTATCTCTGATTTTGAAATTACCGAAGCCATGCTTCGGTATTTTATTAAGAAAGTGCATCACCGCAGGGTTTTAGTCCGGCCGAGGATTGTTATCGCCATACCTTCCGGGATCACTGAAGTAGAGAAGCGGGCAGTAAAAGATTCCGCGGAGCGCGCCGGGGCAAGGGAGGTCTTCTTGATCGAGGAACCTATTGCCGCAGCTATTGGCGTGGGCCTGCCTATTCAGGAGCCGGTCGGCAACATGATTATTGATATAGGCGGAGGGACAACGGAGATCGCGGTAATCTCGCTGGCAGGCACGGTTTTTTCAAAATCTATCCGCATTGGCGGAGATGAAATGAATGAAGCGGTTATTGAATACCTTAAAAAAACATATAACCTTTTGGTTGGTGAGCGTACCGCCGAAGATATCAAAATTAAGATCGGTTCCGCTTATCCTCTGGAAGAAGAGATGAGCATGGAGGTCAAGGGCAGAGATTTAGTGGCGGGGCTTCCTAAAATCGTAACCATTACCAGTGAAGAGATCCGAGAGTCTTTGCAAGAGCCTTTACGCGCCATAGTTGAGGTTACAAAAATATCATTAGAGAGGACTCCTCCGGAGTTAGCCGCTGACCTTATTGAGCATGGGATTGTAATGGCAGGCGGCGGTTCATTGTTGAGAGGGCTAGATAAACTGATTTCAGAAGAGTCTGGTCTGCCTGTCCATATAACTGATGATCCGGTTACCGCGGTTGCTAACGGTACTGGCCGGGTGCTTAGTGAAATTCAATACCTTAAAAAAGTAACTGTTTCAGTTAAGACTGAAACGCGCAGTTAATTTCCGCCACCAGGCGGATACCGACGCAATACCATTAAGCGTCGGGTATAAGCCACCAGGCGGATACCGACGCAATTGGCCGCGAGGCCACACCAACGCAATTCATATTAGCGTTGGGTGACACCATTTTAGATCCAACCGTTGTTGTTAATTAAATGTGTTTAAGTTATCCCGCAAAACCATAATCAATTTTATCCTTATCGCCTGTGCGGCAGCCCTGGTTTCTATTTTCTCGCCTCTTTTTAAGAATTCAGCTCAAAAAGCGTTCAATCCTCATCTTAGCTTAATCGGCCTGCTTAAACGTGAATGCGCGGGGATTATTTTTTACCATCGCAATATGGTCGAGCGTGATAAATTTAAGAATGAGGTAGAAAATCTGCGCCGGAAGTTATTTGATTTACGGGAAGTTGAGCAGGAAAATACCCGGCTTAAGGATCTTCTTAATTTCAAGCAGAAATCTCCTTTGAAGCTGGTTCCTGCCAGGGTGATTGCCCGTTCTCCTGACAGCTGGTCTTCCAGTGTGATTATCGATAAAGGCAGATATAATGGCATAAAACCCGGGATGGTAGTGATTAATAGCTTAGGGTTGGTTGGCAGGGTAATAGAGAGCTCTAAAAGTAACAGTAAAATACTGTTGGTTAATGATCCCAGCCAGGGGATCTCCAGTATTGTGCAGCGCAGCCGCCAGGAAGGATTAGTCAGCGGCTCTTTAGGCGCCAATTTAATCATGCGTTATCTTCCGGTTGAGGCGCAGATTTCATCCGGAGACATAATCATTACCTCTGAATTAAGCCGGGTTTACCCTAAGGGGCTGCTTGTGGGAAAGGTGATAAATATAGGAAAAGAGTTCTCCGGGCTCAGCCGCTATGCTGTGGTTAAACCCGCAGTGGAGCTTTCCAATATTGAAGAGGTATTGGTAATTATCCCATGAAAAAGTGGTTGTTGATTTTATTCACTTTAATTATTTTTACTACTTTACAGTTAAGCTGGCCGGTTTCTTTGAGATTTTTTAACGCTAATCCCGACCTTCTTTTGATCTTTTCCGTCTCCTTAGTTTTTTATTTCGATTTTAAAATCGCGTTGGTATCGGGAATTTTAGCCGGCTTGTTTAAGGACGCGTTTCTACCATCGGCCCTGGCAATAAATACGTTTTCTTTTGCCGTGTGGAGTTATTTGACCTTTCGCCTGTCATCTCAGATCTCTACTGAAAACAGCTATGTCCGTCTGGCTATAATTTTAATTATCGCCGTTTTGAATAATGCCGCAACCGGCATGCAGAGCTTGAGTTCCGGCAGCTTTATCCCGGCAGGTATTTTTTTACGTACCCTGATTATCTCTTCTGTTTATACAATGGCGTTGTCTCCTTTGGTTTTTAAGCTTGCCAAAAAGATATCCAGGTAATATTTCCTATGCTGAGAAAACATATATTAAGTTTCTTGATTATTTTAATGTTCGGCGCCTTGTTCGCCGGGTTATTGAGCCTTGATTTATTCCAGGGAGCCAAGTACCGCAGGCTAAGCGATAGTAATTGTATCCGCCTGATAGCCCAATCAGGCGCCAGAGGCAATATCCTTGACCGTAACGGCGCAATTATAGTAGATAATAAGATTTCATATGATGTTTCGATATTGCCCCAAGAGTTAGGCCAGCTTGACCGTATTCTCAGCGGGGTTAGCCGTATATTAGGTATCGAAGCCAAAGAGTTGAAGTCCGCTTTCAGAAGGAATTATTTTTCTTCAAGCATCCCGGTTACTGTAGCCAGCAACATCGATCTCGAAAAGGCAATCTTGCTGGGAGAATATAAGACGGAGGAGCCTAGTATTATTGTTCAGCCCAGGCCTTTACGGCATTATCCTTATGGCTCATTAGCTTCTCATGTTATTGGATATGTGAATGAGATTGACCGTTGGCGCTTGACCAAGCTGGAGGATTACGGATATAAAACTAAAGATATTGTCGGTTTTGGCGGGATAGAGGAGAAATATGATTATTATTTACGCCAGGAGGAGGGAGGTTTATCCGTTGAGGTAAACCACCGGGGTAAGTTTATGCGTGTTTTGGGTTTTGACCCCCCGCGCAACGGCAAGGATATCCGGTTGACTCTGGACCTTAATCTTCAGAAGATCGCTGAAGAAGCTCTTTCCGGCCGAAAGGGCAGTATCGTCTTAATGGACCCTCAAAGCGGCCAGATCCTGGCATTAGCCAGTTATCCTAATTTTAACCCTGCGGTTTTTGTAAATAAACGCACGAGGCTTATCGCCGGACTATTTAATAATCCTGATTCCCCGTTAATTAACCGGGCAATCTCTTCAAGTTATCCACCAGCCTCTGTTTTTAAATTAGTCACAGCCAGCGCCGGGCTGGAACTAAAAAAGATAAATCTTTCTACCAGCTTTCTCTGCCGTGGTTCGACTATGGTAGGAGCGAGAAAATTCTCCTGTTGGGATACGCATGGGGAGCAGGATATTGTCTCAGCTATGGCGCATTCATGCGATATTTTCTTTTATAAAACAGGTTTGCTTTTGGGGGCGCAAAATATTCATGATTATGCTTTGAAGCTGGGGTTGGGCAGGGTTGTAGGTTTGGAACTTCCTTATGAGACAAGCGGTTTTATTCCTTCGCCTTTATGGAGGAAAATCAACAAATTCCAGAAATGGTTTGATGGGGATACCGCTAATTTAAGTATTGGACAGGGCGATTGCCTGGTCAGCCCATTGCAGGCGGTTAATATGATGGCGGTGTTCGCTAACGGAGGGTATTTGCCCAGCCCGTATATTGTTAAATCGGTCGGGGTCTTGGACCTTTCGGCCAAAAAGAAAAAGTTTCCCCGTGTAGATTTTAAAAGAAGTACTTTTGAAACTATTCTCCGCGGCCTGCGCTTAGTGGTTTCTGACCCCAGGGGCACAGGGAATGTTTTAAACGGGCTTGATGTTAAGGTTGCCGGTAAAACCGGTACTGCCCAGGTATCACGCGGAGCAACCCATGCCTGGTTTGTCGGGTTTTTCCCGTATGATAACCCAAAATATGTTATTTGTGTCCTGTTGGAAAATGGCGGCCCGGGGCATGTTGCTACCGTTGTCGCCAGACAGGTTATAGAGGCAATGGATAAGCAGGGGCTCATATGAGGACTTCATTTCTTAGGATATTGATCTTGGCATTGATTATTGCTAGCCTCGGAGTTTTATCTATTTATAGCAGCACTTATCAAAAAGAAGGCACTGCCTGGCAGGACATCCATAAACGGCAGATGCTTTGGGTGATAATCGGATTAGTGTGTTTTTTTATTATGTCTCAAGTCAGTTATCGCAGGCTTTGGGATATCAACTATTTCATTTACGGGGCGGCTATATTTTTTCTTTTTCTGGTGTTTGCCCTGGGGATCATCAGGCTTGGCGCGCAGCGCTGGCTGAGGTTTGCTTGGTTTAATTTTCAGCCGTCGGAGTTTGCGAAACTGGCGGTGATAATATTTTTAGCCAGGTATTTCAGCCGTAAATCAGCGGATGATATATCGCTTTTATCCGGAAAATTCGGGATTTTTAAAGGTATAATCCTGCCGTTTATTTTTGTGGCTGTGCCGATGTTCCTGATTATCGAGCAGCCGGATTTAGGCAGCGGTTTGATGCTGCTTTTGGTTTTTGTTTTCTTGTTGTATTTAACCAATGTGCGGTTAAAATATATTCTTATATTAATGTTTATCCTGATGCTGCCCTTGCCTTTCTTTTGGCATTTCTTGCGCGATTACCAGAAACAGAGGCTGCTTGTTTTCCTGAATCCAAACATTGACCCTTTGGGGGCAGGTTATACGGTAATCCAATCACGCATAGCGATAGGTTCCGGAGGGTTATTTGGCAAAGGGTGGTTGTCCGGTACGCAGAGCCAGCTATTCTTTTTACCGGAGTCGCATACGGATTTTATCTTCGCCACTTTTTCCGAGCAGTGGGGCCTCCTGGGAAGCAGTTTGCTTTTGATCATGTATTATTTAATAATCCGGCAGGGTTTTATTATAGCTCAAAGGACGCAGGATTCTTTCGGGCGCTTGCTTGCTTATGGCATTTCGCTTTTATTGGCTTTGCAGGTCTTTATCAATATCGCCATGAATATGGGCTTGGCTCCGGTGGTCGGCCTGCCCTTGCCGTTAATGAGCTATGGCGGATCAAGCGTGTTGGTTACCTTTATCGCTTTAGGTATTTTAGTAAACATTGACCGGACCAGGAGTGTATTTTAGTTATGTCTGAAGATATATTATTGAGCGTGCATCGGCCGGGGCAATACCTGGGCAATGAGTGGAATGTTTCTAAAAAAGATTTTGACTCATGCTCGTTAAGTTTCGCGTTGGGTTTTCCGGATTTATATGAGATAGGGATGAGTAATTTAGGGTTGCGCATTCTTTACGGCGTCTTGAATAATATCCCGGATGTAGTTTGTGAAAGATTCTTTGCTCCGGAAGCGGACATGGAGGCGGTTTTAAAAAACAGTAACAAGCGCCTTGCTTCCTGGGAATCTAGCCGGGAGCTGATTGGTTTTGATATCCTGGGTTTTTCTCTCGGTTCGGAATTAAACTATACCAATGTTTTAGGTATACTGGAGTTATCCGGCCTGCCCCTGCAATCCTCATTACGTGATTGTCGTTATCCTTTGGTTATAGCAGGAGGCCCTTGCGCGCTTAATCCGGAACCCATGGCTGATTTTTTCGACCTTTTTATTATAGGGGAGGCTGAAGAGGCGGTTGTGGATCTTCTGAATTTGTACCGTAAGCATAAAGATGATTATAAAAATGGAGGGTTGTCGAAGGCCGGACTTTTGTTGGAATTGTCACAGATAGAAGGCGTTTATGCGCCTTCGCTTTATGCCCCGGAGTATAATGATGCTGGAAGGCTTATAAAGAAAGTCCCAGATTTAAAAGTTAAAAAGCGTGTAGTAGCCAATTTTGATTCTGCTTATTTTCCCTGCAATTGGATGGTTCCTTATGTCCAAACGGTTCATGACCGTATTACTTTAGAAATTATGCGCGGCTGTCCTAACCGCTGTCGTTTTTGCCAGGCGAGGAGCCAATATTATCCTTTAAGAGTAAGGACTAAAGAGAAGGTGGTTTCAATGGCCAGCCTCGCTTACTCATCTAGCGGCTATGAAGAATTATCATTGGCAGGATTGTCTGTCAGCGATTATCCCGGTTTAGAAAAACTTGTTTCCGATCTGACCGCAAATTTTAAAGAGAGGGCAGTTAATTTGTCCCTGCCTTCGTTAAAAGCCAAATCGTTATTAGGTAATGTATCCAGTTTAATTGCTAAAATAAAGAAAACCGGCCTGACCTTTGCTCCTGAAGCGGGAACGCAAAGGTTGCGTCAGGCGCTGGCTAAAGATTTTTCTGAGGATGATTTTTTTAAGGCCATAGAGGCGGCATATTGCGCGGGTTATCAGCATTTAAAATTATATTTTCTTATCGGCCTGCCCGGAGAGAAAGAAGAGGATTTAGACGGGATAATCAATTTCGCCAGAGCCGCTTCAGAGCTTAAGAAAAAGATTAAAGGGGGCGCAGCGCAAATCAATATCAGCATAAACCCCTTGATCCCTAAGCCGCATACGCCTTTGCAGTGGCTGAAAATGGAGAGTATCGATTCGGTTAAAGAAAAACAGAATTATTTAAGGGCTCATTGTAAGAACAAAAGGATTAGGCTTGATTTTCATAACATTGAGATGGGTTTTTTAGAAGGCGTGCTTTCCCGCGGGGACAGGTTGTTAAGCGCGGTTATTTTAGCTGCCTATAAAAAAGGAGCAAGGTTTGATGCCTGGTCGAGTTCTTTTTCGTTTGCCAGGTGGCAGGAGGCGTTTTCTGAGGCTGGCGTTGATCCAAAGAGGTACCTTATTGAGAAAGAAACTTCAGAAATACTTCCCTGGGATTTTATTGACATGGGGATCGATAAAGAAGATTTAATCGCGGAATTTAATAGATCTCAGGATTCTGCCTTATAACAAATCTATTGTCATGCAATCGGTTAAGGGGTATAATTAAGACATTAAACTTAATAATCTTAATAAAAAATATCTATGACTGCCAGCAGGATTAACAGTAAACAGTTGGGCGAGCTTTTGCTTGATCAGAAGATTATCAGCCGGGAGCAGTTGGAACAGGCTTTGCGTGTGCAGCGGGATAAGGGCGGATTGATCGGCGAGATTTTGGTTGAGTTGGAGTATGTCAAAGAGGATGATATCGCCCAGTCATTAACTGCACAATATGGTTTCCCTTATTTATCTTTAAGCCATTATGATGTAAGTCCGGAGATAGCCAATATTATCCCCTGTGGCCTGGCCCGGCAATATTTGCTTGTGCCGATTGATAAAATCGGCAGTAATCTTACGTTGGCTATGTCCAACCCTTTGAATATGCAGGCCATTGATGACGTGGAATTGCTTAGTGGTTGCAGTGTACAGGCTTTTGTTACCACTTCTTCTGATATTAAAAGAGCGATTGAAAAATACTATAAGAATAAAGATTAGAGAGTAATCATGGTTGTACAAGGCAAAATACTTTTTATCTGCGACGATAAGTCTTATGCTATCGGGATCAAGGAACAGCTGTCCGATATAGGAGACTATGCCTTAATTACGGAAACTACTTCTCAAGCAGGCCTAGTAAGTTTAGAGCATAATATTTGTGATTTAGTTATCATAAGATATGCTATCCCGGATTTGGATATTCTTTCTACGATAAGTAATCTTAGGAAAATTGATCCTGATTGCGTGATAATTGTTTTGATTGAAGTAGAGGTGGAAGGGCAAGCCAATCAGTTCGCGGAAATAGGGGTTTTTGATACCTTAGGTTGGCCGGTCAAAACAGACAGATTAAAGTTTGCCGTGGAAAAAGGCATTAAGCTGCACGCGTTACTGGCAGCCAGCCGAAAGATAGTGCAAGGGCTTAAAGAGAATAACAAGGCTTTAGAAAAACAGAATACGCTTTTAGCAAAAAGGATCGAAGATTCTACGAACAATTTAAGCAGGCTCTATGAAGATCTGCGTTCGACATATATGCGTACTATCAAGGTTTTGGCCCAGGCAATCGAAGCAAGGGATCATTATACGCATAGCCATTCGGAAACTGTAGCAAGGTATGCGGTAGTTATCGCCAATCACCTTAAGCTTCCGGCTAAAGAAGTTGAAATGATCCGTCAGGCTTGCGAACTCCATGATTTGGGTAAAATAGGTATTGGGGATAGTATTTTACTTAAATCTTCCGCGCTTACTCCTTTAGAGTGGGAAGAGATTAAAAAACATCCCACTATCGGCGCGCAGATTTTGGAACCTTTGACTTTTTTAGGCGGCGTAGTAGAATTAGTTAGGCAGCATCATGAGCATTATGACGGCTCGGGTTATCCGGAAGGCAGAAAGGGAGAGGATATACTTTTAGGCGCGCGCATAATCCATGTAGCTGATTCTTACGAGGCTATGCGTTCAGCGCGTTCTTACAGGAAGGTCCCCTTGTTGAAGGAGGAGGCTATCCTGGAGATCAAGTGTAATAGCGGTACGCAGTTTGACCCGAAGATAGTAGATGCTTTTTTGCAGGTGGTGGATAATTTATAAGTTTTAACCGCCTGTATTCTTTAAGCAATAATTAACAGCCAAGGCTGGTGCTTAAAGGGTTGTAAGACTATTAACTTATGCTTTAAATAGAATAAAATATTCTAAAAAAAGTTCTTGACAAAAAGCTGTTTTGTAATAAAATAAACACTCCCTTCCAAAAGGGTCAAATTATTGTGAAAATAATTATAAAGCAGTTGACAATTTCCAGCAATTAATCATTATTCGACAAATAGGGCGTAATTATAAATTTGCGTCCCAGCATTTGTTGGGGCGTTTTTTATTTGTTTCGCATAAAGCGAAACACCGGGCCATCAAATAGCCCGGGTGCCTGTAGAAGGCGGCACATATCTGCTCTTTTGATAATTGAATTGCCAAGCGAGGCCGAAGTAATTCCAAGGGGAGTTACTTAGGTCAATTTCATGAGGTTTGAAATTAAATAAATCACTAGAGCCATTATTCATAATTTTCCTAAAGA
>JBAZOE010000034.1:0-11279 GCA_041648875.1 Candidatus Omnitrophota bacterium
AAAACAGGCATCGGTAACTTTGGCACCGCCTGTGATCGATGAAATTCTAAAAGATAAGGAGGCCCTGCGCGCGATTGAGCACAAATACAGGATCAAGGTCAACTTGATCTCTAACCCAGCCGCGCACTTAGAAGACATCAAGATATCCTAAAATATCAAAATACCGCCTTAAGAATGGGAGAAAAATAGATCTGACCCCATTTTCTCTTAGATATGTCTTGACCCTTATCTTTGGCCGGTATATAATAAATATTTCAAATTTTACTTTTTAATCAACTTAAGCCTGCCTACCTGGCTGTCGTCAGGCAAGGGCCGCAGAGGCAATTACGGAGGATGACAAATGTATGCGATAATTGAAGTTGGAGCGAAACAGTATAATGTGAAAAGAGACGATGTTATTGAAGTGGATAAGCAGCTGGTTGACAAAGGCAAGGAGATTGTTTTAGATAAGATTTTATTGATTGGCAGCGATAAAACTGTGGAGATCGGCCAGCCTTATGTCAAAGGCGCCAAAGTTGAGGCAGTGGTTTTAGGGGCAACCAAGGGAGAAAAAACTACGGCTTATAAATACCGCCGTAGAAAGAATTCGCATTGGGAAAAAGGCCACCGCGCCCAGCTTACCGAGCTTAAGATCAAATCTATTGATTTAAGTCGGTAATGTTCATTGATAGCGCTAAAATAATTGTCCGGGCTGGCAGCGGAGGCAGGGGCTGTAAAAGCCTCTACCGCGATAAGTACCAGCGCAAAGGCAAGCCTGATGGCGGAGATGGGGGCAAAGGCGCCGATATTATTTTTCGCGCGGACCATAACCTGCTTACGCTTCTGGATTTTCAGCATCACCGCCATTTCTTTGGGGCCCATGGCGGCCACGGCAGCGGCAACCATAAAAAAGGCAGGGCCGCCGAGGATGTAATCGTGCGCGTGCCGATGGGTACGACTATCCAGGACGCAACAACCGGCGCCATTTTACGCGATTTAAGCCAAGACGGCCAAGAAGTTATTATTGCCAAGGGCGGAAAAGGCGGCATAGGCAATTGCCACCGCGAAGAGCCAACCCCTGGAGAGCCGGGTGAGGAAAGAACAGTTGTCCTGGATTTAAAACTCCTGGCTGATGTGGGAGTGGTAGGTTTTCCTAACGCGGGAAAATCTACTTTGATAGCGGCAATTTCAAATGCCCGGCCAAAGATAGCGGCTTATCCGTTTACGACAATGGGGCCGGTTTTAGGCGTGGTTGAGGCGACACATAGGAAATTTGTTGTCGCTGATCTGCCTGGTTTAATTGAGGGCGCTTCAGAGGGCCGCGGGCTGGGAGATAAATTTTTAAAGCATCTTGAGCGTACCAGCGTATTAATTCACCTGGTGGATATGGCGGGTTTTGAGGGCAGGGACCCGGTAGATGATTATAGAAAGATTAACCTGGAATTAAAGAATTACAGCAAGGATATTTATAAGAAACCTCAGGTTGTTTGCGCCAATAAAATGGATATCGCAGGAAGCGATGAAAATTTAAAAAGGTTTAAGCGGTTGATCAGGAAGCCGGTTTATCCGGTTTCGGCGATCGAGAAGACGAATTTAGGGGAGTTAATTGATGCAGTCGCAAAGAAATTATAAAAGGGTTGTAATTAAGATTGGCTCAAGCCTGTTTGCAACAGAAGAGTGCAAATTGGATACAGGTTTAGTCAATAGTATTGCTAAGCAGATTACTGATTTGATGAAGCAAGGCAAAGAGGTAGTGGTTGTTTCTTCAGGGGCGATTGCTTTAGGCATGTCGATCTTAAAGCTTGCTAACCGGCCTAAGGAGCTCCAACATCTTCAGGCTGCCGCGGCCATTGGCCAGCATGAGTTGATGCATGTTTATAAGTTAGCGCTTAAGAAATATAAATTGAATTGTGCGCAATTACTGCTTACCTGGGATGATTTTCTCGGGATTCGTTACGCAAACGCCAAGCATACCTTGGATACTTTGCTGAAATTAAAATGCGTGCCGATTATAAATGAGAATGATACAGTTGCCACTGAAGAAATTAAGTTTGGTGATAATGACCGTTTATCAGCTTTAGTTTCTATATTAGTGGAGGCGGATCTTTTAATTATCCTTTCCGACGTGGAAGGCTTATTGGATAAAAACAAAAAGGTTATGCGCAGGGTGGATAAGATTACCGGTGAAATAAAATCTTTGGCCTGTCCGACTAACAAAAAGACATGCGTCGGAGGGATGGCGACTAAAATAGAGGCAGCGCGCATTGCGGTTGAAGGAAAAGTTCCTTGCGTGATTGCTAATGGCCGAAAGCAGAGGATTGTCAGCCAACTGGCAAATAATCCTTTTTGCCAGGGCACCATATTTTTACCTAAATGAAAGAAAATCTTAAAAAAGAAATAGAAAGTATCGCAAGGGGGGCCTTAGAAGCCTCCCGGGTGTTAGCTAACCTGCCTTCTGCTGCCAAGAACGCGGCGCTTAAAGATATGGCTGCCGCTTTATTAAAAAATAGGGCGGATATTTTGAAAGCTAACCGCAAGGATATTACCGCCTCTGGTAATAAGCCCAAAGTTTTTATTGACCGGCTCGCTTTGGATGAAGCAAGGATTAAGCAGATGGCAGAGGGATTGCTTAATGTCGCCAAACTTAAGGATTCGGTAGGTGAACTTATACGCGGCTGGGATACCGCTAACGGCCTGCACATCCAGAAGGTGCGTTCGCCTATCGGGGTGATTGCCATAATTTATGAATCCCGGCCTAATGTTACCGCCGACTGCGCCGGGCTTTGCCTTAAGTCAGGCAACAGTGTAATCTTGCGCGGCGGAAGCGAGTCTTTGAATTCTAATCTAGCGATTTATAAAGCGTTGAATTCAGCGATAGAAAAACACGGATTACCTTCAGGCTCAATTAATTTGATTAAGACGCCTGAGCGCAAGGCGGTAGATATTTTGTTAAAGTTAAATAATTATATTGATCTGGTTATTCCGCGCGGGGGAGAGGAGCTGATTAAAAAAGTAGTCAGGTCTTCGCGCATACCGGTAATCAAGCATTATAAAGGTATCTGCCATGTTTATGTGGATGAATGGGCGGATTTGAATATGGCGGAGAAGATTTGTTTTAACGCTAAGGTGCAGCGGCCGGGAGTCTGTAACGCCATGGAAAGTATGCTGGTGCACCGCGAGGCGGCTGTAAGGTTTTTGCCGGGGATGCTTAAGAAATTCAGGGAAGCGGGAGTCGAGATCCGCGGATGCGCATTAACCTGCAAGATCGCTAAGTGGGCCAGGAGAGCGGTTGAAAAAGATTACCGCACTGAATACCTGGATTTAATCCTTTCGGTAAAAGTAGTCGAAGATATTGACGAGGCAATCGCTCATATAAATAATTACGGTTCGCATCACTCAGACAGCATTGTTACGGAAAATTATGATGAGGCATTGAAATTCTTAAAGCAGGTGGATTCGGCTTGTGTTTATTTAAACGCCTCGACCCGTTTTACCGACGGAAACCAATTTGGCATGGGGGCGGAGATCGGCATCTCCACGGATAAGCTGCATGCGCGCGGGCCTATGGCGCTTGAAGAGTTGACTACCTATAAATATATGGTCTTAGGGCGCGGACAGCTCAGGCAATGAAGATCGGCATCTTGGGAGGGACCTTTAACCCGGTGCATATCGGCCATTTGATCCTGGCGGAAGAGGCAAGGGAGAAATTGGGTTTAGATAAGATTATTTTTATTCCGGCAGCCCTGCCGCCGCATAAAGACAATTTCAATATCGCTCCGGCGGATAAAAGGCTTAAGATGTTAAGCCTGGCTATCAAGGGTAATAAGAATTTTACGGTTTCAGACGTTGAGATTAAGCGTAAGGGCCGGTCTTATACAATTGACACGTTAAAGGAATTAAAAAACAAATACAGCCACGATGAGCTTTATTTTATTATCGGCTCGGACCTGCTTAAATATTTAAATGAGTGGAAGGATTTAAGCGAAATAATCAAGATGGTTAAATTCGTGGCGGCTACGCGGCCGGGTTATCCGCTGGAGCAGATACCGCATTATATCAAGACTATGGCTATCAGGGCAGTGGATGTTTCGGGTTTTGAGGTAAGGGAGTGCGTGAAAGAGAATAAATCATTCCGTTATCTGGTTCCGGAGGCGGTTTTTGATTATATAAACAAGAATAAATTATATAGTAGACAGTTTACTTAAGCACTTAACAATAGCTGAGTTATGAAACAAATATTTATAAGAGAAATAATCTATAAAAATGAGGAACTATTTTATTTTCTTAAACCAAAATATTTCTTGTATAACTAATTGTCTTGCAATAGATTACATAGACTGTCTATTACCATGGTAAAGGTTGCTCCGTCAATATTATCGGCTGATTTCAGTAATCTTGGCGCTGAACTTAAGAAAGTCCAGCGCGCGGGAGCGGACTTAATCCACGTCGATATAATGGACGGCCATTTTGTGCCGAATATTACAATCGGGCCGGTAGTGGTAAAACATATTCGTAAGACGACCAATCTTCCGCTGGATGTGCATTTAATGATTGAGAACCCGGAAAAGTACATAGACGCTTTTGCCGAGGCGGGAAGCGATATGATTACCGTGCATATTGAGGTTGTAACCTTGAAAGAATTGGCAGCTATCGCTAAAAGGCTTAAGAGGCGGGGGGTAAAACTCGGGATATCTTTAAACCCGGCGACCCCTTTATCTAAAATTAAAAAAGCCCTGCCACTGGTTGATTTTGTTTTGGTGATGTCGGTTAATCCGGGTTTTGGCGGCCAGGCTTTCATCCCGTCGGCGTTAAACAAGATACGGCAGCTGCGGGCAATCTTTAAAAAAGATATCGCCGTGGACGGCGGGATCAATAATGTTACCGGAAGCCTGGTAAAAGAAGCGGGGGCAAATGTCCTGGCAGCCGGTTCATATATTTTTGGGGCGAGGAATACAAAAAAAGCAATTAACAGCTTAAGATGACACCCCGCGCTTAGCGGTATTGCGCGGGTGTGTCTTTGCAGACAAGGAGACTCTCGATGGGAAATGCGGTTTCACAAATTAAATTCGGCACCGACGGATGGAGGGCGATTATCGCCGACACCTACACTTTGGAGAATGTAAGGATTTTGGCTCAGGCAGTAGCGGATTATTTAGGGGCCGGCAAGAAAGCCGCTGTCGGATATGATACGCGTTTTATGTCCGCTAATTTCGCCGAAGCCGCAGCGATAGTATTAAGAAATAACGGTATAGAGGTAACTCTTTCCGACCGGCCAACGCCTACCCCGGCATTAAGTTTCGTCGTAAAGAGCCGTAAGCTGGATTTGGGTATTATGATTACCGCCTCCCACAACCCCGCTGAATATAATGGTTTTAAGATTAAAAATTCCGCAGGCGGTGGAGCAAGCCAGGAGATAACCCGGGCGGTTGAGGGTTTGCTTGGGAAGAATCCGGTAAAGGATGCCGCCTTGGCTGATCCGATTAGACCGGTTGATATTACCAGGGATTATATAAAATTTATCCGCAATTATATTGACTTAAAGAAGATCAAGCATAAGAAGTTTAAAGTCCTGGTTGATTCCATGTATGGCTCAGGAGACAGTTTTATCGCCCAGGTGCTTAAGGGCACAAGCATAAAACTGGAGTTTATGCGTAATACGATTAACCCGTCTTTTGGCGGAGGCAGGCCTGAGCCGGTGGAAGAGAATTTAGAAGAGTTGAAGGCGGCCGTTAAAAATAGAAAATTTGATCTGGGTATCGCGCTGGATGGCGATGCCGACAGGATCGCCGCGGTCGCACCCGGAGGGGTATTTATTCACCCGCAGAAGATTTTAGGCCTGCTGGCTTTGCATTTAAACCAGGACAGGCATTGGAGCGGCGGCCTGGTTAAGACAATCTGCGGCACGACGATGATGGACAATATCGCAAAATTTTTAGGGATCAAGCTTTATGAGACTCCCGTAGGTTTCAAATATATCTCAAACCTCATGGAGACCGAAGATATCGTTGCCGGAGGAGAAGAGGCAGGCGGCATGGGGGTGAAGGGTTATATCCCGGAGCGCGACGGAACCATGGCTGGGCTCCTGTTGATTGAGATGATGGTTTACCGCGGTAAGGATATGCTAAAGATCCTGAATGAGACTGAAAAGGCGTTCGGCAAATATTATTATGTGCGCCAGGATTTGCATTTAGCTAAACGCGTTGAGCCAAAAAAAGAAAATTTGCCTTCCGAGTTATTAGGCAGGAAGGTTGTGGAAGTCAAGGATTACGACGGCGTAAAGCTTATCTGCGAAGACCAGAGCTGGCTGATGTTCCGCGGTTCGGGGACCGAGCCGATTATGCGCACTTACGCTGAGGCAAAAAGCCTGGCTCAGGCAAAGAAATTGCTTGCGCTGGGTAAGGATATAATTTTAAGAGATGAGGCATAGGCATAAGATGTTCTGCTACGAGAAAATTCACGTGGAAAGGGGGAGGTCTTATCAGGAAACTTCGAATCTGATAATGGCTAATATTAAACAATTATCGAATAATTAATTATCAACCATAATCTAAAGACGTTTTATGTAACTATTTTAAATACAATAAGTTGCAAAACAATTCTTTATTGAACAAAAAAGATTAAGAAAGAATTGTTTTGTAAGTGTAGATTACGCAAGGAGATATATAAAACGTCTATATTAAAAAAGAAAGGGAGTAATTGAAATGTCAAGCACGACAAGAGAAGAATGGGAGCAGTTATATAATCAAAGCATTAAAGTCTTAAAAGAAGGCCAGGTAGTCAGCGGCAAGGTTGTAGGGATTAAAAGCAAAGAAGTTTTAGTGGATGTGGGTTTTAAATCCGAAGGGATTGTGCCGATTACGGAGTTTTCCGCCGGAGATTTAGAGATCGGCAAGGAGATGGAGTTCCTGCTTGAGACCATGGAAAATGACGCAGGCGTCATGACTTTATCGCGCGAAAAGGCCATGCGTATGCAGGGATGGGATAAGATCGTCAAGTTATCCAATGAAGGTACGTTGGTTGAAGGCAAGCCGGTTAAGAAAGTCAAGGGTGGATTCCTGGTCGACATTATGGGCATAGAAGGGTTTTTACCCAGCTCACTTTCCTCCTTCCGCAACATTCCGGATAAGGATATCTTGTATAAGATATTCAAGTTTAAGATTGTTAAGGTGAATAATTTACGCCGTAGTATTATTGTCAGCCGCCGCGAGGCAGTTCAGGCAGACAGGGATGTGGCTAAGGGCAAGATCTGGGGAGAGTTAAAGATCGGCAATATCCATCCCGGGTTAGTCAAGGCGATTACCGACTTTGGCGCTTTTATTGATTTGGGCGGAGTGGACGGCCTGCTGCATATTACGGATATGTCCTGGTCAAAGATCAGTCATCCGAGCGAGATTGTCGCTATCGGAGATAAAATTGAGGTTATGATCCTGAACATGGACCAGGCTTCAGGTAAGGTTTCTTTGGGGCTTAAGCAGAGGCTTGCTGACCCATGGCAGGATATCGGCGATAAATTCAGCATCGGCGCCAAGGTTAAAGGCAAGGTGGTTAATATATTGCCGTACGGAGTTTTTGTGGAATTGGAAAAGGGAATCGAAGGCCTGATCCATGTTTCAGAAATCTCCTGGACCAAGCGCGTGAATAACCCCGGCGAGATGTTTGCCGTAGGAGACATGCTGGAAACTCAAATCTTAAGCGTGGAAAAAGAATCCCGTAGGATATCTTTGAGTTTAAAACAATTGGAGCAGAACCCCTGGACTGAAGCTGAGGCTAGGTATCCGGTAGGCTCAAAGGTGTCCGGTAAAGTGCGCGGTTTCACTGATTACGGGGCGTTTGTGGAGTTGGATTCTAACCTTGAAGGGATGATCCATGTATCTGATCTCTCCTGGACCAAAAGAATCGGCCATCCTCAGGATGTGTTAAAGAAGGGGCAGAAGGTCGATGTGGCTATCCTTTCCGTCGATGCATCTAACCGCAGGATCGCTTTAGGATTAAAACAGCTGCAGGATAATCCCTGGGCAAAGATTGCCGAGAAGTATCCTCTTGATACGGTATTGGAAGCCGAGGTGTCTAGTCTCACGGAGTTTGGCGTGTTTGCCAAGATTGACGACGAGCTGGAAGGGTTGATTTACTCCAGTGAAATTGAAAAAGAAACAGTGGCCAATTTAAAGCCCGGAGATAAAATAAAGGTAAAAGTAATTAAGGTGGATGTGGAGCAGGCGAAAATCGGCCTGACTGCCCGTTTATAATGGATATAAGCAAGCAAATAGAGATAATTAAAAGGGGCGCCGCGGAGATAATCTCTGAGGATGAGCTGCGCAAGAAGCTCGAGCAGAGCATTAAAACCAGGCACCCCTTAAAAATCAAGGCGGGTTTTGACCCAACTGCGCCTGACCTGCATTTGGGCCACACGGTCCTATTGAGAAAGTTGCGCCAGTTTCAGGATCTCGGCCATGAGGTTTATTTCCTGATCGGAGATTTTACCGGCCAAATTGGCGATCCAAGCGGCAGGTCAGAAACCCGAAAGCAGCTTTCAAAAGCAGAGGTTGCTAAGAACGCAGAGACCTATAAAAAGCAGGTAGCTAAGATTCTTGATACCTCAAAATTAAAAATAGTCTTTAATAGCAAATGGTTTGAGAAGATGTCGGTTGTGGAGTTACTGCGTCTTACGACCCATTTATCAGTTTCTCAAATGCTTGCCCGCGATGATTTTAAAAAAAGATACACCGGAGGAGAGAATATCTCAATTTTAGAGTTTATGTATCCTCTTATGCAGGGCTATGATTCAGTAGTCCTTGAGGCTGATGTTGAGCTGGGAGGGACTGACCAGATATTTAATCTGTTAGTCGGACGGGAACTTCAAAAGGATTTTAACCAGGCGCAGCAGGTTGTGCTTACTATGCCTCTTCTTGAGGGAACGGACGGCCTGCAGAAGATGAGCAAGTCTTATGCTAACTATATCGGCATAAATGAACCGGCAAAGGATATGTTCGGTAAGATCATGTCAGTCTCCGACGAGCTGATGTTTAAATATTATGAACTGCTTACGGATGAAGACATGGAAGCGGTTAAGAAAATGCACCCTAAGGAAGCAAAGGTTAATCTGGCTAAGATAATTATAACCCAGTATCATTCGGCGCAAGTGGCGGAAAAAGAAGCCGAGGAGTTCGCCCGGGTATTTTCCCAGAAAGAGCTCCCACAGGATATGCCGGTTTTTAAAACTGACGGCAAAAAGACCATTCTGGATATCCTTATTGAAAGTAAGTTGGCTGCCAGCGGAAATGAAGTCCGCAGGCTGATCAAGCAGGGAGCGGTCAGTTTTAATAATATAAAAGTTGAAAAGGATAATTTTGCCCCAAGTGAACCAGGCATCCTCAAAGCCGGCTCCCGCCGGTTCCTAAAGGTTGTTTTGTAGACAGTCTACGTAACCCCATATTTCACAATCACATCTGTAAGAAATATTTCCCTTTATTAAAATAATTATTGTTAGATTTCTTTATCTTTTGCGTCAATTGTAGCAAAAGGAGAGAAAACTATGCCATCATATGCACGCAAGCATCAATTGCAGCAGTCGTTAGTATATCATGCATTTAGCAGAAGCAGCGGGCGCAAGGTGATTTTTCAAGAAGTAAAGGATTTTGATCGTTTTAGATCATTGCTTTACGATTATGGTAATAGGTTTAATTCAAAGATATACCATTGGGCTATTATGCCGAATCATTATCATTTAGTGGCTGAATTCGAATGCCCTGAATTAATTTCGAAATTTATGGCAGGGTTACATCGGGCGTATAGCCATTATTACCATAAACAATATAACATGGTGGGTTTTTTATGGCAGGGTAGATTTAAATTACAGCCGATACAGAAAGATTTGTATCTGAAGAATTGCGGCAGGTATGTGGAGAGGAACCCGGTGCGTGCCGGGATAGTCAGGGAACCCTGGGAATATGAGTATAGCAGTGCGCGATTTTATTGTTTAGGCCGTGAGGATGGGATAACGCAAGTGAGCCCTGATTTTGAAGATTTTGGAAAAGAGGTTGTTGGGAGGCAGGCTGCTTATAAAAATTTTTTGAGTATTTTTGATAATAAGGAAGAAGATTATTTTACGAATATAGAGATTCCGCGCGGCGATCGGGACTTCCTTAGGAGGCTGGTAAAGAGTGGCGCGCATTATTTACCTAGAAGGAAGGGCAGGAAAGCCGCATTTGTTTCATAAACGTATATCTTTGATGGAATTACGTACACTGTCTACTGGGTTATACATATAATAATATGTATTATTATATTGACACTAAGGTAAGGTTATGTTATATTCTAAGCAGATAAACGATGAGAAGAAGAGTTTCATCTGGGATTCAAGCCGAGAGATAGTGAATATACATAACACGGCGTAGATTTTATTACCGCTTCAAAAGCGTTTAAGGATTCCAAGAGAAAAATTTATATTGATTCAAGACATAGCTTGAAAGAAGAGAGATTATTTTGCATTGGTAAAGTTGAAAAAAAGATTGTGACTGTAAGGTTTATTTATAGGGATGATAAAATAAGAATCTTTGGGGCAGGTTATTGGAGAAAAGGGAAGGTTTATTATGAAAAGAAAGACTAAAGATTTAAATATGCCTATTGGAAAACTTACGAGGGTCAAGGATTTCCTTCCGGCGCCCGAAGAATTAGCCGCTGCTGAGAAGACGGTTAAAGTTACCATAGCCCTTAATAAAAAGAGTGTTGAATTTTTTAAGCATAAGGCGGGACAATATCATACAAAGTATCAGAAAATGATACGTGAGTTGCTTGATAAATATGCAATGCAATACTCTTAACTTTCTTGCGCTTCGTAGGATCCTTCAGAAAGCCGCAGTATTTGTTTTGTAACCATCCTATTTCATTATAATTACGTACACTGTCTACAATATAGCTTTATTTCACAAGGATTTCAGGTTATAATTATTAATTATGTTTTGGACGCTGATTGGCGCAATGGCCGCCACCCTGACCATGTTTTCATTTATCCCCCAGATAGCCAGGTGTTTAAGGACTAAATCTGTCAGGGATGTAAGCCCGGTTACTTTGTTTCAACTTTTCGCTGGAGTCTTTTTATGGATGATCTATGGTGTCGCGCGCCGGGATCCGATAATTATTGGCGCAAACCTGATAACTTTTATAAGCTTGGCAATACTGATTTTTTTGTATTTTAAATATAAGAATATTTCTTCGACGTAATATTTCTTTTGTAAGTATTTATAGCTGATAGAATTACGTACACTGTCTACAGGAGGATGGATGAAGGGGATTATCCTTGC
>JBAZOE010000035.1:0-10397 GCA_041648875.1 Candidatus Omnitrophota bacterium
AATTTTTAGGATAATTAACCAGCCAGGATAAAACCTGCTGTCCTCCCATTGAGCCGCCGACCACTGAAAGCAATTTCTCTATCCCCAGGTAATCAACCAGGCGTTTCTGGGCATTAACTATATCATTGATAGTAACCAAAGGAAAATCTAAGGCATAAGGCTTGCCTGTCTTCGGGTTTATGCTTGACGGACCGGTTGAACCCTTGCAGCCTCCCAGTATATTTGAGCAAATTACAAAATATTTATCCGTATCAAATGCTTTTGCCGGGCCGATAAATTCATCCCACCATCCGGGGTTATCGTGTCCTTCATGAACCCCGGCCGCATGGGCATCTCCGGAAAGAGCATGCGTAATAAGAATGGCGTTGGACTTATCTTTATTTAAAGAGCCATAGGTCTCATAAGCCAGGCTGAGCGGGCCAAACTTCTCCCCGCTCTCAAGCTTCAACGAATCAAAACTAAAACTTTGAGTTTTCACAACGCCTACGAAATTACTCCCGGTTACCCTGTTTTCTTTATTCATGCTTTTACCCCCGGCAGAAATTTACCGGCTTCTTGAAAAAGCCAAGTAGTCAAATACCTTTCCCCGGTATCGGGAAGTATAACCACAATGATCTTGCCTTTGCTCTCTTTGCGTTTTGCAACTTGCAAAGCCGCCCATAACGCCGCCCCGCTTGAGATACCAGCCAATATTCCATCGGATTTCACTAATGCCCTGGCGGTTTCACCAGCATCATCATTGGTTACCCGGATAACTTCATCAATTATACCGCGGTTTAAAACCTGAGGAATGAACCCGGCGCCTATTCCCTGGATCTTATGCGGGCCGGGAGTATCTCCGGATAAAACCGCCGAAGTATCCGGTTCAACCGCTATGGCCTTAAAACCCGGCTTCTTTTTCTTAATTACCTCTGAAATCCCCGTAATCGTGCCTCCTGTGCCGACTCCGGCAACCAGTATATCTACCTTACCATCTGTATCAGTCCAAATCTCCTCCGCGGTAGTTCTACGATGGATCTCCGGGTTAGCCGGATTATTGAATTGTTGTAAAATAATGGCGCCGGGAGTTTCTTTAAGCAGCTCCTCGGCTTTCTTGACTGCCCCTTTCATGCCTTCAGAACCTGCGGTTAAAACAAGCCGCGCGCCAAAGATCCCCAAAAGCTGCCTTCTTTCCATACTCATGGTGTCAGGCATAGTCAAAATCAACTTATAACCTTTAGCCGCGGCAACAAAAGCCAAAGATATACCGGTGTTGCCGCTTGTCGGCTCAATAATGGTAGCGCCCTTTTTTAATACCCCTCTTTTCTCCGCGTCTTCGATCATGGCTACGCCTATACGGTCTTTAACGCTCGAAAGAGGGTTGAATGATTCCACCTTGGCTAACAACGTAGCCTCCAACCCATTGGCAATACGGTTTAACTTCACTAAAGGAGTATTGCCTACTGTCTTGGTTATATCGGAAAATATTTTAGACATACTATTCCTCCTTACCAGCGGCCAATTATGTCTTTTCTAACGCGCTCTCAATATCAGAGATTATATCATCGATATGTTCTATGCCTATGGACAAACGGATAAAATCAGGGGTGACACCGGTCGATAATTGTTCCCGGGCGGATAACTGCTGATGAGTAGTAGTCGCCGGATGGATTGCCAGGCTCTTGGCATCCCCGACATTGGCAAGATGCGAAATCAACTCAAGGGAATCGATAAACTTCCTGCCCGCCTCAAGCCCTCCTTTAATTCCAAAACCGATAATCGCCCCTGCCCCTTTAGGAAGGTATTTCTTTACTCTTTCCTTTTCCGGGCTGTCATCCAAACCAGGATAATTGACCCAGCTTACCTTTGGATGCTTTTTCAAAAACTTAGCCACAGCCAACGCGTTTTCAGAATGCCGTATAAGCCTTAAAGGCAGGGTTTCCAGACCCTGCAAGAATAAAAATGAGTTAAACGGAGACAGCGCGGGGCCTAAATCCCGCAGCAAACTTACGCGCGCCTTCATAATATAGGCGATATTGCCAAGGGCCTTGAACGCTTCGACAAAATCGATCCCATGATAACTCGGATCCGGGCCGGCAATTAAAGGGAACTTACCAACAGTCCAATTAAATTTACCCGAATCAACAATTACGCCGCCTAAACTTGTACCATGGCCGCCGATAAATTTAGTCGCGGAGTAAACAACAATATCCACTCCATGATCAATAGGCCGCAATAAATAAGGAGAAACAGTATTATCCAATACAAAAGGCAGGCCATTTTTATGCGCTATCTTAGATATCCCTTCTAAATCCGCAACATTCAACTTAGGGTTACCGATAGACTCGGCATAAACCGCCTTAGTTTTAGGAGTAATTGCTTTTTGCAAAGCATCCAGATCGTTTGAAGGCACAAAATTAACCTTTATCCCCAGGCGGGAGAAAGTATAATGCAAAAGGTTATAGGTGCCTCCATACAGATTATCCGCGGATACAATTTCATCCCCTGCCTGGGCGATATTAAGCAAGGCAAGGGTAATCGCGGATTGACCGCTGGCTACAGCTAGAGCTCCTATTCCTCCATCCAACAAGGCCATCCTCTTTTCAAACACATCGGTAGTCGGATTCATCAGGCGCGTATAGATGTTGCCAAACTCCTTGAGGCCGAAAAGATCAGCCGCATGCTTAGTATCCTTGAATTGATAAGAAGTAGTCTGATAAATTGGAACAGCTCTTGAACCTGTCACAGGGTCAGACTCCTGTCCCCCGTGCAAAGCCAGTGTTTCTATTTTTAATTTATTATCTATCCTGCTCATTTATCCTCCCTTATATTTTAAATCGAATAAACAAATTCATCCTTCCGGGAATTGACCTGGCCGGCCAAATCCGCGAAATTCACGTTATCAACAATATCCCAAGTAGCTTGAGCTACCCTTTGCCAGATATTTTTAAAAACACACTTATTCGAGTCCAAGCAATTGGAATAATTCTTTTCCACGCAAGCGATAAGCTCTATAGGACCGTCAATAAACCTGATAACCTCTCCCAAAGTAATTTTTGCCGGATCCTTGGCTAATTGATAGCCGCCGACATTGCCGCGCTTACTCTCCACAAACCCCCCTTTTTTCAAATCAAGAAGGACCTGTTCCAGGAATTTTACCGGCGCATCAATACGCTTGGCAATATCATTAATTGTGGATACACCCAATTCATAATTGACAGACAAGTCTAACAGCGCTTTTAAGGCATAGTCACCTTTATATGTAATTCTCATTTTTTGCCCCTTGCCTGACAGAAGGCAGGCTTTTGTCTACTATCTCTATAAACATAGTAGAGTATAACTTAAAAAAAAATAATGTCAAGACATATTTCAACTTTCTTAACGAACGGAGGCGGAATATTAGTTACTATCCAAAGCCAGCAATTGGATACGAACCTCCTGGTATTTATCAGAATCAACCAGCCTATATATCTCTTGCGCCTTACGCCAATGTTCCCTGGCCATATTCTTTTTCCCCTGTCTCCTGTAGAGAAGTCCTAAATTGTAATTAACCCCGGCAAAATCCAGGCGGCTGTTGATTTCTTCAGCCAACTTAGCCGAATCTTTAAAGAACTCTTCCGCTTTTGCCAAATCATCAATTTCCATGTAAAGCTCGCCAACCATATTATAGCCGCTGGCCAGGTTTACTTTGTTATTTTGCTTCTGGTCTATCTTTAAACCCCTGAAATAATAATCTAACGCCTTACTGTACTCTTTCTCAAAAAGATAGATCTCTCCTAAATTGAAATAACAGTCGCTTAGCTCATTCTTCAAATTTAACCGCTCAAAGATCTTGCGGCTTTTTTCATAAAAATTCTTCGCCGCGGCATAATCGTTCTTATTCACAAAGACTAAACCGATATCAAAATAATCACAGGCCAGGTTCCTGGAATTCTCAAAATTACGGCAACGTTCTAAATTGATAGAAACACTCTTAGTCAACAGATCCAAAGCTTGATCAAGATTATTTTTATCAATATGCCAGACCGCCATCTTTCTCAGAACCAGCGCCTCATTAGATTTGTCATCCAACCGCCGGCTTAAATCCATCGCCTTATCATAAAGCTCCCGGGCTTTAGCAAACTGGCCATCCATCTGATAAAACCATCCCAGCTTAACATAAGCCTGGATAAGATGTTTATTATTATTCAGCTTCCCGCTCTTGAGCACATAATCATAGTAATATTTCAAGGCCCTGTCTTTATTGCCCAGGCGCTGATAGGCATTAGCGATTATAGGATAGGCCGCTAAAAAGTTTTGATCTTTAGAGATCAAACGCTCTCCGAGGCCTATCGCCGACTGGTTATTCCCTTTACGGTATTCGGCTTGTGAATTAAGAAAAAGGTAAATTGCGGCTGGGTTGAGTTTCGGCAGGCAAACAGCCAAAAGTACAGCGAAACAAATAAAAAATACCGCCAGGGCGGTTTTAATCACAGCCCCTTTATAGACGGCAGGAAATTTACGTTTGTGTTCTCTATGGCGATGGAACTTAAAGAAAACAAAGCCGGGGTCTCCGTAAAGGAGATAATTTACCCAATGTAAATTAAAAAGCCCAAATTCATTAACCAGCTTAAATTTTGCTAAACGCATTGACTCCCCCACGCTTACGCCAGAAATAAGCTGCGCGTAAAATTCCCGGGCAAACACAAGGCTGGGGGAATCTTCGATTTTACGGATTGAGCCTATGTAATGCCTGACTCCCGCGAATAAAAACGCGCTGGCCATCCCATAGCTTGCCCTTTGATATCCCGGATCAATCAAGCCGGTATTTTCCTCGGCTGAATGGCAGGCGTTGGAGAATACCAGAGCCGGCAGGCTGCAACTCTCCCCCATCCTGAGGATATCCTCAACTTTAAACAATCCGTCGCTTAAAATCCAGCCGCTTCTTTGCGGTTCTATTTTATCAAACTCGCAATGGCCGGCAAAATGCACGATATCATAATCGCAAATATTCTTTTTAACATAAGCGTTGCTTATATTTGTTGATTTAAAATCAACGTACACCTTTCTGGTTTTGCGGCTAAACTGGTTTTTGATACTCAGACCTTCGGAGTAAGCGGATTTGAGATCGGCGTTCGGATCGGCCAAAATCAGCATTTTTAAGCTTTCGGCTAAATCACGGTACTGCAGCAGGGCCGGATCCCCCTTGCTGCGCACTAACCTGCCCAGGCTGAATTTAAGTGATAAAAATTGCGCGCCGTCAAAAATCAATTCCCAGGGCATATAAATCAACTCTTCATCTAAAGAAAGGGTTAGTACGCAAGGAGGGGTATTTTTGAGTTTTTCCTTAATTGAGCGGCTCAACAGGTAGTTCCAGAATAATTGGCCGATTTTTTGTAAAGACCTTAGCTGATCAAATTTAGATGCTTGATCTCTGGCAGGACGGTTTAAAACACCGGTTAAATCCGCGCTTAAACTTATTAACTCGTCAAAAGAAACAGCAACTAAGCTGTAATGCCGCAAAGTAGGGGCGGTTTGGCCCTGCCCAAAAAGGCTCATCTTAAGAGAATCCCCTTGTTTAAAAACCTCTAAGATTAACGCTTCCGCGCAAGGCATAAGGCTAAGCCTTAACTTTAAGATTAATTACAGCCAGAATCCGGGAACCCTGCGCGACTTCAACCTTGTAATCAGCCGGCAGGATATTTTCAAAAAGGCTGGTTCCTGTATCTGAAACATAAGACTCCAGCTCAACTTCGTCTTTTATAAGGGTTATTCGCGAAGCTTTATCAATCAAGCCCCCTTGTTTATCCTTAATCGTAACCGCCAGGTTAAAAATTTTACTGCCCTTTCTCTCAACCTTGACTAAAACCCTGATTTCCTGCAAATCCTTTAGTATACTTACCTCTTCCTTAAATTCATTAATCTGGCGGCTGCGTAAAACCGGAGCGGGAATCAATTCCTGCCCCACAAGGACATCTCCGCTTGTCTGGATAATCTCCAGGGCTTTTTCCTTAAACATAAGGAATACCTCTAATATATTATCTTTGACATCGCCGCCAACCATCTTCCTGGCTCTTTCTAACAAAGAAGCCGGGACATCTTTGCTTAAATGCGTCTCTATTTTAAGCTGGGTACCTAAATATTCCGCGCATATATCGCATTTCAACAGATGATCCTGGATCAAATCCCTGTCTGTTTGAGGAAGCTTATCCTCAAGAAAACAAGCCAGTGCTTCTTCATTAGGGTGCCCCTTATTAAGAATACGGACAGAAGTTTTCCATTCCCTATAGATAATCCCGGCTATTTTTTCAAAATAATTAAGCATATACCTTCTCCTGGCTCAATAGACGTATTATTTTAAAAAATCTAACCTAAAACCTTTCGCCTTAAAACAATCCTGCAGCTTCTGGAATATCCTGCTTTTTCGCATATCTACCGCTCCGCGGTTAATCTTAAGATACTCCCTTATCTGTTCCAGGTTTAACCCCTGATTCAAAAATAACTCCATAAAATACTGCTCCGCGGGTTCAAGTAAATCAACGCAATCCCACAGGGTTTTACGCCTGTCCTGGTCGCTTAAGAATTCAACCGCATCCTGTGAAAGATCCTTAAGGACATCCTTTAAACTAAAACCTTTCTCAGTCTCAAGGTCAATTGAAAACATAGGCTTGAGCTTACGTAAGTAGTCAATTGTAAAATTAATCGTAACCTGCCTGAGCCAACTGGCTAAAGAACAGCCATTCCTCCCCTGATAGGTGGATAATTTCTTATAGTTATCCTTAATCAAAGAATAGAAAATTTCCTGAAAAATATCTTCAATTTGCTCTTCAAGAAGGCTGCGCCCTTTTACTGCCAAAACGCTATAGATATAGTTATAAATGAGGCGGGAATAACGTGAAAGGAATTCATTCCAGGATTGCTTGTCCCCTTTGACGCAAGCTTGGACAAACTTTAAGTCGTCCATAGCTATAATTATATCACTAAAATGAGTTTGTCAAATAAAGAAAATGAGAACTGTCCCCGGCTGGGGACAGTTCTCCGATTGGGCCCAGAAACGTCCCTCGATTGGAGAGGGACCTGTCCCTATTTAAAGAAGGAGTTTTTGATGATGAACGAAGCGAATACTATAGAAACCATAGACATAAGCTTAATCAATATGTTTAAGCTCGGGCCGGAGGTATCTTTAAAAGGATCTCCAACGGTATCGCCAACCACCGTAGCTTTATGGGCAAGTGAACCCTTACCGCCATGATTACCCTCTTCCACGAATTTCTTGGCATTATCCCAGGCGCCTCCGGAGTTAGCCATCATAACCGCCAATACAAAACCAGTGGCAGTAGCCCCTACAAGCAGGCCGGCAACCGCGTTAACACCTATTAACAACCCTACAACTATAGGAGCAGCTATTGCCAAAAGAGACGGAAGAATCATCTCCTTTTGGGCCGCAGCGGTCGCGATACTTACACAACGGGCATAATCAGGTTTAGCCTTGCCTTCCATAAGCCCAATTATCTCTTTAAACTGCCTGCGCACCTCTACAACAATCTTGCCTGCTGCCCTGCCAACCGCGCGCATCGTCATTGAACAGAATAAAAATGGCAGCATCGCGCCTAAGAATAAACCTACCAGAACCGCAGGATTCATCATATCGGCGTTAATATTCTTACCAAAAAGCATAACCTGATCCTTATACGCGGCTATTAAAGCCAGCGCGGTTAAAGCAGCCGAGCCGATAGCAAAACCCTTACCAGTGGCCGCGGTGGTATTGCCCAAAGAATCCAAAGCATCCGTTCTTTTTCTTACCTCAGGAGGCAGCTTTGACATCTCCGCGTTTCCACCCGCATTATCCGCAACCGGGCCGTACGCATCAGTAGCCAAGGTAATCCCTAATGTTGAAAGCATGCCTACAGCGGAAATCGCTATACCGTATAAACCTGCATTAAAATTTGCCGCTCCGCCTGAAACAAAGAAACTGATTAAAATAGCGATACAAACGATAATCACCGGAATCGCGGTAGACATCATTCCTACTGCGATACCGCTGATAATTACAGTTGCCGGGCCGGTCAAAGAAGCGTCGGCAATAGAACGTGTCGGCTTAAAACCGCTGGAGGTGTAATACTCGGTACACAAACCAATCAATACGCCGGCGACTAAACCCGCTAAAACAGCCCAATAAATACCGATATGCTCAATACCTAAAGTGGACTTTACCAAAAAGTACGAGATTACCGCGACTATAAATGAGCTTGTAAATACCCCCTTACGTAAAGCAGCTAAAAGGACCTTCTGATTTGCCTCTTCTCCGCTTTTGACAAAAAAAGTCCCGATAATTGAAGCAACAACTCCTACTGCCGCCATAACCATAGGAACGGTTACTCCGGCAACCCCAAGTCCGGCCGCAACCCCTAAAGCGGAAGTGGCAACGATTGAGCCTACATATGACTCATAGAGATCAGCTCCCATACCCGCCACATCGCCTACGTTATCGCCTACGTTATCGGCAATGACTGCCGGGTTACGCGGATCATCTTCGGGAATACCGGCTTCGACCTTGCCTACTAAATCTGCGCCAACATCAGCAGCTTTAGTAAAAATACCACCGCCTACTCTGGCAAAAAGAGCCATAGAGCTGGCCCCCATACCAAAACAAAGCATTGTAGAGGTAATCGCGGCGATTTTATCCGTGCCTAACGGGATAGGATGGCAGGAATAATACCAGTTTAGAAAATAATACCAGACGCTTAAATCTAACAATCCTAAACCGACTACTGTAAGCCCCATAACCGCGCCGCTGGAGAAAGCTACGCGCAAGCCTGAATTCAGGCTCTTAGAAGCTGCCTGGGCAGTACGGTTAGATGATTGCGTGGCAATAGTCATACCGATAAAACCGGATAAACCTGAAAAGAACCCGCCGGTTAAAAACGCGAAGGGCACGAACATAACCAGATAATTCTTCATAGCCATAGCCAGAAGAATAAAGAATACCACTACAAAAAACATGGATACCCCAAGATACTGCCTTTTTAAATAAGCCTGGGCCCCTACGCGGACTGCCTGAGCTATTTCTTTCATCTTATCCGTGCCTTCATCCATTTTCATAATGCTTAAGGCCAGATAAAACGCGAAACCTAAAGCTAAAATTGAACCAACCGGCGCCAGCAACAACAGATCAAAACCCATTTTTACTCCGCTCCTTTCAGAAACATGTTTTATTTTAAACTATCGCGCAATCTTTTAAAAATTAGGCATTATGTTAACACAACTACATTACTTGTCAATAACAAATACCTGGATTCGTTGATTTTGGAGCATTAGTTAAGCTTCTTTTTCTCCTCAACTACCTCGCCCTCCACATCAATAACCCTGCCATGAGGACCCCCTGGACGATGACTTCGGTTACCGGAAGCTGATCCACGGGCTTGCTGCCCTAACCCCTGGAGGATTTTACGCATAAAAATATGCAACTTAATAATAAATATAAGAATAAGCCCAACCTCAATACCCAACCAAAGATAAGTTGAATTAAAAACCGCCCTGCCGAATAAAAGGTTGAGAATAATAAGCAGCGGCAACAAACAACCGGTTTGCCCTGACCAAATAATTTGAGGCATCAAAACTTCTCCCAGCGTAAAACTTCTTTAAGCTTACGTTTATCCGCCTGCTTAAAACAATCTTTTTCCCGCGGATAGCCCAAGGCGATCAAGCTGATTAATTTCATCTCCATAGGAACATTCAATAAAGCGTTTACCTGGGCCGAATATGGCTTTTTATCCCCGGCTACCCAGCAAGAACCGATACCGAGAGCTGTTGCCGCTAAAAGAATATTACAAGTGGCGCTGCAGCCATCTTCAAGGTAATATTTTGTGTCAAGGCAAAAAACCGCGATACAGGCAGATGCCTGGGCAATAAACCTGCCATTTTCAGCTAATTTAGCAAATTCAGTTAATTTATGTTTATCCGTAACCACTACAAACTCCCAAGGCTGCACGTTTCTTGCCGTTGGGGCAAACCTGGCGCAATCAACAATCTTCTCCAGGTCTTGCCTGCCGATGCTTCTATCTTGAAACGCCCTTATGCTGCGCCTGGTGCGCAATAACTCCAAGTTTTCCATTTCTCTCTCCAATATTACTAAAAGATTAAAAGACTAAGCCAATTTTTTACGAAGGTCCTCGGGAATGGCCTGCGGCTTTAAATGCTTATCCACGCAGACAAGGAGGGTTTTAGCTTTGACAATAAGCCGTTTATTCTGATTATAGATTTCATGCAAGAATTCAACTCGCACTCCGCTGACCGCTCCCACCTGGGTCAGGATATCCAGTTCATCTCCGTAAACGGCGGGAAATTTATAATCCACCTCCTGCCGGGCGACCACAAACATGACCCCGGAATCAGAAAGTTGTTTAATAGAAGCGTTTTTTAACGCGAAATACTCCGTA
>JBAZOE010000036.1:0-10388 GCA_041648875.1 Candidatus Omnitrophota bacterium
CTTTAAAAAATAAATAATCATCATATTTTAAACCCATGCCTCCGAGAATAATAATATCGATTTCAGCCTGGATAGCAATCCTTGACAAGAGTTCATTATACGGCTCTCCGGCAATTGAAAAAATCGGCAATTTCTGGGATTCCACCAAAGAATTAAAAACATCAATCATGGGAATGCCGGTGCGAATCATCTTATCGGGGACTATTCTTTTTACCGGATTAACCGGCGGGGCGCCAATCTCAACCATATCCTCTGATAATGCCGGGCCGCGGTCTAAAGGCAGGCCGCTTCCATTAAATATGCGGCCCAATAAATTTTCTCCTGTAGCAACACGCATGGGATAACCCAGGAATCTTACTTTATCTCCTGTGGATATACCCCGGCTGCCGGCAAAAACCTGCAGAAATATTTTTTGGGAATCAATACGGATAACCTGGGCCAAAGATACGCCGCGGCGGGTAGTGATTTCAGCGATATCAAGATATCCCACGCCTTCGGCTTCCACGGTAATGACATCACCGGCTATTTGAATAATATTAGTATAGATTTTTTGCATCTTTACTCCGTTTTCTGAATCCTGTTCTCTTCCAGGAATATCTGTATCTCTTCTTCCATTTTCTTAAATTCCCCGCTGTTCCAGGCGGCAGAATTCCAGGTGCGCAGCAATTGCCTTAATTTCTGGAAGAAATGCAGTGCCCCTGGCTTATCCTCCAATTTAAATTCTGAAGACAAAATATCATAAATAAAGTTAAATATATAAACCTGCCTTTCCTGGGAAGAAGACTCATCCACAGGATCGAAAGCATTCTGCTGCAGATAAACAAAATCGAAGAATTCTCCTTTAAGGTATTCAATATAATCCTTAAGAGATGTCCCTTCTTCTCCGATAACCTTCATCATCTGAAAGATCTCATGGCTTCTGCGTAAGATTTCATGGCCAAGGCCTTCTTTTTCCTGTTCAATAAACCCTTTATATTTACTCCAGCTGGTTAACGGGTCAATCGCCGGATACCTGCGAGCATCAGAGCGTTCCCGGGAAAGCCCATGGAAGGCTCCGACTACCTTAAGCGTAGCCTGGGTAACCGGTTCCTCAAAGTTACCTCCGGCAGGGCTGATTGTGCCCCCAATAGTGACAGAACCGGTGAGACCATTATGTAAACGGACCAGCCCCGCTCTTTCATAAAAAGAAGCTATACGCGATTCAAGATAAGCAGGAAAGGCCTCTTCTCCGGGAATCTCCTCCAGTCTTCCGGACATCTCACGCATGGCTTGAGCCCAACGCGAAGTAGAATCGGCAAGCAATAAAACATTTAGGCCCATCTGACGGTAATATTCCGCGATAGTTGCCGCGGTATAAACGCTGGATTCCCGAGCAGCTACGGGCATAGAACTGGTATTACAAATAATTACCGTCCGGTCGATAAGCGGTTTATTGGTGCGCGGATCAATTAACTCAGGGAAGGTTTTAAGTGTCTCCACCACCTCTCCGGCGCGCTCTCCACAGGCGGCAATTATTACTATGTCCACTTCCGCGTGCCGGCTGGTCAACTGTTGTAAAACAGTCTTCCCCGCCCCAAACGGACCGGGGATACAATATGTCCCGCCGCGGCTAACCGGAAAGAGTGAATCGATAAGGCGCATTTTTGTTACCAACGGCTCAGACGGCCTTAATTTTTCTTTATAGGCCTGAATAGGAATTTTTACCGGCCAGATCTGCTGCAAAGAAACATCATGTATTGACCCCTCTGCGCTTCTAATTTGGGCAATCGGCTGCTTTAAATTATACCTTCCCGAAGCAACAATATTTAATACTTCAAAACTTCCGGAAAAGGCGAAAGGAACCATAATATAATGCTTGAATATCTTCTCCGGAACAAAACCCAGCCAGCTTCCGGATAAGACTTTATCCCCTGGTTTTACCAAAGGCGTGAAATCCCATTTTACTTCATCAGGAAGAGCTTCAAGATATACTCCGCGCTTAAGAAAAAAACCGCATTTTTGCGCTAAAGCCGGAAGCGGGTTTTGCAGCCCGTCAAAAATCTGACCTAATAATCCCGGCCCAAGCTCAACAGAAAGCAGTTCATCGCTAAACTCAACCTCTTGAGCCGCCCTTAAACCCGCTGTGTTTTCATAAACCTGCATCTCCGCGCGATTTCCCCTCACGCGGATTACCTCCGCTTTCAAACGCTCCATCCCATGCACAATATAAGCTACTTCATTCTGAATAATATGCCCATCAACTTCTGCGACAACCATATTGGCATTAACTTTTACGATGCGCCCGATTCTTTTCTTTTTCATATTAGTTTCCGACTACCTGGTTAAACAAATATTCCTTATCCGCTTTTTGTACTTTATCCCAGCGATCTAAAATCTTCAGTTTTAAAAGATAAAACATAAGAAAATCAAAATCAAAATAATGCCCAAGGCTTAAAGATTCCAGAAAATCCCATCTTGCTCGATCCAGGATCTTTTCCGCTTCCAATACAGAAGAACTCCTATAAGCAGCCATAGCCACATGGCTTATATACGCTTCAGGTTCATCCGGAAAATGGATAAATTTCAAAACATCTATCTTTTTACGCCTGGCCCTGCCGCGGGCCAATTCATTCCTTAAAGCTATCTCAAAATTTACCCATTTTCCCAACATGCCTGACGCAGCGGCTCCCAGGTTTAAGATAGATACTTCCTTATAGCAGGCATCGCGCAAAAACTCGGCCTCTGCTTCCGGAATTAACCCTTTGCACTTAGCAAGAAAATCCTCTAAACCAAAAGGAGGCCGGGAAAAAAAACTAAGCATCGGCAGGCTGGAAATCAAATATATATAATAAGCTCCCATTTATTCTGATTTTAAAATTTTGTTCAGCCCGGGCTTTAAGGAACCGGCTATATACTCTGCCAAAGCCTGGGTGCTAAAATCAAATGTGGACTTACCGGAATCAAAGCTGATTATAAACCCGCCGTCAATTCCATCCGCGGAGTTTAAAATTATCTGTTTTTTTGTCTCTTCCGCCAACTGCATTAAAAATTCCTTTTCTATTTTATCCTTATCTTGCTGGGCAAGGGAAATAACAATCTGGCTGCCCAAAGAAAGGGGCGCGTTCTTAATCAAATCCCTGATAATCCTGGTTAATTCTTCCATATTCAAAACCTGGCGCATATTTGACTTAACCAGCTTATCCAGCATAGAATTAATTTCTTTTCTTAAGCTGATCAGCAAATCCCTTCCTGCCTGTTTTAAAGAGGCATTGGTGGAATCATCCAGTTTTTTAGCCTCAAGATTGGCCTGTTCAATAATCTTCTCAGCCTGTATTTTTGCTTCTGCAATTATTTTCCGGGACATGGAATCTGCCTCGGTCTTAATTTGCGCAGCCTGCTTTTCAGCCGCCATTACCCCTTCCTGCTGTATCCTGGCAATCAAATCCTTAATCTCTTCTGCCATATAGGTCTCCTAAAAGTTCTTCCGCTGTTACCAGCGGATTATCTGCCTTTAAAATTGGCCTGCCTATTACTAAAAAATCACTTCCTGCTTTTACTGCCTGGTTTGCGGTAGCTATCCTCTTCTGGTCATCTTTAACGGAATCATTCAATCTAATCCCCGGGGTCACGATAATAAAATTCTTTTTTATCTTCTTTCGCAAAACAGGCGCTTCGTTGACGGAACAAACTACGCCATCCAACCCGCAATTAATCCCCATTTTTGCCAGCGCAAGTATTTCTTCGGTTTTGGCGTTTTTACTGGTTAAAACTGTAACCCCGATTAACAGCGGCCGGCTCAGTTTAGAAACCCTCGCTTGCTCTCTTGCCGAAAAAACGGCAGCCTCCAGCATCTCCTTGCCTCCGGAAATATGCACAGTAAGCATTTTTACTTTTTGGCGCACGGCTGCTGCCACAGCTTTGGCTACGGTATTAGGAATATCGAAATATTTAAGGTCCAAAAAAACCTGGGCGCCTTTTTGATGCAGCATTTCAATAATCTTGGGCCCGTAAGCGGTAAAAAGCTGGCTGCCTACCTTAAAGATATTTATCTTAGGATAAAGCCTGTCTAGAAAACTTTTGGCTTCTTTAAGCGTATCCACGTCCAAGGCAAGTATGACTTTGGGACTATTTAATCCTCGCATGCTTTTAACTTTCCGGTAATATTACTCAAATTTAAGATACCATTATCCGCCATATATTTTTCTAACCCGGAGATAATTTCAAGGCTTGCCCTCGGATTAATAAAATTTGCGGTTCCTACGCTAATAGCTGTAGAACCGGCAAAGAAAAATTCCAAGGCGTTTTCTATATCCATTATACCACCCATGCCGATAATAGGAATCTTAATCTTATTATAAGCCTCCCAAACCATCTTAACCGCTATCGGCCTGATTGCCGGACCGCTTAATCCGCCAACCCAGGACCCAATCTTGGATGCACGTTTATATACATCTATACTCATGCCGGAAAGCGTATTAATTAAAGCTACAGCATCACTTCCTGCCTCTTGCGCGGCTAAAGCAATGTCTGAAATTGAGGTTACGTTAGGAGACAATTTAGTAATCAAACATTTCTTGGTAAGTTTACGCACCGCGCTGACTAATGCGGATGTTTCCCCGGCATCCTGAGAGATTAACTTGTTTTTCTGCATATTCGGGCAGGAAATGTTCAATTCAATCGCGCAAACCTCGTTTATTTTATCCAACTGTCCAACCAAAATATAAAATTCACCGGGATCATCTTCTGCGGCGATACTTACAATAATGGGAATACCCAGTTTTTTTAAAAAGGGAAGTTTATTTTTAATGAAACTGTCTATGCCGGGATTTTCCAGGCCTATAGAATTAAGCATGCCGGCAGGAGTTTCACAGGTCCGGGGGGAAATATTGCCATGCCGGGGTTTAATGGTAATGGTTTTGGTAACAATAGCTCCCAACTTCTTTAAATCCAGGAGCCCCTTAAACTCTTCGGCATATCCGAAAGTCCCGGAAGCAACCATCACCGGGTTCCTTAAAACAAGGCTTCCTATGTTGACGCTCAAATTTGGCTTGGCATGTTTTACCAAATCAGCTCCTTGCCCATAAAAACCGGGCCATCCTTACAAACTCTTTTATATCCGGTTTTAGTAGACACAACACATCCTAAGCAGACGCCGAATCCGCATGCCATATGAGTTTCTAGCGAAAGCTGGCTGGCAATATTATTTTCACGAGAGATCTGAACAACAGTTTTTAACATTGGCTGCGGCCCGCAGGCGTATATATGTTCCGGTTTGCCTGTTTTCTGGTTTTCGGATAAGAATCCCTTTAAAAGCTCCGTAACCCTGCCCTTAAACCCCAAGGATCCGTCATCCGTGGTTATAATTACCTTACAGCCTAAATCTTTAAACTCTTGAGCACAAAGAACCTGCTCTTTATTCCTGGCGCCGATCAAGACCACCGGTCTATGAGATTTTATCTTTTCCGCCAGAAAAACCAAAGGGGCCACACCCATGCCTCCGGCAACTAAAATAGTTTTCTGTTTATCTAATTTCTTGGTTAGCCGGTTATATTCAAAACCATTTCCCAGCGGTCCGATAACATCCAAGAAAGCACCGGGTTTTCTCTCAGATAGAATCTGCGTGCCCTTACCGATAACTTCATAAACAAGCTTAACCTGCGTTCCGCTTACGCTGTGGACGCTGATTGGCCTTCTTAATAATGGGTCAATTCCATTGCCGGTTTTAACCTCTATAAACTGCCCGGGCAAGGCGCTCTTAGCAATTATTCGAGAATCAAATTCTAAATACCAATAATTACATTTGAGCTTTTTATTGGAAATTATTTTAGCTTTTAGCTGTACCGCTTCCATCTTTTTTATTTGTCCATCTGCTTAGTAAAATTACGAAAATTATAAATAAAACAAATGTCAGGAACAACCAGGCGGATTGGTAAATATACACCTTAAACCCCTTACCAGAAATATCCTCCCAGGATTCTACCAATAAAGTCAATAAAAGAAGCGTTATAATTGAACCGATTTCTTTTCGAAACCAGATTAGCTTTATAGGTAAATACTCGCTTATATCTAAACTGGCTATCGCAGACAACGCCGGAAGAATACGCGGCACCTTCTTGCAATAATCTTTATATGACTCGGGAAACAAGGCTAAAAGTTTTTTTTCCTCTTTATATATAAGCATTATATACCGAATAACAAAAACTATAATGAAAATTACCGCTGTCCACCATTTGAACACTGCCAACACCACGCCTAAACCGATTAAAAGTATCCCCAGATACATGGGATTACGCACTATTTGGTAAGGACCACCTTGTATTAATGCCTGGCTTTCGCAAGAATGTTCTGCTTTATATCCGCGGGCAGAGACGCGGATTATCTGGCCTAAAAGAATAAAGGAAAAACCCAAAATCTCAACGTATTCCTCTATTCTTCCGGAAATATTGTTCCGAAAGAAAAACCTGGGGAAAAATACAACTATAAGCGCCGCGCAGGACATAATTATTCCGTTAATTTTAAGTCGTTTTTTCATAATCTATCTCTGGCACTTGGGGCAAAAATATGTGCCTCTGCCTCCTTGAGTAATCCTTTTAATTAAACTCTTGCAAACAAAACAAGGCTTATCCTGCCTGCCATAAACACGATGGAACTTAACATAATTTCCCTTTTTACCGGATAGCCGCACATAATCATCGATGGAAGAACCACCGTGCGTAATCGCGCTGTTTAAGACCTCTTTAATTTCTTTATACAGCGCTTTTTTTTCTTTATCAGTTAAGTTCGATGCAGACCTCCACGGGTTAATCTTAGCCCGAAACAAGATCTCGGCAGCATAAAGGTTACCGATCCCTGAGATAAATGATTGTTCCAACAATAAAGGCTTGATTTTGGTTTTCTTCTTAGAGAGCATATCCTTAAAATCGTCATAAGTCAAATCAAATGGCTCAGGTCCAAGCCCTTGAACAAATTTTATTTTTCTCCAGTCATCAACTAAACGTAATTCCCCGAATAAGCGCTGATCATTAAAATCCAGGATTTCGCCTCCGGAGAGATGAAAAGCCACCCTGCTATTCTTGGATCCTCCGGGGTAAACCAACTGGCCGGTCATCTTTAAATGTATAGTTAAGGACGAACCATTCGATAGCTCTAAAATCAACAGTTTCCCCCTGCGTAATATCTTTTTTATAACCAGCCCTTTGAGATTATTTTTAAATACAGCCGGCGAAGGCTCCCGTATAACCATGGGATTATGCACGCAGACCCTGATAATTTTTTTGCCCAGGATTACCTTTTGTAAATCCCTCCTGATTGTCTCTACTTCCGGCAACTCCGGCATATTCTTACCTACTTAATTTTCTTCCCCTTGACCTTATGATACTCCTGCAACGATTTCACGCTTAAATCTTTTTTCATGAACATCTCGATCCCGTTTACCGTTGCCTGGGCTCCAAAGATCGTAGTGGTATAAGGTATGTTGTAAAGGATTACCTGCGAGCGGATCTTGACCTCATCCTGACGGGGTATCCTGCCTGAAGGAGTATTAATAACCATCTGGATCTTGCCGTCTTTCATCAGGTCCAGGATATTCGGCCTGCCCTCGGTGATCTTAGGCAGCACCTTAGCCGGAATATTATTTTTTTCTAAAACCGAGGCTGTACCACTGGAGGCGAAAATATTAAAACCTAAATCTTTTAATTTTTTGGCGATTGCGATCACATCTCTTTTATCCCGGTCATGCACAGAGATAAAGACATTTCCTTTTTTGGGAATCTTTTGTCCTGCGGCAATCTGGCTTTTGATATAAGCGCTGGAAAAATCCGCGTCAATCCCCATAACCTCTCCGGTAGATTTCATCTCCGGACCCAACATTACATCTACTCCTGGAAAACGGTTAAAAGGAAAAACTGATTCTTTTACTGCCACGTGCCGAGGTATGGTCTCTTCAGTAAAACCTAAATCCTTTAATTTCTTGCCCAACATAACCTTAGTTGCCAACTTTGCCAGGGGCACACCAATAACCTTGGAGACCAAAGGCACGGTACGGGAAGCGCGGGGGTTAACTTCCAAGATATACACCTTGGCATCCTTAACCGCATATTGCACATTCATCAAGCCAATGATATTTAATTCTTTGGCTAAGCGGTAAGTAGCTTCTCTTATCTTTTTTAAGATCTCCGGAGATAGAGTGTAAGTAGGCAGAGACATTGCCGCATCACCTGAATGCACCCCTGCCTGTTCAATGTGCTCCAAAATTCCACCGATAACAAAAGTCTGGCCGTCTCCGATTAAATCCACGTCCACTTCGATAGCATCCTCCAGGAATTTATCAATCAATATAGGATGTTCTCCGGAAACTTCGGCCGCCTCCTTAATGAATCTTTCCAATAACTCTGCGTCATAAACAATCTCCATAGCCCGGCCGCCCAATACATATGAAGGCCTGACTAATACAGGATAGCCAATATTACTGGCTACCTTCTGGGCCTCTTCAAAAGTGAACACTGTTCCGCTATTCGGCTGCAACAACCCCAATTTATCAATCATGTGTTTGAAGCGTTTGCGGTCCTCGGCAATATCAATACTTTCAGAACTAGTCCCTAAAATATTTACCCCTGCCTGCCTTAAAGCCACCGCTAGGTTAATCGGAGTCTGACCGCCAAACTGCACGATCACACCTATGGGTTTCTCCAATTCGACAATATTCATGATATCTTCAAAAGTCAGCGGCTCAAAATAAAGCCGGTCAGAAGTATCATAATCGGTAGAAACTGTCTCCGGATTACAATTAACCATAATACTATCTACACCTTCCTCTTTAAGCGCATAGGCAGCATGACAGCAGCAATAATCAAACTCTATGCCCTGACCAATCCTATTTGGTCCACCGCCCAAAATTATCACTTTTTTGTTCTTGCTTGGCCTGGCCTCATCCTTAGTTTCTTGTGTCGAATAGAAATACGGCTGCTTGGCGTTAAACTCGCCGGCACAAGTATCTACTAATTTATAAACCGATTTTGAATTATTCTTTTTATGCAGTTGCCTCACTTTCTCCTCCTTGGTATTCAGCAGAAAAGCAAGTTGAATATCGGAAAACCCGTCTGCTTTTGCCTGCGCCAATAGTTCCTGCGGTATATTGGGTTCATCTTCTGTCTTATTGTTTTTATAGCGCTTAATTTCTTCTTCCATCTCCACCAACTGTTTCATGTTATCGATAAACCAACGGTCAATGCGGCTTAACGCGTAAATTTCATCTATGCTTAATCCGGCTTTCAACGCATAACGTATATAAAAAAGCCTCTCATCGTTGGGAGTAAAAATTTTATCCTTAATTTGTTTAAGCAAAATGCTATCCGCGTTTTTAAGCATTTCATCGCTGATCTTATCCCTACCGTCAGCGCCAAAACCATACCGCTTTATTTCAATTGAACGTATACCTTTTTGCAGGGCCTCTTTAAAATTCCTACCGATAGACATTGCTTCTCCTACGGCCTTCATTGACGTATTTAATACTCTTTCGGCATACGGAAATTTCTCAAAAGTAAACCTGCATATTTTAAATACACAATAATCCACTGTCGGTTCGAAGAATGAGGTGGTTTTACTGGTAATCTGGTTCATTACTTCTGGTAAGGTCAGGCCGATTGCTAATTTTGTGGCAATTCTAGCAATCGGAATTCCCGTAGCTTTTGATGCCAAAGCCGAGGAACGGGAAAGCCTGGGGTTAACTTCAATAATCACAATCTTGCCGTTATCCGGATTCTGGCCAAACTGAATATTAGCCCCTCCGCCTGATATGCCGATCTTACGGATAATCTTTTTGCAAAGATTAACAAAATTGCCGTACTCCTCGGCAGTCAAAGTTTGGGCAGGAGCGACAACAATACTATCTCCCGTATGCACGCCCATAGGATCGACGTTTTCCATAGAAGTAATCATAATCACGTTGTCCGCGCAATCGCGCATTACTTCAAATTCAATCTCCTTCCAGCCTAAAACCGATTGTTCTACTAAAACCTGATGCACCGGGCTGGCCTCGATTCCCTTGGCCAAAAAAACTTCCAATTCCTCTTTATTATAAGCTATAGCTCCTCCGCTGCCTCCCAGGCAATATGCGGGACGCAGGATTAAAGGGAACCCTATATCTAAACCAATCTTCATTCCTTCCTTAACAGTTGTAGCAATTCCGCTCTTAGGAAGATCCACTCCAATCTCCTGCATTGCTTTCTTAAAAAGATCCCTGTCTTCGGCGCAAGAAATAGCATCCACGGAAGAACCTATGGATTCAACCCTGTATTTCTTAAGAACCCCCTGTTTCATTAAAAAGAACGCTAAATTTAATCCGGTTTGTCCTCCAAGAGTAGGTAATATAGCATCCGGCCTCTCTTTAGCAATTATTTTCGTAAGCACAT
>JBAZOE010000037.1:0-10382 GCA_041648875.1 Candidatus Omnitrophota bacterium
ATGGATTTGGAGGATGCCAGGCCAATATTGAAATATAACTATAATATTAAAGGCAGCGATGATATCAGGCAGGTTAAAGGTTCAGATATTGTGGTAGTCACTGCCGGCCTGGCGCGTAAACCCGGTATGAGCCGGGAAGAGCTCTTGGCAAAGAATGCCCAGATATTGAAAGATGTATGTTTGAATGTGAAAGATTTGGCCAAAGATGCTATTGTTATAATAGTAACCAATCCTTTGGATATTATGACGCTTTATGCTTTAAAAATCACTGGTTTTAAACCTCAAAAGCTTTTTGGAATGGGGATTAGTTTGGATACCGCCCGTTTTGCTAATTTGGCAGCCCAGGAGTTGGGTTTGTTGAGCACAGACATTGAGGCTTTGGTGATTGGCGCCCATGGCGAGGCTATGATGCCGTTACCTGGTTTTACCAAGGTTAAAGGCGTGCTGCTTGATGAATTTATGAATGAAGATAAAATTAAGTCTTTGGTCAGCCGCACGGTCGCAAGAGGAGCTGAGATTGTTGCCAACCTTGGTACAGGCAGTGCTTTTTTTGCTCCTTCGGCGGCAATTGCCGCGATAGTTAAGGCTATCGTAAAGGATGAAAAACGTATTATTGGTTTATGCAGTTATTTAAATGGAGAATATGGCATTAAGGATACCTGTATTGGCGTCCCTTGCCGCCTGGGCAAGAATGGCATAGAAAAGATTATTGAATTAGAACTTTCGCAGGAAGAAAATAGCAGATTGAATAAATCGGCCATCCAGGTGGCTCAGGCAGCAGCGCAATTATTGGCTTAAATCCCATGCCTATGTATGATCTAGCTGTTATTGGTGCAGGTTGGGCAGGTTTTAACGCTGCTTTAAGGGCAAAAGAATCAGGTTTTAAGGTTTGCCTTATTGAATGTAATAAAATCGGAGGAACCTGTCTTAATCAGGGCTGCATACCTACCAAAGCTTTAATCGCTTGCGCAAAAACATATTCACTCATCAAGAAATCATCCGGTTTTGGCGTTGAGTCGGATAATCCCCGCTTTAACTTTAGTAAAATCCAGGAAAGAAAAAATAACCTTGTTCGAGTCCTTGCTCAAGGCATGCAAGGCAGGCTTTCCGGAATTGATTTCATTCAATCAAAGGCGCAGATTATTTCACCCCATGAAATAAAAGTTGACGGCCGCCCGATTTCTGCAAAATTCATGCTTATTTCTACCGGAAGCCAGCCTGTTGAGTTAGCCCAGTTAAAATTTGATGCTGTTAAAATAATTTCCAGCGAAGGGGCCCTTTCGCTAACCTCACTTCCGCGTTCTTTGTTGATTGTCGGAGGGGGGGTAATTGGCTGCGAGTTTGCCAGTTTATTTGCAGCTTTAGGGGTTGAGGTTTCTATGGCGGAAAAGCTGCCGTTATTTTTGCCCGGGGAGGACAGTGAAATATCAAGAAAAATCGAGGTAACTTTTAAGAAAAAAGGAATAAAAGTTTATACTAGCTCGGATATATCGGGCCTTGATTTGAATATTTACGAAAGAATACTGGTTTGCGTGGGAAGAGAGCCTGATATTTCCGGATTAGGTTTGGAAAATTTAGGGATAAAACTGGATAAAAAAGCTATAGCTGTTGATGATTTCCTCAGGACCAGTGTAACCAATATATATGCGGCAGGAGATTGCGCGTCTAAAATTATGCTTGCCCATTATGCGGCTTATCAAGGGGTGGCAGCGGTTGATAATATGATTTCAGGTAATAAAAATAAAGCGGATAATTCTGTTGTGCCTGCCTGCGTATTTTGTGATCCTGAAATTTCCAGCGTTGGCTTAAGCGAAGAAAAAGCCCGTGCCGCTGGTTTTGCGGTTAAAGTAAATAAATTTGATTTTCGCGCTTCGGCAATGGCGCGTATTATTGAGGAGCATGAAGGTTTTATCAAAGTTGTTTCTAAGCAGGATACCGAAGAAGTAATCGGAGGCTGTATAATCGGCCCGAAAGCTACGGAGCTTATCGCTATTTTGACTATGGCTGTTTCACTGCGTTTGAAAGTAAGCCAGATCCGCGCGGTTATCTTCGCGCATCCAACGCTTTCAGAATCTCTTCGTGAAACTGTCAAAGATTAGGGGGGGTACCATGATAAAAGTGGTTTTACCGGAATTAGGAGAGGGGATCACTAAGGCAACTGTTTCATATTGGTTTGCCAAGGATGGGGAAAGGGTAAAAGAGAAGGATGACCTGGTTGAGCTGACCACTGATAAAGCCACATTTAATTTGCCTAGTCCCTGCACAGGCGTAATCTCTGAAATAATGTATAGTGAAGGAAACACTGTGGAAGTTGGCCAGATCCTGGCGATTATCAATGAAGAGTAAGGTTTGTACCCGCCTTGACAATCCCCTGTTTTTCTAGTAAAGTATAGCTACCTAAGCAAAGATCCCCGCCGTTATACACTCGTAGTACTTTGGCGCGGTGCGCCAAAATACTACTCGTAACGTCAGGGATTAATTCGGCCAAACAACTTATGTTCGCTGTCACTCCATAAGTTGTGGCCTCATTAAATTTAAAATATGGCGATCGATTATAAGAAAGAGCTCCAAAACGCAGCCAATAACATGATCTTTGTGCATGATCCTGATCTTTTAATTAAGATGATGGTGCGCATGATGGTCAATAAGGCCAAGATTGCCCATGCAAGTTTCTTTTTACATGATAAAAGAAAAGAAAGTTACCTGCTTACTGTTTCAAAGGGCTCATTAGGCAAGAAGATTCCCTTGGATTTAGTCCGTATTGATAAAGATGATGTGTTGATTCGTTTCTTCAGGAGCCGGATGAATCGTTCTTTATTTGGCAGGGAAGTTTTGCTTCATAGCGAAGCAAAATCCGCGCTGAAAAATTCTAAAATAAAACAGGAGCTCAGGCAGCAGCTAGCCCATGTCTTGTATCAGATGGAGCTTTTAGAATCCCTGGTTTGCATCCCCAGTTATTTTCGCGATGAATTGCTGGGAATTTTACTTCTGGGAAAGAAGGATAACGGCAGGAATTTCATAGATGAAGAATTGGATTTTTTTGTCGCCCTTAATTCTAATGTGGCAATGGCCGTCAGGAATGCCCAGTTATTTAGGGAGTTAGGGCTTGAGTTAGACCGTAAACACCAGTTGTTTGTGCGTACAACTATCGCCTTGGCAGCGGCTATTGAAGCGAAAGATAATTATACCCACGGGCATACTACCCGTGTAACTAATTTAAGCCTTGAAATTGCCCGCAGGATCGGACAGAAAGATGAGAAATATTTTGACGCCAAATTCTTAGAGAATTTGCATATTGCCAGCCTCCTGCATGATATCGGCAAGATCGGTGTGCCGGAACATATCTTAAACAAAAGAAACGAGCTTACTGTTGGTGAGCGTAACCGCATTAAAGAGCACCCTATGATCGGGGTAAATATCCTTAAACCGATTAAGGAATTAGAAGGTTCAATGTTAGGAGTCAGATACCATCATGAACGTTTTGACGGAAAAGGTTACCCCGAGGGCCTAAGCGGCGAACAGATCCCCTTGATTGCCTCTATAATTTCAGTAGCGGATTCTTTTGATGCTATGAGCACTGACCGGCCATACCGCCTGGCCATGTCCAAAGATAAGGCTGTTAATGAGATCAGGCAATTAAGCGGCCGGCAGTTTTCTCCCCGCATTGCCGATTCTTTTCTGGATCTCTGCAAGGAAGGCAAGATTTAATCCTTATGTTACCCAAGCGTATAATTTTAATGTATATATCCGAAGTTTCCGGCCACCGCAGCGCTACTATGGCTATTGAAAAGGCGCTTAAGGCGCTTTCACCGGAATGTGAGATTTTAAATATTAATGCTTTTAATTATACCAATCCGATATCAGAGAAGGTAATTAACCGGATTTATATGGAAGTTATCAAGTATACGCCTCAGGTATGGGACTATCTTTATGATAATCCCAGCGTGGTTAAGGGCTTAGAAAAAATCAAAAAAAGCGTGCATAAATCAAATTCACCAAAACTTAAGAAACTTTTCGACAACTTCAAGCCGGACATGGTAGTTTGTACCCAGGCATTTCCCTGCGGTATGGTCGCCGATTATAAGAAAGCTTGCGGATTAAACTTGCCGCTGGTGGCTGTGCTTACGGATTATATACCGCATTCCTATTGGGTTTACGATACAGTGGATTATTATATAACCCCTTCGGAAGATGTGTCGGAGCGGCTGGAAAAAAAGGGGGTTGTTCCTGAAAAAATTAAGCCATATGGGATACCTTTTGACCATAAGTTTAACCAAAAACTGAGTAGTGAGGAGATTTTTCGTAAATTAAACCTGAATCCGCGTAAACCCGTAGTATTAATTATGGGCGGAGGCCAGGGGCTGGGGCCGATCAAGACTATAGTCAAATCGCTTGAAAAGGTTAAGCAGAATATCCAGGAATTAATCATTACCGGAACTAATAAGAAATTATACCGAACGCTCAAGCGTAAAATCAGCAGTTTGAAAAAAGAGGTCCATCTTTTTGGTTTTGTGCAGAACATCCATGAATTAATGCATATTTCTAAACTGATTATTTCTAAACCCGGTGGGGTAACTACCGCTGAAGTATTAAGCGCAAGGCTTCCCATGATTATAGTTAAGCCTATCCCGGGACAGGAAATCAATAATACTAATTTTCTTACGCATAAAGGAGCGGCAATTAAGGTGGACGACCCTAAAGAAGTATATAAGGTTATTGACGAATTATTAGCAGGGGACAGGACAAAGCTAGAGAAATTAAGGCAGGCTGCGGCAGAGATTGCTAAGCCTAACGCGAGCATGGATGTCGCCAGGCTTCTTTTGAGCATATAAATCGTGTTAAACTATTATTTCTACCGCTTCGGTCAATTTATCGCACTGGTTTTGCCGCTAAGATTAGTTTATGCCATCGCAGTTTTATTGGCTGACCTGCATTATTTTTTTGCTTTTCGCGACAGAAGATTCGTAAAAGCCAACCTGAAGATTATTTTCCCGGAAAAAGAAAACAGACAGCTTCGTAAAATAAGCAGGATGGTCTTCAGAAATTTTGCAAAATACCTGGCGGACTTCTTCCGTTTTGAAAAACTCAACCGTGCTTATATTGATAAGAATATAAAATTAAAAAACCTGCATTATTTTGACCAGGCATTGGAAGCCGGTAAGGGGGTGGTTGTGTTGACTGCTCATCTGGGTAATTGGGAGTTAGGGGGAGTTGTCCTGGCTCAATTAGGTTACCCATTCTGGGCAGTAGCTTTGTCGCATAAGAACGGCAAAGTCAATGATTTTTTTGTTTCCCAGAGGGCTAGAAAAGGAGTTAATGTTATCGCTATGGGCAAGGCTATCAGGAGTTGTATTCAAGAGATCAGGAATAACCATATGGTCGCTTTAGTAGGCGACCGGGATTTTACCGAGAAGGGAATTGTTATAGATTTTTTTGGCAAGCCAACGCATTTTCCCGAAGGGCCTGCGGCTTTAAGCCTGATGACTGGAGCTGCCATTATACCTGGTTTTATGCTCAGAAACCCTGACGACAGCTTTACTTTAAGTATAGAGAAACCTATTGAGTTTACCCCTACCGGTGATAAACCAAAAGACTTAGCTAACTTGGTTAAGGTTTATAGAAACATATTTGAAGATTATATACGTAGATACCCTGATCAATGGTATGTCTTCCGCAGATTTTGGACTGAATAAATGAATACTTGTGTAATAATCCCAACTTATAATGAATCCAAAGCTATTGGCGGCTTGATCAATCAGATACACAAATTAGGGTTGAAGGCGGTTATAATTGATGATGGGTCAAATGATGATACCGTAAAAATTTCCCTGGAGTTTGGCGCAGAGGTCTTGCGTAATCCGTCGAATACCGGCAAAGGAGCCTCTTTGATTAAAGGGTATGCATTTGCGGTCTCCCGGGGGTTTGAGGCGGTGATAAGCATGGATGGCGACGGGCAGCATTCGGCAGATGATATTAAAAGTTTTATCCAAAAGGCAGAATCTTCAGGCTGCGGGATTATAGTCGGTAACCGTATGGCTATGACTAAAGATATGCCGGTTTTGCGTATTGCCGCTAACCGTTTTATGTCATGGATGATTTCAGTGATTACCAAACAGCATATACCTGATACTCAATGTGGATTCCGCCTGGTAAAGAAAGAAGTGCTTCAAAAGATTGATTTCTCTACTTCTAAATATGAAACCGAGTCAGAAATCCTGATTAAAGCATCGCGTTTAGGGTTTAAGATTGAATCTGTTCCGGTTCAGACCATTTATTCGGGACAAAAGAGCCGGATTGATCCTTTTTTTGATACATTAAGATTTACGCGTTTTATAATTTTGGAATTTTTCAGGAGTTTTAAACATGCTTGATGTTATTCTAAACTGTTTAAAAGATTTACCCAAAGATTATGTGGTAATGATTGTGGGGGCTTTACCCGTTTCTGAACTAAGGGGGGCGATACCTTTGGCGTTGTCATTCGGGATGAGTTTAACAAAAGCTTTTTGGCTTTCTGTCCTGGGTAATTGTATTATTGTGGCTCCCGCGCTTTTCTTTTTTAAGCCGGTTACCGGGTTTTTACGAAAATTCAAGATTTGTTCGCGCTTCTTTGATTGGATATTTGAACGTACCAGGAAGAATTCGGATGCTATCCAGAAATATGAGGCTTTGGGTCTGGTTATCTTTGTGGCTATACCGCTTCCTATGACCGGTGCCTGGAGCGGAGTAATCGCGGCTTCTTTGTTTAAGGTCCGTTTTCGTTACGCGTTTATGGCTATAATCTCCGGGGTTATTTGCGCAGGGCTCATCGTCTCGGCTTTATGCGCTTTAGGTATAATGAGTTGGAAGGCGGTAGCTGGATGATCCATGTTTATACGGGTAACGGTAAGGGTAAGACTACAGCGGCTATTGGCTTGGCTTTGAGGGCTTCAGGAGCAGGTTTAAATGTTTATATCGCTCAATTTGCCAAAGGCCGTATCTGCAGTGAACATAAAGCGCTGCAGAAAATAAAGAATATAAAAGTTGAACAATTCGGCGGGGATTATTTTATTCTTCATAAAGTGCGGTCTTTTGATATAGAGTCGGCCCAGCAGGCCATGGAGAAGATAAGGAAAGCTATTGCCCGCAAAAGTTATCAAGTAATTATTCTAGATGAAATTAATGTTGCCTTAAAACTTAAATTGGTATGCCTTAAAGATGTGCTTGAGTTGATTAAATATACGCCGGCAACCATTGAATTGGTGCTTACCGGAAGAGGCGCGCCCAGACGGCTTATCGAATGTGCCGACCTGGTTAGCCGGATAAATGAAGTTAAACATTACTTTAGGCGCGGGTTCAAGGCAAGAAGAGGCATAGAATTTTAAGTTGACAAATTATTATTGGATGTTAAAGTAAAGAGGAAAATTTAAGCATATAGGTTAAGGGAAATCCGTAGCTTAGCGCTGTTCACCCAACGCTTAAAGGTATTGCGTTGGTGTGGCCGGCCGGCCAAATCGGATGCGGTCCCGCCGCTGTAAGAGTTGACGAAAGCTGCAAAAGAAATCCAAAGCCACTGTGTTGACAAATGTCGGCATGGGAAGGCGCAGCAGTAGGTTAAAGACTCAAGCCAGAAGACCTGCCTATATAAAGAAGAGTAACGCCTCGTGGAATGGGCCAAAAGTATTATCAGGGTGAAGCCCGATCCAGGTACGAAAAGTACCAGATCGGGTATTTTTATTGTTGGGTCCTATTATGAAGAAAATTGTTCTGTTAAGTTTATTTATCGGTTATTTTCTTGCCATGACGGCCTTAGCTAAAGCTGCCTCAGCGCGCTATATCTCCCTTGCGCCATCAACAACTGAAATCCTCTTTAGCCTTGGCCTGGATAAGGAGATCGTAGGGGTAAGTTCTTACTGCAATTATCCACCGGAAGTAAAAAATAAAACTAAGGTCGGAAGTTTCAGTTCTCCGAATATTGAAAAGATAATCGCTTTAAAACCGGATTATATTTTCTGTACCGGCCTTGAGCAGGCCCCGGTTGTTAATCAACTAAGGCAGCTTAATTTAAATGTCTATGTTTCTGACCCTACGAGTATGGAGGAATTGTTCGATTCAATAAAAGATATAGGTAAATTGACCAACAAAGCCGGGGAAGCTATTGCCTTGACGAAGAAAATGAGTGACGAAGTCAACGCGATAGGTTTCAAGCTAAGGCTTATCCCGATTGATAAAAGGGTTAAGGTTTTTGTAGAAATCTGGCATGAACCGCTGATGACTGCCTCCAAAGGCTCTATTGTAGATGAATTGATCAGCCTGGCAGGCGGGATCAATATTGCCCATGAGCTTCCCAGGCCTTACTGTAATATCAGCGCCGAGAAAGTGATCAGTCTTAATCCGCAGTGCATTATTATGGCGTATATGGATAAGGAGCCTTCTTTGAAATTGGCCAAACAGCGTTTTGGCTGGGATAAGATAGAGGCGGTAAAGAATCAGCGGGTGTTTAATGATATTGACCCGGATACCCTACTTAGGCCAGGTCCAAGAATTATCCGGGGGCTGACTGAGGTTTATAAGAGATTGTATCCGAGAGGATAAGTATGTATTTTAAGAAAAGGTTCGTGATCTTATTTTTCCTTCTAGGGTTAGCGGTAATCTTCGGCCTGGTTAAGGGGGCGGTGAACATTCCTTTAGCCAGTCTTTTACTTAAGGATAATCAGGTTATTTTTAATCTGCGCCTTTTGCGGATAGCCGCGGCTGTCCTTGTGGGAAGCGGCCTGGCGGTTTCCGGTATAGCGCTCCAGGCGATTTTAAGGAACCCTTTGGCTGAGCCATATTTACTTGGAACTTCAAGCGGGGCGGGCCTGGCGGCAGTAACTGCTGCGATACTTGGGCTCTCAAGGCTCTATATGCCGCTGGCTGCTTTTTTGGGAGCAATACTCAGTATTATCCTGGTTTACAGTCTGGCGAAAGAAAGGGGCCTGATCGCGGATAAATCATTAATTCTATCCGGGGTAATTGTCTCGGTTGCTTTTTCTTCAATAATAGTATTTTTGGTATCTTTGTTTGGTAATGAGGCGATGCATGAGATGAACTGGTGGTTATGGGGAAGCCTGCAGGTCTATGATTACAAGCTTTTGTTCTTAGTCGCTCTTCCAGTCGTATTGGGGATATGCGGGATTTATCTTTTTGCCCAGGATTTAAATGCTATCAGCCTGGGTGAGGAGGAAGCCGTGCATCTTGGCATAAACACGCAGGCTATAAAAAAAATATTAATACTTATTACGGCAATAATTACCGCTAGCTTAATATGCATCTGCGGGATAATCGGGTTTGTCGGCCTGATCGTGCCGCATATGATGCGGCTGGTTGTGGGGCCGGATCATAAGATCCTGATACCGGTGACCTGTCTTGCTGCTTCCATATTTGTGGTCCTCTGCGACCTTTTATCGCGTACGCTTTTTGCGCCTGTTGAAATTCCCATAGGTGTGATCACGGCGATAATCGGCGCCCCTGTATTTATTATTCTCCTGAAAAAAGGAAAAAGGATCTAATGGGCAAGTTATTGGAAATAAATAATGTAAACGGCGGATATTATAAGGAGGATGTCATCAAGGGTGTATCCCTGGATGTACAGGAAGGTGATTTTTTGGGGATCATCGGGCCTAACGGATCGGGAAAGACCACTCTTCTGCGGCTGGCAACGCGGATTCTTCCTTTAAGAAAAGGAGAAATTCTCTATAAGGATAAGAGCATTTCGGCCATGGATCTTAAGGAATTCTGCCGCAGGGTGGCTTTTGTCTCCCAGGATATATCAACAGGTTTTTCTTTTACGGTTATGGAACTGGTTTTGATGGGCAGGATCCCGCATTTAAAGAGACTGCAGTTTGAAGGCAAGAAAGATATGGAGATTGCCCGGGAAAAACTTTTCTTAACCGATACTTTAAACTTAAAGGATAAACGCATAGATGAGTTGAGCGCCGGGGAACGCCAGCGGGTAATTATTGCCCGGGCCTTGGCGCAGGAGCCTGAACTTCTATTCCTGGATGAACCGACTGCTCATCTGGATATCGGCCATCAGGTGCAAACTTTGGATTTACTGAAGAAGCTCAACCGGAAGAACGGCCTTACGATTGTAATGATCCTGCATGATCTAAACCTGGCTAGCGCGTATTCTAACCGCATTGCCTTGCTGAACAAAGGCGTTATTTTTAAAGAAGGCAAGCCCGAAGAAGTTTTAACTTATCAAAATATTGAAACAGTTTATAAGACCATTGTTCTGGTGAACAATAATTCAATCACAGGCAAGCCTAATGTAGTTTTGGTCCCGGGGGAGAAGTGATGATGACAAAACTTATTTTAATCCGGCACGGGGTAACTCAATGGAATAAGCAGAAAAGGTACTGCGG
>JBAZOE010000038.1:0-10240 GCA_041648875.1 Candidatus Omnitrophota bacterium
TATGTCCCCGGAAAAAGTTATATCTGAAATCAAGAAATCCGGTTTGCGCGGTAGGGGCGGGGCGGGTTTCCCTACGGGGATCAAATGGGAGCTTACCGCCAAAGAAAAAAGCGATGAGAAATATGTTATTTGTAACGCCGACGAAGGAGACCCCGGAGCCTTTATGGACAGGAGCGCTATTGAGGGTGACCCCCATACAATTGTTGAAGGTATGGTAATTGCCGGTTTTGCCATCGGCGCCAAAAAAGGGATTGTTTACATACGCGCGGAGTATCCTTTAGCTGTAAAGAGGATTAAAAAGGCCATAGCGGATGCCAGAAAAGACGGCTTTTTGGGGGAAAATATCTTAGGGTCAAACTTTAATTTTGATATAGAGGTGCGTCTTGGCGCGGGTGCTTTTGTCTGCGGAGAAGAGACGGCGCTCATGCTTTCTATCGAAGGGCATCGCGGCATGCCCAGGCCCAGGCCCCCGTTTCCATCGGTATCCGGGCTTTTTGGCAAGCCTACATTGATTAATAATGTGGAAACCTGGGCGAATATCCCTGTAATTATCCTTGATGGGGCGGATTGGTTTAGTTCTTTAGGTACAGAGAAAAGTAAAGGTACTAAGGTTTTTGCTTTGGCAGGCAAAGTTAAAAACACCGGTTTAGTCGAGGTGCCCATGGGGACTACCTTGCGCCAGATTATTTATAATATCGGGGGAGGAATTCCAGGGGATAAGAAATTCAAGGCAGTGCAGACCGGCGGGCCTTCTGGAGGGTGTTTGTCTGAAGAATATTTGGATACAAAGATAGATTATGAGTCCCTAGCCAAGGTTGGTTCGATTATGGGCTCCGGAGGTATGATCGTTATTGATGAAGATTCCTGCATGGTAAATATTGCCAAGTTCTTCCTGGAGTTTACCCAGAATGAATCTTGCGGTAAATGTACGCCTTGCAGGGAAGGGACTAAGCGTATGCTGGAAATATTAACCCGTATTACCGAAGGTAAAGGCGCAGAAGAGGATATCGATAAGCTCCAGCGCCTGGGTAACATGATAAAGAAGGCTTCTTTGTGCGGGCTGGGCCAGTCAGCGCCGAACCCGGTTTTAAGCACGATTAAGAATTTTCGCGCCGAATATGAAGAACATGTGCGCGATAAACGCTGCCGCGCGGGAGTTTGTCAGCATTTGCTTGTTTATGAAATTACGGATAAATGTGTCGGCTGCGCAGCCTGCAAGAAGGCCTGCCCCGCAGAAGCCATATCCGGGACCCCCAAGGCAAAACATGTTATTGATATAAATAAATGTATTAAGTGCGGCGCTTGTTTTAAAGTTTGCAAATTCAACGCTATAAGAAAATCTTAAAGGGAGATAAAGAAATGATCAGCATATTTATTAACGATAAGCCTTATAAAGTGGAAGCCGGACAAACTATCATGCAGGCAGCGGACAAGTTAGGATTCCATATTCCGCGGCTGTGCTATCATCCCAAGTTGTCTATTGAAGGGGCTTGCCGTGTGTGCATTGTGGAGGTGGTGGGGATGCGTAATTATGTGGCTTCTTGCGCGTATCCGGTAAGCGAAGGGATGAAGATTTATACTAACACTGAAGAGATAAGGCGCGCCCGGCGCGATATCGTGGAATTGATTTTAGATAACCACCCGGAAGATTGCCATACATGCGAAAGGGACGGTAACTGTGAATTACAAAGGCTGGCTTTTGCCATGGGAATCAGAAAGCGGCATTTTGAAGGGGAGAAAAAACATTACGAAAAAGACCTTTCTTCGGCTTCGGTAATCAGGGATCCTGATAAATGTATCCTTTGCGGCCGTTGCGTGAGGATATGTTCGGAAATCCAGAAGGTAAACGCCTTAGGTTACGCGCATAGAGGTTTTAAGACAGTGGTCATGCCCGCTTACAATATGCCTTTTAAGGACAGCGTTTGTACTACCTGCGGCCAGTGTATTAATGTTTGCCCTACGGCCTCATTTATCGAAAAGAATTTTACGCAGGAGCTCTTCCAGAAACTGGGAGATAAATCTTTAATCAAAGTAGCCCAGATTGCCCCTTCGGTAAGGGCGGCCATCGGCGAGGCGTTTGCCCTTGAACCCGGCAGGCAGCTTGAAAAAGAATTGACCGCGGCGTTAAGAAAACTGGGTTTTGATTATGTGTTTGATACGCAGTTTTCGGCGGACTTGACTATTATGGAAGAAGCCAGTGAATTTCTGGAGAGGTTTCAAGGTAAGGGCAAGCTTCCCATGATTACTTCCTGTTCAAGCGCCTGGATGAAATGCCTGGAACAGTTTTATCCGGATTTAATCGGTAATGTCTCTACCTGTAAATCTCCGATGTCTATGGCTAGCGCCTTGATCAAAAGTTACTTCGCTAAGAAAATAAACGCGGATCCTAAGAAAATCTTAAGTGTTGCCTGCATGTGCTGTACGGCTAAAAAATACGAAGCTCTCAGGCCCGAACTTATGGTGGATGGAATGCAGGCTACGGATATAGTGGTTACCACGCGGGAGCTGGCCTGGATGATTAAGTCGGCGGGCATAGATTTATTGCATATTAAAGGCGAAGATTTTGACCACCCTCTCGGGTATTCTTCGGGCGCCGGGACGATATTCGGAGTAACCGGAGGGGTTATGGAAGCGGCGATAAGGACAGCCTATGAGCTTTATACTGGAGAGACTCTTTTGGATATTGAAATCCAGGATATCCGCGGGTTCAAAGGGATTAAAGAAGGTAAATTAGTTATAGACGGTAAAGAAATACGTGTAGCAGTTGCGCATGGTTTGGGTAATGCCAATGAAATATTGAATACTATAAGAAAAGACCCCCAGAGGTATCATTTTGTCGAGATCATGGGCTGTCCCGGAGGTTGTATAGGAGGCGGAGGTCAGCCTTACGCGGGATCTAATTCTTTGCCTCTTGATGAGGAATGCCTTAAGAAGAGGGCGGAAGCCTTATATGGTTTAGATAGAAACAAGACGATAAGGCGCAGCCATGAGAATCCGGATGTGCAAAGATTATACAAAGAGTTTCTGGGCAGGCCCCTTAGCGCTATGTCGCATAAACTGCTGCATACGCATTATAGCCCCAAGTATCCGCCAGGGATCATCCCGGCGGAATTAAGCGCTAAATAATATTTTCTTAAGGAGGATAAGTAGAAAATGATCGCAGAGGATGATGAAAAAATAACTGAATTAAAAACTTTCATGCGGGAGGCAAAAACCAAGGAGCATCCTGATTCGCAGCTTATTTCAATCCTGCATAAGGCGCAGGAGCTTTACGGATACCTTAGTCAGGATGCGATGACCGAGGTTGCCAAGGAGATGAATATCCCCACAGCGCATATTTGGGGGGTAGCTACCTTTTACCATTATTTTAATCTCAAACCAAAAGGAAAACATTCCATATCTGTTTGTTTAGGCACTGCTTGTTATGTCAAGGGCGCTGAAGAGATATTGAATGCTATCAGGGGAGAGTTAAAAATAGATTTTGGCCAGACATCAACAGACAATCTTTTTACGTTGCAGGAGGCCCGTTGCCTGGGCGCCTGCGGACTGGCTCCGGTAATCATGATAGACGATAAGATTTATGGCTCGCTTACTCCAAAGAAGGCGCTGGAGATAATTAAGAGTTATAAGAAGTAATTTATTATGTATTGCGCGGGGGAAAAGATTTGCTATAATTAAATTCATACGTAAGTTAACATGGGAGGCAGATATGTCGAAGAAGGTTCTTATTGTTGATGATGACAGCGATTTTGTGGAAGCGATTTCCACGTTACTTGAAGCAAAAGACTATGAAGTTGTTTCTGCCGCGGAAGGAAAAACAGGGTTTTCCCAGGCCAAGAAGCATCTGCCTGGGTTGATTATGCTTGATGTGATGATGGCGACGAAAAGCGAAGGGTTCGATGTGGCAAAACAACTTAAGAATGATCCGGCAACCAAAGATATCCCTGTGGTGTTGGTTACCGGAATCAAACGCGATATGAACCTGCCTTTTGGTTTTGAGCCGGATGAGGATTGGCTGCCGGTAAAAGCTGTATTAGAGAAACCGGTAAAACCGGATCTGCTTTTAAAGACAATTGAGGAATATATTAAGAAATAAAATATAATAATAAAAGTTTCCTGCGGTAAGGAGTTAATTACTCTAGCCCAAGGGAGAGTGAGGAAGCGATATCCCAATCTTTCCGCAGGATTATATTGCCGGAGGGTTGGGATTTTTATTTACTATTAGCGCGGGGTGTTTTGTTAATAAAGGAGAATAAATGGAAAAGCGTTTAGGATTTGTGGGGATAATTATCCATAATCGCACTAAGGTTGCGCCGCTTGTTAACAGTATATTGACTGAATTCGGCGGACTGGTTGTCGGCCGTATGGGCATACCGCACGTGAAGAGAGAATTAAGCGTAATTGTGTTGATTGTAAATGCGACTACCGATGAGTTGGGAGCTTTAACCGGCAAATTAGGCAAACTTAACGGGGTGTCGGTAAAATCAGGGTTAAGTAAATCCGAATAATTATATTTTTATATTCTTGTTTAATCTTTATTCAATTAAGGAGTATGTATGAAATATATTGATGAGGAGAAAATAAATAATTTGCTTGCTGATGCGGCCAGCACCGATAGCCATAAACTCGATATTATCCTGGATAAGGCAAAATCACTGCGGCGGCTGTCCCTGGATGAATCCGCGGCCTTGCTTTCGGTTAATGACCCTGAGCATCTGCGCAGGATATTTGAAGCTGCCAGTTTTGTTAAAGATACTATTTACGGCAGGAGGGTGGTTTTGTTTGCCCCGGTATATATTAGTAATCTATGCGTGAATAACTGCTCTTACTGTGCGTTTAAATCCGATAATCGATTAATTAAACGTAAAGCCTTGGATGCCGCAGAAATTAGAACTCAGACAGAGTGGTTATTAAGCCGCGGCCATAAAAGGATACTTATGGTTTGCGGTGAAGCTGCTCCGGGAGGTAAATCAAACGTAGATTATTATATTGAGGCGGTTAAGGCTATTTATGCGGCGGGTGCGGATAAAAATAAAATCAAAAGGGTCAATGTCAATTGCGCGCCTCTTAATGTTGATGATTTTAAGAAGCTTAAAGCTTCCGGTATCGGCACTTACCAAATCTTCCAGGAGAGTTACCATTATGAGACTTACCTGCGTATGCATCCTAAGGGGCCGAAGTCTGACCCGGATAACAGGATCGAAGCGGTTGACCGCGCGTTTAAAGCAGGCATAGATGATATTGGGATTGGAGCGCTTTATGGTTTATTTGACTGGCGCTTTGAAACATTGGGGTTGCTTTCGCATATTGAGCATATGGAGGCAAGTTTAGGCGTGGGGCCGCACACTATTTCTGTGCCGCGTATCGAACCGGCTGAGGGCGTGAAGATGTCTTCTAACCCGCCCTATAAACTTACAGATGAAGATTTTAAAAAAGTGGTTGCGGTATTAAGGTTGTCCGTGCCTTATACCGGCATAATTATGTCTACCCGCGAGAGTGCCTGGATGCGGGATTCGCTTTTAAGCCTGGGGGTTTCTCAGATCAGCGCTGAATCAAATACTTCTCCGGGGGGTTATTCTGCCGAAAAAGCCGGCATGACTGCCGAAAAAGCCGGCATGACTGCCGAAAAAGCCGGCATGACTGCCGAAAAAGCCGGCAGTCAGTTTTCTCTCGGCGATCATCGCAGTTTAGACCAGATCGTGGGGGCTTTGATCTCTCATGATTACATTCCCAGTTTTTGCGCTGCTTGTTATCGTATGGAAAGGACCGGGGAGACTTTTATGCAGCTGGCTAAGCCCGGTACGATTAAAGGTAAATGCAGTATGAATGCCTTGATTACCCTGAAAGAATACCTTGATGATTTTGCATCCGAACCGGTCAGGATGTCAGGCTATAAGATGATCACACGTTATTTGAAGCAGCTGGATCCGCTTGAGCAAGAAAGATTGAAATTATTTTTTGCGCATGTTGATTCCGGGGTAAGGGATGAATATGTTTAAACCGTTGGAGCTTTTAAACAGGATTTACGCTGCCCGCCTGCCAATCATTGAGGATTTAGAAGAAGTATTATCCTGGCAAAGCCAGGAGGAGCTTGGAGAGTTGTTTATTTTTGCCGATAAGCTGAGGAAAGATTTCTGCGGCGATGGCGTTATATTGCGGGGGATAATAGAATTCTCTAATTTTTGCGACCGGGAATGTTTTTATTGCGGATTAAACAAGAATAACCGCAGATTAGAACGTTATCGTATGGATAAAAATGAACTCTTTAGGGCGGTAGAATACCTGGATTCATGTAATATTAAGACTGTAGTTTTGCAGTCGGGGGACGGTAAGTGGCTGGATACCCTGTGGTTAAAAGAGGTTATCGAAAATATAAAATCAAGGTTTGACATGGCAATTACGCTTTCAGTGGGAGAAAGAAGCGCGGATGATTACAGGATCTGGAGGCAGGCTGGAGCCGACAGGTATTTATTGAAAATAGAAACGTCCGATGAAGGCTTATATTCTTCTATGCATCCGAAAATGGATTTTAAACAGCGCCTGGCTTGCCTGGGTGCTTTACGAAATTTAGGTTATCAGGTCGGCTCAGGTAATATTATCGGCCTTCCCGGACAGACCCTGAAAACGATTGCCCAGGATATCATATTTTTTAAACTGGGTGATTTTGATATGATCGGTATAGGCCCGTTTATTCCTCACCAGGATACAGAGTTTTCCGGGCAGCAGAAAGGCGATGCCCAGCTTAGCTTAAAAGCTATTGCCCTTACCCGCATAGTTACTAAAAACGCGCATATCCCGGCGACAACTGCCCTTGGAAGCCTGGATAAAGACTACAGGCTGGATGGTTTAAAATGCGGGGCAAATGTTTTAATGCCGAATTTTACTCCGCAGCCGTTCCGCAAGCTTTATGAGATATACCCGCAAAAAAGATGTGTTAATGAACCGGTGGGTTCCTGCAGGTTTTGTATGGATGGGATTGTTAAAGATTTGGGACGGTTTATTGATTATTCAAAAGCTGATTCGTTTAAATTAGCAGGAGATAGATATGTATAGGACACCGGCAAGCAACAGGTTACATATAGGGATATTCGGTAAAAGGAACACAGGAAAATCCAGCCTGATTAACGCCCTTACCGGCCAGGATACAGCGATTGTTTCTGAAGTTGCCGGCACAACCACGGACCCGGTTTATAAAGCGATGGAGATTTTGCCTATAGGCCCATGTATGCTAATCGATACCGCCGGTATTGACGATGAAGGGGTTTTGGGAGAAGAGAGGGTTAAGCGTACCCTGGTGGTATTAAGAAAAACCGATGTCGGTTTGATTGTTGTTGAGCCAAATACGCTTATCGATAGCTTTGAGGAAGATCTGGTTAAGGTTTTTCGCGGCAAAAAGCTGCCATTTTTATTTATAATTAATAAATGCGAGCTGTCCGATGGAACTGCCCAGGGTTATTTAGAAAAAAACAGGCTTCCTTTTATCAAGGTAAGCACTAAAACAAAACAGGGAATTGAAGATTTAAAGAAAGAGATCATGGAATTGGCTCCCGGGCATTGGTCACCTATCCCTTTGGTAGGAGATATAATCAGCCCTAAGGATGTGATTATCCTGGTTTGCCCCATTGATAGCGCCATGCCGCAGGGCAGGTTGATCCTGCCCCAGGTGCAGGTTATGCGTGACTGTCTGGATAATAATGCCACAGCGCTGGTTACTAAAGAGACGGAATTATTGGATTGCCTTAAGGCGTTAAAAGATAAACCCCGGCTGGTGATTACAGATTCGCAGGTTTTTGAGTATGTGCGCGATATGTTGCCGGCGGATATAGCCTTAACGTCATTTTCCACGGTTTTTGCCAGGCATAAAGGCGACCTCAATGCTTATATACAGGGTGTATATGCTTTAGAAGAATTAAAAGATGGGGATGAGATTTTAATCGCCGAGGCTTGTACGCATCACGTGCAGCCGGAGGATATCGGACGTACCAAGATTCCCACTTGGTTGTTGAATTATACTAAGAAAGACCTTCATTACGAAGTTACCGCGGGCGGGGATTTCCCGGATGATTTAAGCCGCTATAAACTGATTATTTCCTGTGGAGGCTGTATGGTCAATCGTGCCGAGATCATGCATCGTATTGATAAAGCAAGGCAGTTTGGGGTAGCCATCACCAACTATGGCCTGCTTATGGCTTATCTTTCCGGTATTCTTAAGCGGATAATCGAACCGTTTAAAGGCGGCTTGGTAAAACTGGATATGGAATTTGACAAAGCCGTCAGAAAGTAGTAAAAGTAGTAGTACAACTTATATTATAAGAGCAGGAAAAAATAAGCTAAATATGAAGATCATATCTAAAGAAGTGATTGCGGATTACGCAGGTACGAGGATCATAAAGTTGTCTTTGCTTTCCCCGGAGATAAGCCGTAAGGCCAAAGCCGGACATTTTGTTGTAGTTATGGTCAATGAAAAAGGGGAAAGGATCCCCCTTACTGTTGTAGATACAGACAGCAAGGCCGGCAGCATCACGCTTATTTTCCAGGAGGCAGGATTAACCACGCAGATTTTAGGCGCGCTTAATGTTGGTGATAAGTTATATGCTTTGTCCGGGCCTCTGGGGCATGCCACGGAGATTAAGAATTATGGTAAAATTATTTTGGTAGGTGGCGGAGTGGGGATTGCCGAGATTCTTCCGGTTGCCCGCGCGTTAAAGGAGGCAGGCAACCATATTACTACTATTTTGGGCTCTAGAAATAAAGCTGCGCTTATTCTGGGAGCTGAGCTTAAAAACACATCAGATCAGCTTTATATTATGACTGATGACGGTTCCTACGGCAGGAAGGGCTTTACCACCGATATATTAAAGGAGCTCTTAAGCAAAGATAAATACGATTTGGTTTATTCCGTTGGCCCCATTCCGATGATGAAGAAAGTGGCAGAGATAGCTGCGGAATATAAGGTTAAAACTTTAGTATCGCTTAACGCGCTTATGGTCGATGCGACCGGGATGTGCGGTTGTTGCCGGGTAAGTATTTTTGGCGAAGTAAAATTCAGCTGTGTAGACGGCCCGGAGTTTGACGGCTCAGGAGTTGACTGGGAAGAGCTTGAAAAAAGGAATAAGGCGTACAATAGCCAGGAAAAACATATTTGTAATCTTTCTCAATACATTAAGCCATGAAAAAAGAACCGGTAAAAGTAAAAGAGGCCCCTGTTGAAATAAGGGTGGGTAATTTTGAAGAAGTCGTGGAAGGTTACTGCGAAAAAGAGGCCCTGCAGGAAGCTTCAAGATGCCTGCAGTGTAAAAATCCTTTTTGTATCAGCGGCTGCCCGGTGGGTATTGATATAAAAAAGTTTATTTACCATATTACTCAAAAGGATTACCGGGCCGCTTATTTTACTATCAGGGAAAAAAATAATTTTCCTTCTATCTGCGGAAGAGTCTGCCCGGCTGAATACCAATGCCGCAAGGCTTGCGTGCTTACCAGGAAAGGAGAGCCTTTTGCCTCGGAAGAGGCGATTAATATTCATTTACTGGAACGTTTTTCCGGGGATTACGGTAAAGAGAATAACCTGGATACCCCTGCGCAAAAAGAGGCTAAATTTTCTAATCTTAAGGTTGCGGTAGTCGGAAGCGGCCCGGCAGGTTTATGTTGCGCCGGAGAGCTAGCACGTAAAGGGGTAAAGGTTGATATCTTTGAGAGCCTGCATAAAACCGGCGGCGTTTTGCGCTACGGCATCCCGCCATTCAGGCTGCCCGGGGATATCCTGGATTTTGAGATAAATTATCTTAAGAAATTAGGGGTTAATTTTATCACTAATTTTCTCGTAGGCAAAGCAACGACTATCAAAGAATTATTCGATCGAGGATATTCCAAGGTATTCCTGGGCTTGGGCGCCGGGGTACCGTCTTTTCTGGGGATTAAAGGAGAAAATTTTCCCAATATTTATTCCGCGAATGAATTTTTAACCCGCGTAAATTTGATGTCCGCGTACAAATTTCCTGAATTCCATACCCCGGTTAATATCGGCAGGAATGTTTTGATTATCGGTGGAGGTAATACCGCTATGGATGCTGCCAGGGTAGCTTTGAGGCTGCAGAAGATAAAGGGCCTTGCGCTTAATACCACGGTTATCTATAGGCGTACGGATATCGAGATGCCGGCAAGACGCATGGAGATCGAGCATGCCAGGCAAGAGGGGGTAAAGTTTGAATTTCTCGTCCAGCCAAAAGAGTTTATTGGGAGC
>JBAZOE010000039.1:0-10127 GCA_041648875.1 Candidatus Omnitrophota bacterium
TATATTAAAAACCCTAAGAATATTTAAAACAGGAGTTTTGAATAATGGAAAGGAAGCTGATCTATAAAATATTACTTATCCTGGGGGTTGTAGGATTATTTTCATTTTATGCCTTCCCTTTGGATAAGCGTATTAATCTGGGGCTTGATTTAAAAGGCGGGATGCATCTTTTGCTTAAGGTAGATACTTCCCACCTTGAAGGCCAGGCTAAGCTTGATGCCTGTGATCGGGCTGTAGAGGTGATTCGCAACCGTATAGATGAGTTTGGAGTAAGAGAGACTTCCATCCAAAAGCAGGGCGAGGATGAAATTGTTGTGCAGTTGCCGGGGGTTAGCGACCGGGAACGAGCCATTGATATTATCGGAAAAACCGCGATGCTTGAGTTCAAGGTTGTCTCCGATGACCCGGCTAAGCTTAAAGATGCTTTGGCGGGTACGGTTCCTGACGGGTATGAATTAAAATATACTCTGGATGATAATGAGCCGCTGTTGCTTGATAAGAAGGCGGAATTAGCCGGGGATGCCCTGACAGACGCGGAAGTGCGCTTTGACCAGAGCCAATTTAATGAGCCGATTGTTTCCCTGAAATTTAATGCCGCCGGCGCCAAGAAATTCTCCGAAGTTACTGCGGCTAACGTAGGAAAGCGCCTGGCAATTGTCCTTGACGGCAAGGTGCAGTCAGCTCCGCGGATAAGAGAGGCGATTCCTTCAGGTGAGGCAGTGATTACCGGAAGGTTCGACGCGGAAGCAGCGCAAGACCTGGCATTGATTTTAAGGGTAGGCGCCCTTCCGGCTCCTATGCACATTGAGGAGGAGAGGACTGTCGGCCCGCTGTTAGGCCAGGATTCCATTAATAAAGGAGTTAAGGCCTGCATGGTTGGCTGCGCATTGGTTTTTATTTTTATGCTGGGCTATTATCTTTTAGCCGGATTTATCAGCGATATCGCGCTTTTATTAAACCTTGTAATAATCCTTGGGGGTTTAGGTTTATTGCCGGCGCTTTTTCCGGGAGTCTCGGCAACTTTGACTTTGCCCGGCATTGCCGGTATTGCGTTATCTTTGGGTATGGCTGTAGACGCTAATGTTTTGATTAATGAGCGTATCAGGGAAGAGATTGCCATGGGCAGGGTTTTGCGTACTGCCATAAGCAATGGTTATTCTCGCGCTTTCAGCGCTATATTTGACTCAAACCTGACTACTTTGATCGCGGCATTTTTGTTGTTTCAATTTGGGACAGGCCCGATCCGGGGTTTCGCAGTTACTTTGACCATTGGTTTATTGGCAAGTATGTTTACGGCTATAGTGGTTACCAGGGCGGTTTTTGAGATACTGCTTAGGTTAGGATGGATTAAGAGCTTGCCGATGTTAAAGTTGATCGGGGAAACTAAATTTGATTTTATCGCTAAAAGGAAGATATTTTACGCGTTATCTATTATTGTAATCGCGGTGGGTATTTTCTCATATTTTAAAAAAGGCCCGGCGGTATATGGTATTGATTTCGCGGGAGGCCAGCTCCAGGAGTATAGTTTTAAGAATGTTCCTTCCATTGATAAAGTCAGGGGGGTGTTAAAGGATATTAACCTGGCGGATGCGACTATACAGCAGTTCAAAGAGAATCCGAAGGTGGTTTTGATCAGGACATCTGAAGACAAGAATCAGATCCTGACCGATAAATTAAAAGCGGTTTTTCCTGATGAAGATATCCAGATTCTAAGGATTGAACGTGTTGGTCCGGTGGCGGGTAAAAACCTTAAAAACAAGGCTATTTTGGCATTGATTTGGTCTTTGGTGGGTATCTTAATTTATGTGAGTTTCAGGTTTAAGCATTTTAATTTTGCTGCCGCAGGGGTAATCGCACTTTTGCATGATGTCCTGGTATCTATGGGATTTTTAGTAATTACTAACCGCCAGATTGACCTCTTAAGCGTTACCGCTTTTCTGACTATCGCAGGTTATTCTATTAATGATACTATCGTTATATATGACCGTGTGCGTGAGAATACCCGTCTTTACCGGAAACTTTCTTTGAGAGAATTGATTAATTTAAGCGTAAACCAGACTCTCAGCCGGACCCTGCTTACTTCCGGGGTGACGCTTTTAGTGGTAATCGCGTTTTTGGTTTATGGCGGAGAGGTTTTAAGTAATTTTGCTTTCGCTTTATTTGTGGGTTTTATCGCGGGGACCTATTCCACGGTCTTTATCGCTTCTCCTTTGGTGCTTGCTTGGAGCCGCAGGGGAGCTAAATAGGATCTATTCCAAAAAAAAGCGGAGGACGTTTCAAAAAGGGACGTTTCTATTTAACTAAATAGAAACGTCCCTTAGTATTTAAAATTATGTTTAAATCCATAAAGTTATATCTTAATCAGGGAATTGATCTGGAAGGCCTAATTAAAAGTTTAATTGATTTTGATTATAAAAGGCGGGAGCAGGTTTCCGGTGAAGGCGATTTTAGCCTTCGCGGCGGTATTCTGGATATTTTTCCGCTTTCCTTCGAGCTGCCTGTCCGTATTGAGCTGGATGATGAAAAGATATATTCCATTAAAACATTTAACCCTGATAACGGCCAGCCTCTTTGGCAGCACAATATCGTTATTATCCTTCCTAATAAACCTTCGGGTACGAGAACTGCCGTATTTAGCGAAGAATTCCCTTTAAAAAACTTTGTTGATTTGGATGTTGGCGATTTTGTCGTGCATAATCAGCATGGCATAGGGAGATTTCTAGGCATACAGAAGGTTCAGTCAGGAGGAGGCTTTAAGGACCACCTGGTGATTGAATATGACCGTAATGAGAAACTTTTTGTTCCGGTTGATTCCATGCATTTGGTGCAGAAGTATATCGCTTTTCATACGCGTAAGCCAAAGCTTTACCGTCTGGGCAATAAAGAGTGGCAGCGCGTTAAAGAGCGTACGCGAAAAGGCATCGCTAAGCTTGCGTGGGAATTATTAAGCCTGCAAGCAATGCGTCTGGCCGGCGAAGGATTTAAGTTTTCTCCGGATACGGATTGGCAGTCTGATTTTGAGAAAACTTTTCCATATCAGGAAACCCCGGATCAGATCAAAGCGATGCAAGAGGTTAAACAGGACATGGAATCGGTTAAGCCTATGGACAGGCTCTTATGCGGTGATGTCGGATACGGCAAGACTGAGGTGGCTATGCGCGCAGCTTTTAAGGCGGTGATGGACGATAAACAGGTTGCTTATCTTGTGCCTACCACTATTTTAGCCGAACAACATTACAAGAATTTTATTTCGCGTCTAAAGAAATTCCCGGTAAAAGTTGAGATGCTTTCCCGTTTTAGGACCGGCGCAGAGCAAAATGAAATTATTAAGGGTCTGCGCAGCGGAAGCGTGGATATTGTTATCGGCACTCACAGGTTGCTCTCGCCTGATGTAAGTTTTAAGAATTTAGGCTTGGTTATTGTTGATGAAGAGCAGCGTTTTGGAGTTAAGGCCAAGGAGCAGTTAAAGAAAATCAAGGCTACTATAGATGTACTGGTGTTGACTGCTACTCCAATACCGCGTACTTTATATATGAGCCTTATGGGGGCAAAAGACTTTTCCGTGATTAACACCCCGCCTCAAAATAGGTTGCCTATTAAGACGGTTGTGGTAGAATATGATGCAGACTTGGTCGCCCAGGCAATTAAGCGCGAGCTTGATCGAGGAGGCCAGGTGTTCTTTTTACATAACCGCATTTTTGATTTAGAAAAAGTCAGGGATAAAATTGCCAAAAGCTTAAGTGGTAACGCGTGTATATCAATTGCCCATGGTCAGATGCCGGCAAAACAATTAGAACAGGTGATGTCGGATTTTATAAGCGGTAATATTGACGTTTTAGTCTCTACGATGATTATTGAATCGGGGATTGATATTCCGAATGCCAATACTATTATCGTAAATAACGCGCATACATTTGGCTTGGCGGATTTGCATCAGTTGCGTGGCAGGGTGGGCAGGTTTAATCGTTTGGCTTATGCTTATTTTATGATTAACCGAAATGAGGTTTTAGATTCGGTGGCAAGAAAGAGGCTGCTTGCTATAGAAGAGCATAGTGGTTTGGGCTCAGGTTTTAACATTGCCATGGAGGATCTTGAGATCCGGGGGGCTGGGAACCTTCTTGGCCAGGAGCAGCATGGTTTTATCGTAGCTGTGGGGTTTGATTTATATTGCCGCCTATTAAAAGAAGCAATCGCCAATTTTAAGAAAGCAGGTGTTTTTGATGAGACGAATAATTAGTCTTGTTGCGTTGGTAACCTTATTATTTTGCCCTGTCTGCTGTCTTTACGCGCAGGATAAGATGATCGCAGTGGTGAATAATGAGATTATCACGCAAAAGGATCTTAATGATTTTCTGAATTTTATACGCATGCAATATTCCCGTGAATTAAGCGGAAAGGCTCTGGAGGAGAAGGTGAATTCCGCCAGGCAGGATTTGCTGGAACGTTTGATCGAGGATAAGATTATGCTTCAGCAGGCAAAAAACGAAAAGATAAATATTGAGCCTGCAAGGATAAAAGCAAAAATTAATGAAATCAAGAAGCGCTATGCGTTAGAATCCGATTTTGAACGTGAGCTGGCTAAACAGGGATTGGTGCAAGCGGACCTGGAAAATAAAATCCGGGAACAGATGCTTACATTTAACATTATTGAACAGAAGGTGCGTAGTAAGATAATGATTCGCCCCGATGAGATCACAGATTTTTATAATGAGAATAAGCGTAAGTTTATAAAGCCGGAAGAACGGTTTCTTACGGTTATTGTCCTGCAGGATGAGGGCGCCGCGAAATCCCTTAGTTACTATTTACGCATCGGGGACAAATTGGAAGACCTGGCTACCAGGTATACCTTTACGGTTGATAAGCTTTCTGCTTCTCAGGGGCAGGATTTGCGCAGTGAGATTGAAGAGGTGGTGTTTAAGTTAGGTATGGGTGAGGTCTCTGAATCGGTTAAGATCGATGGGCAATATTATATATTCAAATTAGAGGATATCGCCGGGAGTAAACAATTAAGCCTCGCCGAAGCTCAGGATAAGATTCAAGCATTTTTATTTGAAAAAAAGATGCAGGAAGGCTTAGCGAAGTGGTTAGATGAACTTAAAAAACAATCCTACATTAAAATTCTCGACAATTAGGGTCGGCCTTACAATAGGAGATCCGGCCGGTATTGGGCCGGCCATTACATTAAAGGCACTTAAGGCATTACAAGGCAAAGCTCATTTTAGGGTCATCGGCGATAGCTTTGTATTGTCCAGGGCGGCAAAGGCCTTAAAAATTAAGTCTTTATCTGCGGAATTAATAGATTTAAATAATATAAAGAGAGAAAAAAATGATTTTGGAAGGATAAGCGCATTAAACGGCAAGGCCTCTTTGGAGTATCTTGATGCTGCGGTGGAATTTCTCAAGAAGAAAGAAATCGACTGTTTAGTTACTTGTCCGGTTTCAAAAGAAGCCGTTACCCTGACAGGGGCAAAATTCTTCGGACACACAGAATACCTGGCTGATAAATTTAATTGTAAGGACTTGGTAATGATGCTTATTAACGATAAGTTAAGATTTAGCTTGCTTACCAGGCATATACCGCTTAAAGATGTTTGCGGAAAGATTACCCGCGTTGGGCTGGAAAATAATATTTCAAATACCATAAAAGGGTTAAAAACTTATTTCCTGATCCGTAACCCCAGAATTGTTGTTTGCGGATTGAACCCCCATGCTTCTGATAATGGTTTAATCGGAAAAGAGGAATTAAAAATAATTAAACCGGCAATCTTGAATTCAAGAAATAAGCATGAAGGCTTGGTTATAACAGGGCCTCTTCCCGCCGATACGGCTATATCCCGGGCGGCCAAAGGTAGTTTTGATTGTGTGGTAGCTATATACCACGATCAAGCGCTTATTCCTTTAAAATTGACAGATTTTGATACCGGCATAAATTTTACTCTTGGCTTGCCTTTTGTGCGCACATCGCCCTTGCACGGCACTGCTTTTGACCTGGCCGCAACTCCCGCTTTAGCTAATCCCAACTCTCTTATCGCAGCCGTAAAACTTGCTATAAAATGTACGTTAAACCAAAAAAAAGCCTAGGCCAAAATTTTCTCATCGATAAGAATATTCAAAAAAAGATAATCTCTGCCTGTGCTTTATCTGGAGAAGAGATAGTTTTAGAGATTGGGGCCGGGATGGGAGATCTAACGCAACAGCTGGCAATAAATTCAAAAAAAGTTTATGCTTTAGAAATTGACCGGCGGCTTTTCCCGTGCCTTGAAGGAAAATTAAAAATTTATGCTAACTGCCGGCTATTAAAGGGTAATATATTAGAATTTGATATCGATAAGTTTTTACAGGGTGAACTGATACAGCAGAAAATAATAGTTATCGGGAATATTCCTTATAACATTTCCAGCCCGATTATCGAGCGCCTCATCCAATATCGTGCTAATATCGATACAATATTTATGACTGTACAAAAAGAGTTTGGCCGCCGGATTAACGCGAAAGCCGGCTCGAAAGAATACGGATCTTTCAGTTGTTTTGTGCAGTATTACGCTCAAACTAAGATCGTCTTCGAAATAAAAAAAGGGAGCTTTCGCCCCGTTCCGAAAGTTGACTCTTGTTTTTTAAGTTTAAAGTTTCGAGAGAAGCCGCCGGTAGACGTTAAAGAGGAGGGGGCCCTTTTTAAATTAATACGCAGTGCTTTTAATCAGAGAAGGAAAACCTTGAGAAACAGTTTATCAGGCTTTATAAGCTTAGCTTCGCTTGAGGCATTTCTGGATGAACAGGGTATTGACAGGAATGTGCGTCCGGAAGAACTCAGGCTGGATGAGTTCGCCCGCTTGAGCAATTTCATAAGTTCTCATTGAAACTCAGGGGCTCCTTAAAAAACAAAAAAAGGTCTTGACAAACATAACATCTTAGTATAAACTCCTACTTTACGTAAATACCTAGTATAACACCACTTTTAATTTGGTAATACTGTAATTAAAGAGAGAATTGAATATTTTCTTGGAGTGTGGTTTTTTTTTGTTTGAAGGCTTATTCGACGGGGCGAATCCATTATCGCTGGAGTAGCTCAGTTGGCAGAGCACGTCCTTGGTAAGGACGGGGTCACGAGTTCAATTCTCGTCTCCAGCTTTCGTAGTTAACGAACACCCGCGCAATACCTTATAAGCGCGGAGTGTAAAGAATAAATAAAATATGCGTGAAACAATAACTTTAGAATGCACGGTTTGCAAAAACCGCAATTATACGACGAGTAAGAATAAAAAATTGCATCAGGATAGGCTTGAGCTTAGTAAGTTCTGTAATTCCTGTCATAAACATACCCCGCATAAGGAAATTAAATGAGGCCATAACCTATGGAGCGCTTTAACGCGACATAAGTTATCGGCCGAATTTATCCCGCGAATGTATAAAATTTCTTTAGAAATTTTATACGGTTATGAGCGGGATATGGCAGTAAAATTAATCTTAGGGGCGTCGGTTAATGGCAAACCAACGGTCTCCAAAACCGTGACTGCAGGTTCAAGTCCTGCCGCTCCTGTAAAACTTCAGGGCGGAAGGTAAATAAAAGGGATGCTTAAAGAATGGATTTTATACTTGGCAATTGGAAAACTATAGCTTTAGTTGCCCTTGCAGCTTTAGTGCTGGTTTTGGTAATTAAGAATTACCAAAAGATTAAAAGTTTTTTATTGGAAGTAAAATTAGAATTAAGTAAGGTTTCCTGGTCAACCAGGAAAGAACTTTTGGCATCTACGGTTTTGGTTATTACCGTTACGGGGATAATGTCAATTTTTATCGGGATAGTGGATCTGGGCTTATCCAGATTCCTAAGCGTGGTTTTCAAATGAAAAAGTGGTATGTCGTTCATACTCAGACCGGGATAGAAGAAAAGGTTAAGGCCTCTTTGGAGAAGAAGATTGTCTCTAGCGGCCTTAAGGATCTAATCCCTAGCGTGGTTATCCCCACGGAGCAGGTTTCTGAGGTACGGGCCGGTAAAAAGAAGATTACCCAAAGAAAATTTTTCCCCGGTTATCTGCTGGTAGAAATGGATTTAAGTGAAGAGACATATCTTTTTATCAAGAATTCTTCCGGCGTCACCGGTTTTATTGGGTTAGGAAGAAAGCCTGTTCCGCTACCGCAAGAAGAGGTGGATAATATCCTTAAGCGTTCCAAGGAAACCGTTACCAAGCCTTCACCTAAAATAGTTTTTGAAAAAGGCGAACAGGTAAGGGTTAATGAGGGGCCATTTTTGAATTTTAACGGAGTAATTGAAGAAGTTTATCCTGAAAAAGGTAAGGTTAAGGTAAGTGTTTCTATATTTGGCCGTTCTACGCCGGTTGAATTAGAGTATTGGCAGGTCGAGAGGGTATAACTATGGCAAAAGCTATCAAAGCACAGATTAAGTTGCATGTACCGGCAGCACAGGCAAATCCTGCTCCTCCGGTTGGCCCTGCTTTAGGCCAGCATGGCGTAAACATCATGCAGTTCTGCAAGCAGTTTAATGATCAGACTAAAGGCAGGGATGGCCTTATCCTGCCGGTAGTAATCAGTGTTTTTGAAGATAGGACCTTTACCTTTATTATTAAGAGCCCGCCGTCATCCATTTTGTTAAAAAGGGCGGCGAACCTGGCTAAGGCTTCTGGCATTAGCGGAAAAGAAACTATCGGTAAGGTAACAAAAAAACAGATTGAAGAGATCGCTAAGCTTAAGCTTTCGGATTTAAATACCGCCAATATGGAGCAGGCAATTAAAATTATTGAAGGCACTGCACGCAGTATGGGCATTGCAGTTGAAGGTTAACTAGAATAGTATTGCCAGTAGGGTGTCCCTACGACAAGATAAGTGTTGTTCGGGAGATATGTAAAATGAAAGTTCAAAGCAAAAGATATAAAGAATCAGTCAAGCAGGTTGAACAGGACAAGCTTTATCAGTTAAAGGAAGCGATTATCTTATTAAAAAAGCTGCCTAAACCAAAGTTTGACGGTTCAGTTGACTTGCATTTTAATTTGAGTGTTGATACTAAAAAGAGCGACCAGATGGTCCGCGGGACAGTAGTGCTCCCGCATGGAACCGGCAAAAAGGTGCGCGTGGCAGTCTTTTGTAAAGGCGAACACGAACGCCAGGCTAGGGAGGCGAAAGCTGATTACGTGGGTGGTACGGAGTTAATAGATAAGGTTGGTGCCGGATTTCTTGATTTTGATTGCGCTATTGCCACTCCTGAAATGATGAAAGACCTGAGTAAATTGGGAAAAGTTTTGGGGCCGCGGGGCTTGATGCCTAGTCCTAAAACCGGTACGGTTACCAACGATATAGTAAAAGCCATTGAAGATGTAAGGAAGGGCAAAGTTGAATTCCGCGTTGATAAACAAGGCGGGATGCATTTGGCTGTAGGCAAAATTTCTTTTAGCGAAGAACAGCTAAATGATAATGCTTCCAAAGTTATAGAGGCTGTTAATGAATCCAGACCTGTTTCTGTAAAGGGTAAATTTGTGAAGAGTTTGAGCATTACTACTTCTATGAACCCGGGATTACGGGTTACCAGTTAAGGCAGAGAGCTTATAATATGAAAAAAATAGGATTATTAGTAAAAGAAGTATCGGAGAATCGCATAAAGAGCAGCTTTAAGTCATCCAAGGGCATGATTGTTGTAAAATACTCCGGAGTGGCTAGCCCCGATATGAGCGGATTAAGGAAAACGCTTAAGGCAGGCGGTTCAGACCTTTTTGTAGTCAAGAATAGCGTAGCTAGAAGAGCAATGAAAGAATTAGGCTTGACTGATCTGATTAAATATATTGAATCTCCCTGCGGATTGATTTTCTTTAAGGATGAACCGGTAGATATTTCTAAAATCTTATGCGCTTTCCGCAAGGATCATGAAAAACTTATATTAGAAGGCGGCATGCTGCAGGAAAAGCTGCTGACTTCAAAAGATATAGAGACTATGAGTAAACTTCCTTCTAAGGAAATACTCAGGGCTCAGGTAGTGGGAGCATTAAACGGGCCTATTGTAAAATTAGTCGTAGTATTAAACCAGACTTTAAAGAAATTTGTTTATTGTTTAGATCAAATCAGAGAGAAGAAATCAAAATAATAACAATCCGTACATAGACACCCCGCGCTTAGCGCAAATT
>JBAZOE010000040.1:0-9942 GCA_041648875.1 Candidatus Omnitrophota bacterium
GTTAGAAAAATTAATGATGGATCGCGGTTCGCTAGAGAGATTAAAGAGTACTAGGGAGAAAAATATTGGCATAATGCAGCAGTATGCCGAAGCGATAAATCAGATAAAGGCAAGTGATGTTACCGAATCAGCTAAAAAAATAGCTGAAGCAAATTTAATAAAGCTTATTAACGGTCTCGATGATGATATAGTCGGTCCACTTAAGGAGGAGATGTTAGTTGAAGTAACAACCCTTGTTTCAAGAAGTAGGGCTGTCGGAGCGGTGATGGCTAAAGATTCTTCGTCGGCTTTACAAAATCCTGAAATGGGACTAATCGGAAGCCAGACATTTGGAAATTTTAAATTTATTTTGCAAGGCCAGGGCGTAGAAGGATATTTGTTAAAAGTTTATGGCAAAACAGGGGTGGCCGCAGATATGAGGTTTAAGCTGTACAATCTTGCTGGCGGCAGTAAAGGAATCTTTGTAGAAAATGTCTCTGCCGATAATAAATATCGCGAAGATTTTAGGAAAGATTTTAAAGAAGGAATATATTCAAATATTTTGAAAATGATTGTAGAAATAGGGGGACAGTATTCCCGCGGCATAAACAATGTAGTCGAAATAACCGGGGTGATAAATAATCTGGAAACTCTGCAGGGTCTTTATGGTGCCATTGCCGGTAGGCGCACGACAGGAGAGCAGGAAGAGGTTAAAAGGCTAAGCGGTATAGAGGAAAAGAATTATTATGAGCATACAGAACCGCTGATTGAGATGTTAAAGAAAGCCGTAATTGAAGAGATGAACAGCGCAGGAGAGGCCAGGAAGGAGCTTGAGAAGAAGCTTCCAGTCACCCTTCTAGCTAATGCTAGGTCAGGCGGAGGTTTTTCGGTGAATCACCGTATGCGAGTAGATGGAGACCAGATCATATTTATATCTAATAGACCGATTCAGTCCGCAAGTTCTTCGCTTGAGATACGTCCGGAGGAAGCCGCCAGGTTAATGAGAGAGGCAGCTCAGGAGAACTATGAGAAATGGTGTCTTGTAGGCGAGCGATTAAAAACGGCGAGGCGTATTTTGGTTCGGGTCCCTGGACGCGATTCCCGTGGCGGCCATGAATTCCCCTTAGGGGAAATAGCCGCTACTTTACCTATATTAATCAAAGCGTTGATTATGTCCGAAAAAGACATTGAAGAGATAATAGTACAATGTGATTCTTATCCGGAATTGATAGGAGCGTTAGGAGAAGACAGGGTTAAATTAGCTGTTGCCGGCCAGACAACTGATGAACTAAGGTCTATTTATTTGCCAGAGATGGTTATTGATTTTGATACAGTAGCATTGGGTGAGGAGATCCCGAAAAACACAGTAAAGTTTCCGGTAGCCAAACTATGGATGTCCCCAGATCGCTATGGGGCAATGCGTGAGATTTTAGGTTCAGCAAAATTAACCATTCCTGAAGCAGGGGAAGCAATTCTTAAGAGAGAAAGAGAAAAAGATGGGCAGATAACCATATTTGTAAATCCGCATAGCGATAGCAATAAGAATGACAATGCAGATTCTTGGGTAGGGTTAATTCAGGAGCTTGTCTCAAAGGGTTATAAAGTTGTGCTTAATTCAGGCAAAGAGGCAAGTAAAGATCAGGCGTATACAAAAAATATATTAGAGAAACTCCAGAGAGAAGTCGAATCCGGAGATGCGAAAGAATTTAAAGGGAGCATAAATGACCTTCTGGATACCCTCTCAAAGAAAATAGATGGAGTAGTAACTATAGATAGCGGTATATTCCATGTTGTTCATAGTTTGTATTCTTTACCTACTGTTGTTTTTACTACATCGAACACGCTAGGATGGATTCCGCAGGAAAAAGAAGAGTTATTATTTGAGAAGGTTAAGTATTCAGACTTTAAATATCCCCCTGTTGTAACAGAAGCCTTGCAGAATTTATTGGAAAAAGACAAAAGAGGAGGAGTTGGATCTCTAACTAAATCCGCCAGTTCTCCGTGGACGTTTGAATATGTATTTGAACATGAGAGCGTGAAATTAGGGGTGGATGATAAAGAACAGTATAGGGCGATACTTGGCGTTTGTTTATTAGCGGTAGCTTATAGAGAAGTTGGAAATGGAAAATGGGAAAGGGTGATAGCCCACTATTTTCCTTTGGAAAACGAAGAGACTGGAAGCTCAAAAAAAGATTATATCCAGAGATTATTTAAAAATAGCGAGGGAAAAAGCATGCTTTCCGGTAACGGGTGGCAGGTTCAGATTATTCCATCTGAAGATATGCCGGATGTGCTTAGGCATACATTCCAGGGGTGGTCGATCTCAATGAGTGACATAGAATCAAGCCTCAAGGGTTTGAACAATGATTTAAGTTTCAATTTGCTTCCAGTGAATCAGGGCGGCAAAACAGTTACGATATATTATGATGGGTTAGATATAAGAGACCAGGAAAATCAGATTACGAGTGAGTTGAGTTTTAAGACGCCCCTTAGCGATAAAACGGAAGAAGCTAAAGAAGATTCCGTAAGCTCGCCGGTCAAGGTAAATATTGAGAAAACAAAAGAATATACAATAAAATTACTTAAATTGTTTGGTTATTCAGCTGACCTGTTCGGCGGCATTAAAAGGCTGGAAAATGATAAGGCGCGCAGCCAGGTCATTGATGGGAAGGTGTATTTTAACGCATACTGGATAAGCAGATTGGCCGATGATGAGATAGAACGACTTGCAGCGCATGAAGTTCAGCATATAGCAACAGAAGAGCTTATGGATAAGAATATGAAATTAGGCGGCTTGCAGGAAGATAGGGGGTATTTAGGGTTAATGTCTCGCATAGGCAGACAATTTGATCAGATAGGCGAAGAAAAAGGGGATGTTTTAGCAAAGCCCAGGGAATTTTATCAGGAGCCCTGGGAGGCGTTATCGCTTTTGCGGGGATACCAAATTTATTTGAACCAGGTAGCAAGGGGGGCGAAAACTTCTCCTCAACCATATGAATTCATAGAAGCCTTTACAGAAGATGACTTGGTTTTTTTAGATACCGGTCATTTAGATAAAATTACGAAAGATTTTAAAGCTGAAGTGGGAACACTTGGTAAAATAACGTATGAGGACTTAGATAGTATTGGCCAGAGATCAGATTTAGGCGGTATAGATATGCGTTCTTTGTCGCAACATACTGTTATCCAGCCGATGACGGGATCAAACATTCCCAAGCAGGGGTCATCTTTGAAAGTAGCAGCCACTGTTCTCGATAAGGAATGGCTTGAGATAGAGAGGATGGCAAACTCAGGCATAGCCCCTTCATGTGAACGATTAAGAGAATACCTTCTGTCTCTGCAAGACCCAAACAGCCAGATAGATAAAGTCCTTGCTTGTATCGCGGATATCTTAAGGCAAGAGGAGGAAAAAGCCTGCTGCACGGAATCATCTTTAAGAGAAATCTTGGTTCTGCTTGAATCAGGCAGGCCGGCAAATGAATTAAAGCTAGCATTGGCAAAGATAGAAATCTTTGCTAAAGAGCCGCAATTGATAGAGCAATAAAAGGGGCGCTTACCTTCCCAAAAGGTTTATCAGCCAGAAAGAAGGTTCCCTAATAAGCGTCCCTTTTTATTTACGGATCCCATAGAGAAATAACCTTGACAAAGCGTTTTTCAGGTGCTATATTTATATAAAATAAAGTAACCTTTAAGCTGGCTCTTGAGAAGCTGGCAAGGCAGATAAAATGAAGAATAAAGTTATGGAAAATATGAGCCCTTGGTAGAAAGACCAGGGGTATTTTTTTGCCCTTAGAGAATAAAACTATGAAAGAAAAAGCCAAAATTCTGGATAAAGAAGGGGTGCAGCGTGCGGTTACACGTATTGCCCATGAGATAATTGAGAAAAATAACGGCATAGAAGAACTTTGTTTAGTAGGCATCAGGAACCGCGGAGTTTATATAGCTCAAAGGATCGCGGATTGTATTAATAAAATAGAAAGTAAACAGGTTCTCACGGGAGCGCTGGATATTACTCTTTACCGTGACGACCTGGCTTTAGCCAGCGGACAACCCCTGGTACGCAAAACTGAAATCGATTTTGATATTAACAACAAAACCCTTGTGCTTGTTGATGATGTGCTTTATACCGGCAGGACGATTAGAGCGGCATTAGATGCGTTGATAGATTTTGGCAGGCCAAAGACAATACAGCTGGCGGTGTTGATCGACAGGGGGCACCGTGAACTGCCTATCCGGGCGGATTTTGTGGGTAAAAATATACCAACATCTAAAAAAGAATCCGTAGAGGTGCATTTGCTTGAGCCTGATGGCAGGGATGAAGTAGTGATTATGGAGAAAGATTAGATGTCTTGGACAAAAAAAGATCTCTTAGGGTTGGAATATCTGACCAAAGAAGAAATAGAATTGATCCTGGATACCGCGGATTCTTTTAAAGAGGTCTCTACCAGGGAAATCAAGAAAGTCCCAGCTCTGCGCGGAAAGACCGCGGTAAATCTTTTTTATGAACCCTCAACCAGGACAAGGGTTTCTTTTGAAGTCGCGGCGAAGAGGCTGTCTGCCGACGTAATTAATATTGCTACCGAGACATCCAGTGTGCGCAAAGGGGAAACCTTGATTGATACAGGGAGAAACATTCAGGCTTTAAAAGCTGATATAATTATTATGCGACATAATTGTTCTGGGGCGGCGAATATGCTTGCCCGCGCGCTGGATATCAGCGTGGTAAATGCCGGAGACGGCTGGCATGAGCATCCCACCCAGGCATTGCTTGATATTTTTACTCTTAAAGAAAAACTGGGGAAAATAAAAGGTTTGAATATAACCATTGTAGGAGATATCGCGCATTCACGGGTTGCCCGCTCCAATATTTGGGGGCTGACTAAATTAGGGGCCAATGTTACGGTATGCGCACCAGAGATGCTGCTTCCGGTTGCAATAGAGAAGACCGGGGCCAAAACCTCCAGTAATATTGACGAAGCCTTAAAAGATGCCGACGCGGTAAATGTTTTAAGGATGCAGTTTGAGCGCGATGAGGGGGCTGCGTTTCCAGAGCAGTTGGATTATTTTAAGAGGTTCGGTATTACCGGAGAGAGATTAGCTAGAGCCAAGAAAGATATCATTGTCATGCATCCCGGGCCGATTAACCGGGGTATTGAGATGTCTAGTGAGGTGGCGGATGGTGCAAATTCGGTGATTTTAGAGCAGGTAACCAACGGTATTGCCGTAAGAATGGCGGTTTTATTCCTGGTATCCCAGGCAAGGGAAATAAAAACATGAGTATGTTGATTAAAGGTGGAAGGGTAATTGATCCGGCAAATAAAATCGATGCTCTTTTGGATATTTTAATTGAAGATAATAAAATATCCAAGGTTGCCAAGAATATTAAAGCACAGGCAAGTAGCATAATTGATGCAACAGGTAAAATTGTTGCCCCGGGTATAATTGATATGCACGTACACCTGCGCCAGCCAGGCAGGGAGGATAAAGAGACGGTAGCCACTGCCACAGCCGCAGCTGCCAAGGGCGGAGTAACTACTGTTTTAGCCATGCCGAATACCAATCCAACTATGGATTGTTTAGAGAGTGTCGAATTATTGAAAGGGATCATTACTAAGGATGCCAGAATTAATGTGCTTATCTGCGGTGCGATTACCAGGGGCCGCCTGGGAAAGGAATTAAGCGACGTCGCCGCATTAAAGAAAAGCGGGGTTTATGCCATATCCGATGATGGATGTTCGGTAGATAGCGATGAGTTGATGCTTAAGGCGTTTAATGAAGCAAGACAGGCGGGAATTTTAACTATTTGCCACTCTGAAGATAAAAAACTTTCGGGTAAAGGAGTAATCAATATGGGGTTTAATTCTACGCGCCTCGGGCTGCGTGGGATTTCCAATGAATCAGAGTATAAAAGAGTGGCGCGCGATATTGAATTGGCAGAAAAAGCAGGCGCGGCTGTGCATATCGCTCACGTCAGCTGCCGGCAGTCAGTAGAAATAATTGCCAAAGCCAAGAAAAGAAGAGTAAAATTGACCTGTGAAACCGCTCCACACTATTTTTCTTTAACGGAAGAGGAGCTTTTGGGATACGATACAAATATGAAGATGAATCCTCCCCTGAGAAGCTGCGAAGATGTTGCGGCAATTAAACAAGGGTTAAGAGACGGTACAATTGATGTTGTCTCTTCAGATCATGCCCCGCATACCGAGAATGAAAAAGATATTGAATTTGAGCGCGCAGAGTTTGGGGTAACGGGCTTGGAGACCGAATTGGCTGTGAACATAACCGAGCTGATCGACTCAAAATTATTAGACTGGAGTAAACTTTTTGAGAAGATGGCTCTTAACCCTGCAAAAATATTAGGTTTAGACAGGGGTTCTTTGAGCCAGGGCAGGCCGGCAGATATAGTGATTATTTCGGCTGATAAAGAGTGGGCAGTTAAGAAAAACGAGCTGATCTCTAAGTCTAAAAACTCCGCATTCCTCGGCCGCGTCTTAAAAGGTGTGGTAGATTATACAATTTGTAACGGAAAAATAGTTCAGGGATGTCTATTGAAATAGGAGAGATACTTTGCCTTGCAGGCAAAGTATTAATTCGCGCATTAACTTACTCACATTGCATGTTCGTAAGTTAAGCGCTCATTAAAAATGGAATTTATCGCTGATTTTCATATCCATTCCAAATACTCACGGGCAACCAGCCGTGATATGGATGTCAAGCACCTGGCAGAGTGGGCAAAGCTCAAAGGTGTCACTCTTATGGGCACCGGGGATTTTACGCATCATCTCTGGCTGGAGGAGTTAAGGCACGCGTTAGAAGATTGCGGGAATGGCCTGTATAAACACGCGGGGATATATTTTATGCTTACTGCCGAAGTAAGCAGTATTTACTCTAAGAATGGGCGTACCTATCGCATCCATAATTTAATTTTCAGCCCTTCATTTAAGAGTGTAGATAAAATAAATGAAAGGTTGGGCAGGATAGGCAATCTGGCCAGCGACGGCCGTCCGATATTAGGTTTGGATGCCGCCGAACTTGCGCGCATTGTTTTTGACATAGATGAAAACTGTATGATTGTGCCCGGGCATATCTGGACACCCTGGTTTTCCGTATTTGGTTCGATGTCGGGTTTTGATAAGATCGAAGATTGTTTTGAGGCTCAAACTGAAAAGATATTCGCGCTTGAGACCGGCCTTTCAAGCGATCCGACGATGAATTGGCGCCTGAGCGCTTTAGACAGGTTTACTTTGATTTCCAACAGCGATTCACATTCTCCTTCAAGGATCGGCAGGGAGGCGAATGTTTTTAATTGCGAATTGGATTATAAAACCATAAGAGAGGTTTTAAGAACAAAAGATAAGAAAAGATTTCTTTACACCATAGAATTTTTCCCGGAGGAAGGCAAATATCATTTTGACGGCCACAGGCTTTGTGGGATCCGTTGGTCGCCCCAGGAAACAAAAGCGCATAACGGAAAATGCCCAAAGTGCGGAAAGAATGTAACTGTGGGGGTAGTTAACCGGGTTGAGAAATTAGCCGACCGCAAAGAAGGTTTTATTCCTGATAATGCCATACCTTTTAAAAATCTTGTTTCATTGGATCAGATAATTGCGGAAACAAAAGGAGTAGCTAAAACTAGCGTAGGGGTAGAAAGAGATTATCGAAGCTATCTGTCAAATTTTGGCACGGAGTTTGATATATTGATGCGCGCTTCAAAGGAAGATTTAATTAAAAAATTGCCGGCCAAGGTTGTTGAAGGCATTATGAGGGCGCGAGCAGGAAAGATAAGCATAAAGCCTGGCTACGATGGAGAATATGGAATAATCTCAATATTTGATAAAGATGCGCCCGAAGAAAAACATGAACAACAGCTTGATTTGTTTTAACAAGGCTTATTCTTTAGAAATAACGCGCCTGTGGCCCAACGGATAGGGCATCAGCCTCCGAAGCTGGTGGTGCAGGTTCAATTCCTGCCAGGCGCAATAAAACAACGGCAGGAAGCACGGTTCACCCTGCCTCGTAAACTCGGCAGGACTGCGCTAGATTAAGGCGTAAGGTGCTTGATTCCTGCCAGGCGCAAATAATATAAAAATGCAGAAGAAGGTAGTCTCAGTAATTGGTGGGCGTAATTGTACAAAAGAAGTGGAGCAAATTGCCTATAATTTAGGTGAAAAATTGACAAAAGTGGTTGATATTCTTGTATCAGGCGGTTTAAAGGGAACGATGGAAGCAGTTTGTTCTGGTTTTAAGGCTGGTGGAGGCTTAACCATAGGAATTATACCTAGTTATGATAAGAAAGATGCTAATAAATTTGTAGATGTAGTGATTCCAACAGGCTTGGGATTAGCCAGGAATGTGTTAGTTGTTAAATCCGCAGATATAGTTGTGGCGCTTCCTGGTGAAACAGGTACCCTTTCAGAGATCGCTTATTGTTTGCAATTTAGAATACCGGTTATTAGTTTAGGTTCGTGGGATATAAGAGGTGTAATCAAGGTCTCCAATATTGAAGAGGCGATAAAGAAAATAAGCGAACTCTTAGAGATAGGAGAGGTTAAGCCATGAAGGCAATCTTAGTTTTAGAGGACGGCAAAAGTTTTGACGCAAACAGTGATTTAAAGGCAGAGCGCTTCGGAGAAGTAATCTTGAATACTGCGGTAGTGGGATATCAGGAGATGGTTACTGACCCGGCCAATGCCGGTAAAATCCTTGTATTGACCTATCCACTTATAGGTAATTACGGGGTTGCTCCGAAATTTAATGAGTCAAATAAGGTTTGGATAAGTGCCTTGGTAGTCAAGGAGAAGAGCCGGATTTATTCTAATTTTCAGGCAAAGTCAAGCCTGGACGATTTCCTGAAAGGAAAGAATACATTATCAATCTATAATCTGGATACGCGTACCCTGGCTGTATATTTAAGGGAAAAGGGTCCGCTATTTGGGATAATTTCCACCAGTGAGTTTGATCCAAAAAAGTTAGTGGAACGCATAAATCAAATTAAGAAACAGCCCGCGCAAACTCTTTTGCCGGAGATATCGATTTCCAAGGTGAAGATTTTAGGAAAAGGCAAGAAATTGGCGGTTTTAGACCTGGGAGTAACTAATGGCCTGTTAAAACAATTAGTGGCATTGGGTTTTTCTTTAAGCGTTTTTCCTTATAATGCCGGCGTGAAACAAATTTTATCAATTCATCCCAAAGGTTTGATTATCTCAAGCGGCCCGGAAAATGATCCGGGATTGAAACAGGTAGCGCAAAATATAAAACCGCTCATTGGTAAGCTGCCCATCTTAGGAGTGGCCACAGGTTGCCAGGTTTTAGCAGTTGCTTTGGGAGCGGGGTTGAAGCGGTTAAAACTGGGACATCGGGGGGTAAATTATTCATTGGCCAGGCCGGGGTCTTTTAAGGGTGAAATTACCGCCCAGAACCATGGCTATATTATTGACCATGGTGCATTATGCAAGATTAAAGGGTTAAAGGTTACTGCTTATAATTTAAATGATCACACTCCAGAGGAAATAGAAAGCAAGCAGCTGAAACTTATAGGTGCGCAATATAATCCGGTATCTGCCGGTTTTGATCAGGTGAACTCCGTTTTAATTAAATTTAGCAAACTATTGGAGAAATAAATATGCCAAAGCGTAAGGACATAAAGAAAGTTTTAATGATTGGTTCCGGGCCGATCATTATCGGTCAGGCATGCGAATTTGATTATTCCGGTTCTCAGGCCTGCAAGGCCTTAAGGGAGGAAGGTTACCGCACTATTTTAGTGAATTCTAATCCGGCAACAATCATGACAGATCCCGGAATGGCCGATGTTACTTATATCGAGCCTCTTACCGTGAATGTGCTTACGAAAATAATTGCTAAAGAGAGGCCGGATGCTATATTACCTACTCTTGGAGGACAAACCGGATTAAATTTAGCGTTCTTTTTAATGAAACAGGGGGTTCTTAAGAAATACAGGGTTGA
>JBAZOE010000041.1:0-9902 GCA_041648875.1 Candidatus Omnitrophota bacterium
GAAACCATATCCGCGTGGCAGACATGGTAGTTGTTTTATTTGACGCAAGCAGAAAACTTGAAGCAGGTGACTGGAAACTGATCAAAGAAGTCAGGAATAAGAATGTTATCGCGGTAATCAATAAAATCGACTTAAGGGCAAGGGTAGAAAAAGAGAAACTTTCAAAAGTGTTCCATAAATTAGTCGAGCTTTCCGCCAAGAAAGCAAAAAATATTAACCTTCTCGAGGAGGCGCTTTGCGAGTTTGTTTATCAAGGCAGGCTGGCCGGCTCGGATTTCATGCTGGTTAATAACCTGAGGCATGTCAGCGCGCTCAAAGAGGCGCAAAAGCTGCTTAGTAATGCCGCTTCTGTTTTGTCTGATAAGCTGCCGCTGGAATTTCTTACGCAGGATTTAAAGGATGCCGGAGGTTATTTAGATAAAATACTCGGGAAGGATCTTTCAGGGGACATTTTGGACAGAATATTCGCTGATTTCTGTATTGGTAAATAAAACTTATTGCGGAAATCCGATTTTCATTAGATAATAACCCATATAGTTTATTGTGATTCTGAGGGTTAAGAAAGAATGAATAAGAATAAGATTGAAAAAGCGGTACGCCAGATATTGGAGGCTATTGGCGAGGACCCGTTAAGGAAGGACTTATTGGAAACTCCGCGCAGGGTTGCCGATATGTACGAAGAGATTTTCTCCGGCATAAAACAGGACCCGGAAAAAGAGCTGGAAGTTATCCTTGAGCAGAAGCATCATGAAATTATACTATTGCGCGGAATACCTTTGTATTCTGTATGCGAACACCATCTTTTGCCTTTTACCGGCAGAGTAAATATCGCCTATATCCCCAAGAACGGCCGGGTTACCGGTTTAAGCAAGCTTGCCCGGGTGGTTGATGTATTGAGCCGCCGTCCGCAGGTCCAGGAGCGCCTGACCACCCAGGTTGCCGAGATCATTATGAGAAAGTTGAATCCTCTGGGGGTAATGGTGGTAATCGAGGCAGAGCATCTTTGTATGTCTATGCGCGGAGTAAAGAAGCCCGGGGTAATGACAGTAACCAGCGCCGTACGGGGGATTTTTAAAGAAGACCAGAAGACCCGTTCTGAAGCTTTGGCTTTAATGAAACAGGATTAAAAAAGGAGCAAGCAAGGTGAGAAAAACAGGGCTATTGTTGGTTTCTTTATTATTGTTATCCGGCTGCGCTACTTATAAGTTTCAGAAGGGCCCGGCTCCTTATGATAAAGGATATGTTGTCTCCTACGACGGCAAGCTTATCCCGGAGTACACGCTTGGCCCGGAGAATTCTGTTCCTGATTTGGCTTTGGCAAAAGAACGTTTTAACAGAAGGCGCGCTAAAGTCGAGTATTACTATAAGAAAATGGGCCAGATAGAGAGCCGTCTTAGGGAGCTTTTTTGGGACCCGCCGGCAATGTTCGTAGATTTCTTCTGTGGTTTATTGCGTTGGCCGTTTATTGCTGTCGCGGATTATAAGTATAACCATAATCCTAAATATAAAGAGAGAGTTGACCGGCTTGACGAGCAGGCAGAGGAGCTGGATAAGGCCAGAATAAATATTTTAGAGGTAAAACTTAAAGCTTATATAGATAAAGATTTGGCAAAAGAGCTTCCACAAAAGGAACCTCTTGTTTCAAAAGCGGCAACTCCTGCGCGACAGGCGCCTGCCGCAGTGGCTCTCCCGGAAAAACAGGCAGTTGTAGAAGAGGTCAAGGTTAGCGCTCCGCCTGTTGCCGTTGTTACACCCAGCGAAATTAAACCAACTATTGCTCCGAAGAAAAAGGAGGTATTGCCTGTTCAGCCGGTCAAACTTGAGCCGCCGCATGCCGTCATTATTGCTAAGCCGGACAAGGGGCCTTCACCGCTACAGGTCAATTTTAATGCCGCCAGGTCTTATTCCAAAGCCGGCAGGATAGTTTCTTATACCTGGGATTTTGGCGATGGCGATACCTCTACGAAAAAAAATCCGGTGAATACGTATTGGAGCACCACTTATGGCTCGCGTATTTTTACCGCTACCCTTACGGTAAAGGACGAGAAAGGCCAGACTGCAAGCATAAGTACTGGCATTGAAGTCGTAACAAAATAATTTCCACAGCGGTTAATTTCGGTATAGCCATCATGAAGGTATGTCGTGGTCTTTTTGCAATTACATTAGCTCTAACCATTCTTATCTTATTAGTTAACCCCAAGAATATCTACGCTAATTATATCGATTGGGGTGGCGGGAGCTTTATTTTTCAAATCATAATTGCCAATATCCTGGGGTTTCTTTTTGCTATCAAGATCTATTGGAAGAAAATAATTCATTTGCTTAAATTGCCATTTTCTAAGACAAAACGCCCCCCAATAAGAAATGGAAATAATCTTTAGTTCCTTCCGTGACCCGAGCGGGTTCATTTTCAAAAGAGAAAACACTATTTATCGCCAGGTAAATATGGCATATAAGCCAGAGTATGAGCTTTTGGTAAATTCAGGGTTACACCAGGTTCTTGTAAATGAACAGTTGTTGATTCCTCATGAGGAAGTAGATATTTCTTACGCGTTCTCAGACATGGCATATAAAATATTGAAGCCGCGCAGCGTAGAGTTTATTTCCTATCCTTATGAATGGTGCTTTAGTCAGCTTAAAGATGCTGCTTTGGCTATTTTGAGAATTCAAAGAATAGCTTTAAAATTTGGGATGTCGTTGAAAGATTGCAGCGCTTACAATATGCAATTTGTCAAGGGCAGCCCTATGTTGATCGACACCCTTTCTTTTGAAACATATCGTCCGGGGTATCCTTGGTGCGCCTACCTGCAATTTTGCCAATACTTCCTAGCCCCGTTATCATTAATGTGCTATACGGATATGCGGATGAATAAACTTCTGCTGTTTTTTATCGACGGTATCCCCCTCGATTTGGCGAGCACTTTACTCGCTTTACCGAGCAGGTTGTCACCCGCTATTTTAATGCACATCCATCTGCATGCTAAGAGCCAGGAGAGGTTTAAGGATACACAAATAAAAACTGAAGGCACGCGGGTAAACAACCGGTATATGTTATGGTTGATTAATAGCTTGGAATCAGCGGTTGCAGGGCTAAAGAAGCCACGTAAAAAGAGCAGCAGTTGGGTTAATTATTATAATGAAGAGGCAGGTTATTCTTCAAGTGCGCTATTATGCAAAAAACAACTCGTGGGTGAATTTATAGATAGTATTAAACCGGAGGTTGTCTGGGATTTGGGGGCGAATACCGGTTTATTCAGCCGTATAGCTAGCAGCAGGAATATCCAGGTTATCTCTGTTGATAGTGATATTGAGGCGGTAGAGGAAAATTATTCTAGGTGTAAAAGAGAAGGGGAGAAGAACATTTTGCCGCTATGTGTTGATTTGATTAATCCGAGCTCTGGTATCGGTTGGGAGAACAAAGAAAGGGTTCCTTTCCTGGAACGCGGGCATACCGGAACAGCGATTGTCCTGGCCTTAATTCACCATTTAGCTATTTCAAACAATCTGCCGTTCGATAAAATTGCACATTGCCTGAGTTCGTTTTGCAACACTCTGATTATTGAATTTGTCAACAAAAACGATGTTAATCTAAAAAAGCTCCTGTTGCACAGAGAGGATATTTTTTCTGGCTATACAAAAGATAACTTTGAGTTGCAATTTAGTAAATATTTTACTATCCTAAAATCAACGGAGATAGGTTTTTCCAAGCGTTCCCTTTATCTGATGCAAAAAAAATGAGCCCCGCCAAAAAATCTGTCATCCTTCATCCCTATTTAATAGCGGCATATACTGCCTTGCTTATTTTTTCTCATAATTTCTTAAATCTCTATAAAGAACACATATTATACGGGACTTTGCTTGCGGTATCCTTGCGCCTGCTTGTTGCTTGGCTCCTACTGATATTTGCCTATCGGCTGTTAAAGGATAGATTAAAGGCCGGGATCATTGTTTCATTATTTTTAATGTGGTTTTTCTTCTGGGGGTATGTGTATGAAGACATCGTTTTAGCAATCTTAGTAAAAGTATTCGGGGTTTCACTTTCTTCGGAAGTTCTTTTATCTTCTTTGTTTTTTTTGTTGTGGACTGTTTTTTTTATCTTATGCGCTATTTATACGCTAAGAAAAAGTAATGACCGCTGTACTCAGACCCGAATCATGAATGCGGCCTCGCTTTCTTTAATTCTAATCTGGCTTGGGAGTGCGTATGTAAAAATAAATATCTTGACGCACCATAATACCTCATTAGGTGAAATGAGTAAAAAATGGGGGGAAATCGTAGAAAATACAAAAAAAGATGATTTAAACGCGGCGGTTGTTAAGCCGGATATCTATTACTTGATTTTAGATACCTATGCAAGCTACCATACGTTAAACAAGTTCATTGGTTTTGATAATGACGACTTTTACGGTTATTTAAGAGAGAAAGGGTTTTATGTAGCTGAAAAGAGCCTTAGCAATTATAGTTCGACATTATTATCGCTGGCGACATCCTTGAATATGGAATACCTGGGCGATAAATATTTTGGCATGTTATCGCAATTGCGGGAATTAAGCAGTTTCCAGCCGCATTTCTTAATAGCCAAAAATAAAGTGGAACACCTTTTATCTTTACGCGGTTACAAAAGCATATCTATCGGTTGGGGAATAAACAGTGATTGCGGAAAAATTTTTTTGTATAAAGGGAATAAATTTGTTGAAACAACAGGGCCTCTGTTTTTTGAATCCTTGATAGGAAAAAGTATCCTGGATTTTTTTATCGGGAATTATTCTGGTCTCAGGGATTATTACAGGCAGCAAACTTTATATAACTTTAGCGTGCTTTCCAAGGTGATCGACATCCCAGGGCCTAAATTTGTATTCTTCTATATCCGCTGTCCACACCGTCCGTTTGTTTTTGGTCCCGATGGGCAGAAGGCTCATATATTGCATTTTGGTTATGCAAGCGATTGGAAAGAATATATCTCTCAATTAAAATATGTAAATCAAAGATTAAAAGAATTACTTGAACTGGTATTTTCAAAATCCGATAATCCGCCTGTTATCATACTACAGGGAGATCATGGGTTACAGTTAGTCCGAACTGAACCGCTCTCCGCTGTCATTGAATATAGTATGCCAATTTTAAACGCTTATTATCTTCCCGGAGAAGCCAAAAGCCTCTTTTACGATTCAATTACTCCTGTGAATACTTTTAGGCTGCTTTTTAATTATTACTTTAAAACTCATTATGATTTACTCGAAGATAGAAGCTGGTTTTCTAATTTCGATAAACCCTATGATTTGGTTGATGTAACAGGCGTGTTTAAGCATATGGATTTCATATGCTCAAAAGAGGCAAGAAGCAGCCACTCCGTTGAGAATAACGCAGATACTTCCCATCGAGCTAGATAGGGGAATTCCTATCCAAACTCCTGTATTGAACCGCCTCTGAAATATGCTCCGTTTTAATATTCTGACAGCCCGCTAAGTCTGCGCTTGTCCTTGCGATCTTGAGTATCTTGTCATACGCCCTGGCGCTAAACTGGAGTTCGCTCATTGCCATTTTTAACAACTCGTTTTCTTCTTTGCCTAACAAGCAGTATTTTAGTACCTGTTTGTGTGTCATTTTGGCATTACATATAATACCTTCACTTTTGAATCTTTCTATTTGAATAGAACGTGCCCTATTTACCCTTTCTTTGATTTGTGCGGAACCTTCAGTCGGTAGGTTACTAGATAATTCATGGTATTTGGCAGCTGGCACTTCTATATGTATGTCAATTCTGTCAAGCAGCGGGCCGGAAATCTTCCCTAAATAATTTTTGATCTTTGCGGGATGACAATGGCAGGTTTTACCCGGGTTAAAATAATTCCCGCAGGGGCAGGGGTTAAGCGCGGCGGCTAATATAAAAGAAGCCGGAAAGGTTATTGAGCGTTTTATGCGGCTGATACAAATTAAATTGTCTTCTAGGGGCTGTCTTAATGTCTCAAGGGCTTTACGGTTAAATTCCGGTAATTCATCCAGAAATAGGACCCCATAATGTGCTAAACTTATTTCTCCGGGTTTAGGGATACCGCCGCCCCCGATTAAAGCGATATCTGAAATACTGTGATGCGGACAGCGAAACGGCCTGTTTCCGATGAGCCCATCTTTGTTCAACAGCATTCCTGCCACAGAGTAAATCTTGGTTATCTCTAAGGCTTCGTCTAAAGTTAACCCGGGCATAATCGTAGGGATTCTTTTGGCGAGCATAGTTTTTCCGCTCCCGGGAGGGCCGATTAAAACAAGATTATGCCCTCCTGAAACAGCTACTTCAATGGCCCTTTTGGCGAAGTACTGGCCTTTGACTTCAGAGAAATCAAGATCATAATTATTGACGGAAAGTATCTGTTCCGGTGTTAATTTAAACGGTTGCTTAAGCGCAGGATCGGCTAAAAACTGTATTGTTTCCTTCAGACTTTTTTGCGGCCAACTTGACAAATTCGGCACTATCCCTGCTTCTTTAGCATTTTCTGCCGGAAGCACAAGATTTTTCATGGTTGAATTGGCCATGGCTAAGCTAATGGCCAAGACTCCGCGTACCGGCCTGATCTGTCCATCTAAAGATAATTCTCCCAGAAAAGCGTAATTCTTAAGGGTTTCTGCGTTAATCTGTCCGGTTGAAGCCAGGATCCCCAGGGCAATGGCTAAATCAAAACAGGCGCCCTCTTTTTTGATATCGGAAGGAGCCAGGTTTACAGTTATCCTCTGTGCAGGCCATTGGAACCCTGAGTTCTTGATTGCCGAACGCACCCTTTCCTTGCTTTCTTTGATGGCAGTATCTGTCAGGCCCACCAAGGTTACTGCCGGTAGGCCTTTGGCCGTATCAATTTCTATTTCAACATGGTAAGCATCTAAGCCAAGAAGCCCAAAGCTATTAGTTTTTGAGATCATCTTTCCTCCATTTTAAAGCAATAGACGTTTGAAGCGGGTTAATCTAACCTGTTTTTAAAGGACTACGCTAGATAAAGCTATAAAGTGCTTGCCCTTGTTCGCTTGCGCTCACAAGGACTACGCTAGATAAAGCTATAAAGTGCTTGCTTTTCAGCCGGCAGATAATATAATATAAGCTTATGAATAAAGGGTTATTTAAGAAAATACTGATTATTTTGCTTTTGATTATTACCGTTTTTAGTGTGTTTAAGTACCTAAGTGAATTAAAGCTAAGATATAGGCTTCAAGATAATCTTGTTAAAGCTCAAGAAGAGATAGCTACATTAACTCAAGAGAAACAAAACTTATTGCAAGAGTTAGGGAAGAAGAAAAAACTCAAAGATTATTTAAGGGCAAGCATAAATAAGATTGAACGGCTTTTCCGCGATAAGGCCATGGTTCAGGTTGCTTTTGAAGAGACAAACACCAAATTTGCCGTATTAAAAGCGGAAAATAAACAGCTTAAAGCCAGATTGAACTCTATTGTTGAACTTAGGAAAGCGATAAGGGAATTAAAAGCTAGAAAGCGCAGGACTCCTGCTTTGGCAACTGAAGGCAACCTGGGTTTTCTGATAAAAGACGGCCAATCGACTGCTCCGGGAAAGATTAAAATCGAAGTAGTCCCGCTCAAAACTAAAGAATAATGAGGCATCTTTTTGTAGAGATATTCAGGAATAAGATTTTGATGACCACAATCTCTGCCTGGCTGATTGCCCAGACAATTAAAGTGGGAATCGGAGTATTCCGTAAGAAGAAGTTTGATTTTCGCCTGTTTATCGGCAGCGGAGGAATGCCCTCCGCGCATGCCGCAGGGGCTTCATGCCTGTCTACAAGCATAGGGATGGATTGCGGTTTCGACAGTGTGTATTTTGCCTTGGCTTTTGCTTTTGCCATTGTAGTTATGTTTGATGCCCAGGGTGTGCGCCGCTCCACAGGCAAACAAGCCGGAATTCTGAATAAGATCATGGAGGATATTTACTGGCAGGGTAAAATCCAGGAGATGCGCCTGCGCGAGCTCATCGGGCATACCCCGGTAGAAGTGATTATGGGTTTATTATTAGGCATTGCTATCGCCCTGGTATCCCGGGCGGGGTAAAGATATATTGGAGGCTTAGGTGAATAAAAAATTATTAATTATAATCCCGGCGGTAATTTTAATAGCGGGCGTTTTTCTTGTCCTGGGTATTAAAAAGTCTATTAATGTAATTAATGCCGGCGGCAGTCGTCCATCTGCGAACAAGCTGCTTAACCAGGCGCGGCAGTTTGAAGCAAAGGGTGAATTACTTGAGGCCAAATCGATATACCAGACACTGGTGAATGATTTTACGGAGTCTCCGGAGGTGGCGAATTGGCAAACGAAGGCCGAAGACATAAACATTAAATTATTATTCTCTCCGGCAATCACGCCTAGGAGCATAATCTATCAGATAAAATCAGGGGATACCCTTAACAAGATCGCCCGCGAACATAAAACCACTCCTGAGCTTATTATGAAAAGCAATAATATCAGCGATTCGCTTATAATCCCGGGACGTAAGATAAAAATTTGGAACGCGCCTTTTAGTATCCTGGTTGATAAATCCCAGAATATTATGCTGCTCAAAAGTAATGAAGAAGTGGTAAAGACTTATATTGTTTCTACCGGGAAAGATAATTGTACTCCCGCAGGCGTGTTTAAAATAGTGAATAAGCTTGCTAATCCTACATGGTTTAGGGCCGGGGCAGTAGTGCCGGCCAGCAGCCCGGAAAACGTACTGGGTACCCGCTGGATGGGGTTTGATCTGGCCGGATACGGTATTCACGGCACAACAGAGCCGAAAGAGTTGGGCAAACAGGTGACCCAGGGGTGTGTGCGCTTGAGCAACCCCGACGTAGAAGAGCTTTATAATATTATCCCTACTGGTACAGAAGTAGTAATAGTCGAGTAATCATTATGGCCGGATTAGATTTTGAGAAACCTATTGTTGAGTTGGAGAAAAAGATCCAGGAGCTCAAAAACTTTATCTCTGAAAAGAAGATTGACCTGTCCTCCGAAGTCAAAAAGCTCGAAGAAAAATTGGTTCACTTAAAAAAAGATACATATAGCAATCTTACCGCTTGGCAAAAGGTACAGCTTGCCCGGCATCCTCTGCGGCCTTATACCCTTGATTATATCAGTATGATTATGTCGGATTTTATGGAGCTGCACGGCGACAGGCTTTTTAGTGATGATAAAGCGATGATTTGTGGTTTGGCTAAACTGGACAAAAAGAAGGTTGTGGTCATAGGGCATCAGAAAGGCCGCGATACCAAAGAAAACCTGAAACGTAATTTTGGCTGCGCGCATCCTGAAGGCTACCGCAAGGCCTTGCGCGTTATGCAGCTGGCTGAAGAATTCCAATTACCGGTCGTAGTCTTCATTGATACCCCTGGGGCTTATCCCGGTATTGGCGCGGAGGAGCGCGGGCAATCCCACGCAATCGCGCTTAATTTACGGGAGATGATGTGTATCAACGTTCCAATCATGGTAATTGTTATAGGGGAAGGCGGCTCAGGAGGAGCCCTTGGCGTAGGGGTGGCAGACCGCGTGGCAGTCTTGGAGAATTCATATTATTCCGTGATTTCCCCGGAGGGCTGCGCGGCAATACTTTGGAAAGATGGCGCAAAGGCTCCTCAGGCAGCTGAGGTTTTAAAGCTTACCGGCCCGGATCTGTTAAAGATGGGCATTATTGATGAAGTAATCCCTGAACCATTGGGCGGAGCGCACCGTGATCCGGCAAAAATAGCCCAGAATGTAAAAGAAGCGATCGTCAGGAATTTTAAAGAGTTAGAAGGCCTAGATAAGGACGAATTGCTTAAATTAAGGTATAAAAAGTTTAGAGACATAGGTATTACCGGATGATTGAACAGGAGTTTTTGTTATTAGGTTTATTGCGCCAAAGCCCCAAACACGGTTATGAAATTAAAATCAG
>JBAZOE010000042.1:0-9561 GCA_041648875.1 Candidatus Omnitrophota bacterium
TTGAGCCCAATGATTCAGCTCAAAATAAGCAGAAAAACAGAAGAGTGGAAATTGTTATTTTACCTTCTAAGATAAGCAAGGTAAAGGCCGAACCCGGGGTTTGAAATTGAAGAAAATCATTAGCCTTCTGTTTTTTATTTCCTTGCCCTTAATGGCTTACGCCCAGCATGAACATATGTTGCGTACGCCGATGTATTCCTTTTATGGTCCCTATCCCGGAAGCCGCGAAGCAAGCGGGACAAGCTGGCAGCCGGAATCTTCTCCTATGGAAGGCAGGCATTTCACGTACCATGACTGGAACGTTATGATTCATGGTTATGTATTCGGGATTTACGATCACCAGGGAGGAAAAAGGGGCCATGACAAAGGGTTAAGTACTAGTATGTTCATGCTAATGGCTGACAGGAAACTGTCGCTGGGGACAATCGGATACCGTAGCATGTACTCACTTGACCCTTTAATGGGAAAGCGCGGCTACCCGCTATTATTCCAGACCGGAGAAACCTATGACGGCATCCACCCTTTGATAGACCGGCAGCATCCGCACGATTTCTTTATGGAGGAGGCCCTTACATACAGCCTGCCGCTTTCCGGAAAAAGTTCCTTGTTTGGCTATTTCGGCCTGCCCGGCGAACCGGCATTGGGGCCGCCTGCGTTTATGCACCGTTTCTCGGCAATGGATAACCCGGAAGCTCCGCTTGGCCATCATTGGCTGGATTCAACGCATATTACTTTCGGGGTTGCCACTTTAGGTTACGTGTTTGATAAATTCAAAGTGGAGGGTTCTGCTTTCCGGGGCAGGGAGCCTAATGAAAACCGCTGGGATATGGAATCGCCAAAATTCGATTCTTATTCTACCCGGATTACATTTAACCCGGATAAAGATTTGTCTTTTCAGGTAAGTTATGGTTATCTTGACAGCCCGGAACAGCTTGAACCAAATGTGGATGCAAGAAGGGCCACTTTTTCTGCTATATATAACCGCAATTTTGTAAACGGAAACTGGCAAACAACATTTGCCTGGGGCCGTAATAATAAAGATCCCGGACTCGCTACAGATGCATTTTTGATTGAGTCAGCCATAAATTTTAATAAATCGCATACAATATTCAGCAGGTTTGAATACGTTGAAAAAGATGAACTTTTTGAAGAGGGTGATCCGCTGGCAGGCAAGAGCTACGATGTAAAAAAACTCAGTTTAGGATATGTGTATGATTTCTTGAACTTTAAAGGTATTGATGCCGGTATCGGCGCCTCTTTTGATTTGCACTTTATACCGGATACTCTGCAAGAAGCATATTCAAATAACCCAAGATCATTTATGGTATTTATGCGCGTTAAACTATAAAAGAAACATCCCTCCAACCTTCTCTCCACAAAGGCCCGGGTTCAATACCGGGCTTTCTCTTAGAAGTAGAAAAAAGTCAGTAAAAGGTAGGTTCCTGTCATTGCTAAAACAGCCTAACCCGCTATATTAGTCCTATTAAATGATTAAGTTAAGCAGGCAGCAAAAGAATAGGATTGATATAGAAATGAAAAATGAAATAAAATTAACTGATTTTAATAAAAACCGCAAAAGATATAAGGTGATCAGCGTATTAGCTTTTTCAATTCCCGCGTTATTGATTTCTAGTGCGGGGCATTGCGACCCTGCTTCTCCGGAGCAAATCCAAAGGTCTCAGGAAATTTTACAGGAAGATAAAATGCTCAGGGAAAAGATAGGCCAGGAGATAAAAGTATTTATTGAAAAGGTTGTTGTAAAAGGGGCCGATGATTTATCAAAAGAAGAAATAAATAATCTGGCCTTGCCTTATTTGAAGCGCTGGCTTAAAGAATCGGAGATCCGGGAATTTATTGATCAGGTCAAAGAATTGTACGCGAAGAAATCCCACGATGGCATCTCTTTTGAGGTTAGCCGTAAAATCAATGGTTCGACTTTAGAGATAATTATCAGGAGCATATCGAAATGATCATTGTAAATATCAAAAGCATTATCAGTCAGCTCCAGAGGCCCATAAACAGCTTAGCCGTTATTGGCATGGAAGATGAGGGCGATAATCTGGAGATTATCGGTTTGTCTCAAGGCAAACCCAAAGGCAGGCTATATATAGGTAAGAGAAAAGAAAGAGGGGGATTATGAAAAGGTCAAGGAGCGGTAAGGTGGTTATCGGTTTATGTGTCATGTTTGTCTTAGCTTTATTCAACCTGTCTTTTGCTGCCGATCCTCCGGCAAGCCAGCAGATGAGCGGAGAGGTAAGTTCGCGCCGGAGTCTGGATGAAGAGGAAAGGTTAAGGAAGGAGATCGGCAAGCCAAAGACTAAAGCAAAGGTGGAATATGAAGAACCGGAAAGCGTTCCCCAGAACGGTCCGGTTGGGCCGAAGATATTCATTAAGAATATCAATGTTACGGGGGTCAAGATTTTTCCGGAGGCTAAAATAAAGGCCATAACCGCAGAATATCTCAACAAGGAGCTTAGTTTGGGGGATATCCAGAAGGTAGCCGGCCTTATCACGGATTTATACCGGAAGAAAGGTTTTATTACTTCCCGCGCGTATGTGCCGCCGCAGAAGATGGAGCAAGGTAACCTTGAGATCAGGGTTGTGGAGGCGACTGTCGGGGATATCCAGATAAAAGGAAACCGCTTCTATTCTACCGGGTTGATTAAAAGATATGTGAGCCTTATAAAAGGGGAAGCCTTCAACTACAATGACCTCAAGAAGGACTTGGTGGATATAAATGAGCACCCTGACCGTAACGCAAAAGCAGTGCTTGCCCCGGGCAAGGATCCCGGCACAACAGATGTTATTTTGGAAGTAAAGGATGCCTTACCTATACATGTGGGCTTAGGATATAACAATTTCCTTTCCCGTTTTGTACGGAAAAATAACTACAACTCTACCTTTACGCACAATAATTTTCTAGGCCAGGATGATATTTTGACTTTCCAGTATCAGCGCGGGGATGCCAATGATTACCACTATTACAGCATCCGTTACCTGTACCCTGTGACAAAAAGCCTGGATATCGGTGTTTTTGCCTCGCGTTCAAAGCTGGTTTTAGGAAGAGAATATACCGATGTGCAATCGCGCGGCAAGAGCAGGATCTTCGGCGTTTACGCCAGCCAGAATTTGATTAAAAACGATGACCTGGTTTTAAACCTGAATTTAGGATTTGATTATAAGGATGTCTATAATTTCCTTTCAGGCGATATCTCCAGCCGGGATAAGTTGCGCGTAGCCAAGGCAGGTTTTGATTTTGACTTAACCGATAATTTTGGCCGAACAATTATTACAAATGATTTCAATTATGGTATTCCCGGAATAATGGGAGGGACAAAAGCCAATCTTGGCCCAAATGACACCCCCACATCCCGGGCGGGAGCTGACGGAGAGTTCCTTAAAGATACCCTGAATATACTAAGGCTGCAGAAGCTTTTATTTGATATGACACTGCTTTGGAAAAACCAGTTCCAGTTTTCTCCAAGCACCCTTACTGCCACTGAGCAGTTTCAGGTTGGCGGGCCGGCTAATAACAGAGGGTATCCTCCCGCGGAATATGTCGGTGACCGGGGTTACGCGATGAGCTGGGAGTTGGCTCTGCCTCCTTATTTTGTACCTAAATTCATCAAGGTGCCTTTGTCGAAAAGCAGGGTCTATGACGCTGTCAGGTTTGTCGCTTTCTATGACTGGACAAATGTGCATTTGAAATCTTTGCAGGCAGGGGACAGAGAAAACAGGACATTAAGGTCGGCAGGATGCGGGGTAAGGATAAACATTGCCGAGAACCTGTTCGCGCGTTATGAAATAGGATGGCCCTTGGACCAGAGGCCCTCCGACGGTAAAAATGTGCATCAGTGGTTTGAAATCACCAAGACATTTTGAAATTTAAAAAAGCAGCGCCTGTTTTTTGCGAAAATAAACCCATGAGAAAAAAGTCAACAAAAAGTGGATTCTGCCAATACCCAAAAAAATATAATTTGTTATACTCAAGGCATGGATGGAAAGAAAATGGAAAATAAAAAAGAAAAACACCGGGAGAAAATTAAAATGATCACGCCAAAAATATTGCTGATAGGGGCACTTTTGCTATCCGCGGCTGTTTCCAACTCCTATGCTAACCCCGAAGGAGAGAGCGTGGCAGCCGGCAGCGCCTCATTTGACCGCTCTGTCGCAAACACGCTTACAGTCAACACTGCTTCCAATAATACCATTATAAATTATAACAGTTTTAATATCGCCGCCAACGAAACGACAAGGTTTAACCAGCCGAATGCCGGCAGCGCGGTATTAAACAGGGTAGTGGGGGCCGATCCATCTTCAATTTACGGGACTATGTCTTCAAACGGCAAGATATTCCTGGTAAATCCAAACGGTATTTTATTCGGGCCGGGCTCAAGGGTTGACGCGCCGGCAATAATAGCTTCTACCTTAGATATAGCCAATGATGATTTCTTAAACGGCAATTATAATTTTTTTAAGAACGGGGAAAACGCTTTCATTATTAACCAGGGCAGGCTTGCCTCTTCCCCCGGTGGCTTTATCGCGCTTTTATCACAAGCTGTAAACAACCAGGGCTTGATTATCGCAGACCTTGGGACAGTTGCCCTTGCCGCGGGGGAAAAGATGACTCTGGCATTGGATAACTTAAGCCAGATTTCTGTAGTTATTGATGAAGCGGTTAAAGATGAAGTTTTAGGCCTTGACGGAGAGAAGATAGATAGCGCTATAGATAACAGCGGGATAATCCAGGCTAACGGCGGGAAAGTTATTTTGACCGCTAAAGTCCTGAACAATGTTTTTGATTACGCCGTAAATAATAGCGGATTAATCCAGGCAGGCTCCATACAGGAGCATGACGGGATCATTGAGTTTATCGCTGAAGGCGCCCCGGTTATCAATACTGGTTCCCTGGCTGCCAACACCGTTAATATTAAGGTAAGCGGCGCGGATCTCATCAATAGAGGCAGTGTTGCCGCCAGCCTTGCTTACGGCCTGGCTACAGGCAATATCGCGATAGAGGCAGAAAACATCCTTCAGGCAGGCTCAGTTACCGCGGAACAAGAGATCAACTTTACCGCCACCCAGGATATCACCACCGATCCGGTAGTTAATTCCAATCCGGCTGTAATTATCCAGGGGAAACGGGTAAACTTGAGCGCCAGGCAATTTGGCACTACGGCAACTCCTTTAAATATCAGGGCTGAAAATATCAATCTTGACAGGATCCAGGGGGATATAAACATATTAAATAGTTTAGGGATTGGCACAAGTATGCTTTTACGCGGCCCTCCGCAAGGTTTCGGCGCGATTATCTACAATCCCGATACAAATCTTACCTTAGAAGCTCCGCAGGGCGCAATCAATATATCTTCAGATGTAACCTTATCAGCAAATAACCTGACCCTTACCGCTAATAACGCGATCACTAATAATGGTTCAATTATAGTTACCGGGATTTTCAATCTTTTGTCTAATGGCAATATTACTAATGCCGGATTGATCCGGTTTGGTACCTTGATAGAGAAGAGCTACCATTTTACCACCACCGGCACGCTTATCGGTGGTTTGGCCTATATTGAAGATATTGACGGGGCAGGCAATTATGGCGGCGTTATATCCGCAAATATCACCGATGCGGGTGATATCAACCTTACCTCTAATATAACCCTGGCGGCAAATAACCTGGTCTTTACCGCAGGCGGAGCATTTATTGCCAATGGCTTCTCCATTAATTCAGATACCGGAACAAACTATAACCTTACTATCAACGCTGGCGTTAACTCTTCCTTAGGCCCCGTTGGCGATACGCAGCCATTAGGGAGTTTAACCTTAAACGGAGGGGGAGTAGCTGTATTTAGCGTTAGCGGCAGTATTACCGTTACAGGCGCTATTAACCTTACCTCTAATATAACCCTGGCGGCAAATAACCTGGTCTTTACCGCAGGCGGAGCATTTATTGCCAATGGTTTCTCTATCAATTCAGATACCGCTACAAACTATAACCTGACTATAACAGCCGGAGCTGACTCTGCATTGGGCACTATCGGTAATACGAGGGGCCCGGGGATTTTGACATTAAACGCAGGCACGGCCTCTTTTACCGCTTATGGCAGCATTACCACTACGGGCAACATCAACCTTACCTCTAATATTATCCTGATGGCCGATAACCTGGTATTTACCGCAGGTGGTGCGTTTGCAGCCAGCGGCTTATCCATTAATTCAAATACTGGCGTAAATTATAATCTGACCATAATCATTAAGACCAATTCTGCTTTGGGCCCTATTGGCAACAGCCAGCCGTTAGGAAATTTAACTTTGATAGGCTCAGTTTGGTATGGTGGCCCAACCTTTACAATGAATGGCAATATGACTCTGGCCGGTAATTTGACCCTTGGCAATGGCACTGATTCCCGTTATGGGGTTATCTTGGCCGCAGGGGTTTCTACGATTAATATTGCCGGTAACTTGAATAATTATAATACTTTTAACGCGGAAAACTCCGTGATCAATATCGCCGGAAATCTTAACATTAATATAACGATTTCTTCCAGTACATTTAACGCGGGAAACTCCACCATTAACCTTAGCGGTAATTGGGCTAATGGCGGCGGTTATTTAAATGGCGGCACAAGCACGGTAAATTTTGGCAATACATCCGCAGCTCAAAGCATCAGCGGCACTAACGCCTTTAATAATATAACGATAGACAAAGGTGCCCAGGTATTAACCTTGGGAGGGGCCTTAACCATAAACGGAAACCTTACCCTGGCTTCGGGTACGTTTAGCTCAGGAGCCAATGCTATTACCATTAAAGGTAACTGGACCAATAACGGCGGGACCTTTATTCCCGGCACAGGCACTGTTACCTTTAATAATACTACCGTGGCGCAGGCAATTAACGGTACGGCACTTGCCCATACATTTAATCATATAGTAGTTGCTAAAACCGCTCAAACCTTAAGCGTTGCCAGCCCCTTGACAGTAAATGGGAATCTTACTCTTACCTCGGGTATATTCGACCTGGGGACCAGTTCTATTACAGCTCCTGGCGCCGCAAACACTTTGAGCGTAGGGGCAACCTGCACAATCTCCGTAGGCACTGCCAGTTTTTCCGGGAGCTATTCCGGCTTTGAGACAGTAACGCTTAGCACCGGCTCCACGGTTAAGTACGCTTTAGCAGGGGACCAGACAATTGCCGCTTTAGCTTACTCTAATCTGCAGCTTTCCAATGGCTTTATTAAGTCACTTGAGGGCGCTGTTACTATTAATGGTATCCTGACCATTGATGCGGGAACTACTTTAGCTTCGGGAGGGTTTGCTATAAACATAAAAGGCAACTGGATTGATTCAGGCTTATTTAGCGCCCAAAACAACACTGTTACATTCAGCGGGACAACTGCCCAGAGTTTAACAGAGGCAGGTAGTTTCTTTAATCTTATAATCGCTTCCGGCTCAACCGTAAATATACTGGCTAATCCTCTTAGTGTAACAGGAGACCTTACAGTTGACGGTACTTTGGATATTCAGGGTAATTCCCTTACTGTAACAGGCATTTTCGCGCTTAATAACACCCTTAAACTTACCGGCGACAGCCCGTCTCTTTCGGTCCCGACCATGGGAATAGGGGCGACCGTGGCCTACACCGCTACTTCAGGCTCAAGGCCGATCCAGAACTGGAGCTACTATAATTTGACTATTAGCGGCGCAGGCGGAACATTCATTTCAGATCCCACGCAGATTTTAAGCGTAGCCAATAGTTTTATTATCACAGCCGGAGCCTTTAACCGCTTTACAGGCACAGGCACAGCGCTTGATCCTTACCTTATATATGATGTTTATGGCCTTCAGGGAATGAAGGGGTATCTTACCGCTTACTTTAAACTTAACAATGATATTGATGCCGCGGCTGCTTCTACCTGGAACGCGGGTAAAGGTTTCTCTCCGGTAGGCAATAACACCACCAAATTCAGCGGTTCTTTTGACGGAAATAATAAGATAATCAGCGGGCTTTATATAAAAGACGCGGCATTGTCGTATGCCGGTCTTTTCGGAGCCACTAACAATTCTTTAATTACAAACGTGGGCCTGGTTAACGCGTACGTGGAGGGAGCTTCTTATATCGGAGGATTAGCCGGAAGTATTACTAACAGCACGATCACCAACTCTTATGTCACGGGTACGGTAAAAGGAACCAGCAACATAGGAGGGTTGATCGGTTATGTTGGCGTTGTCAGCTCTATTTCTAACTCCTATTCTTCGGCAGCTGTAACCGGAAGTACTGCCGGCGGCTTGGTTGGTTCAACCGGAGGTTACCCTGGTAATTCTACGATCACCAATTGTTATGCTACAGGGGCTGTTACAGGAGGCGGTTCGGTAGGAGGTTTAGTAGGTTACAATTATTCCAACACTATTTCAAAATCTTATGCCACAGGAACGGTAACCGGGACTTCTAATGATGTAGGCGGTTTAGTGGGAAATAATGCTTCCATAATCAACAATTCCTACGCCACAGGTAATGTTACGGCCGCGAATTCCGTATATGTCGGCGGCTTAGCCGGCCACGGAGGCACAATCAACAATTCCTACGCCACAGGAATTGTTGCAGGCAAAGAGAACGTAGGCGGGTTAGCCGGATACGGCGCTACGATCACCAATTCTCATGCTACAGGAAACGTTTCAGGGTCTAGTTACGGCGTAGGCGGTTTACTCGGCTATAGTTATTTCGGCTTAATTTCTAATTCTTATGCTACAGGAAATGTTACAGGAACAGGCACTGCCTATACCGGTGGTTTGGTAGGCATGCATCAAACCGGCACAATCACCAATTCCTACGCCACCGGAAATGTTAACATGACATCAGCCAGTACCTATGCCTGTGGAGGCGGATTAGTAGGCTGGAACGGCGGCACAATCACTTATTCTTATTCCACCGGTGCAGTTACCGGCACTGTTACCAAGCTCGGCGGTCTTATCGGAACCACTAACGGCGGGACTTTTACCTCTAATTACTGGCTTAAAGACGCTGGGATAAACTCCACTTTAAGCGATGCCACCCTGCTTTCTAACGGCGCCCCTACGGATCTTGTAGGTGTTGATTTTAAAACCAATGCCGAATTGCAGCAGGCCGCCACCTTCGTGGGCTGGAGCTTTGATAATATCTGGACAATGGATCTTAATCCCGCTTTTCAATGGCAGCATTTTGTCTGGGACGGGGAAGGCCTTACTAATAACTGGTCGGAGGCGCTTAACTGGAATAAGGATATTGTGCCCGGGGCAGCAGATAAGGTCTTCTTTAACTCCACCAGCACCAAGAATTCCACGATAGATGCCTTAGGCGCAAGTATCTTAAGGCTGCAGATCAGTTCTCTTTATACCGACACAATTACCCAGGCAAACAACCTTAATGTTGCTTCAGATTATGTTCAATTAGGCGGAACATTCAGAACCTCTTCGTACAATTTAGCCGTCGCTGGAAATTTCAGCAATACAGGCATTGGTATGTTTGACGCCGGGATAGGCACGGTGGAATTTAACAAGGCAACCGGCACCCAGACCCTT
>JBAZOE010000043.1:0-9505 GCA_041648875.1 Candidatus Omnitrophota bacterium
AAGCTTAACCGCCATTTTAAAACTGTCAAGGGCCTGGTCAAGCTTGTTTTCGTCTCTAAAAACTAAACCTAAAGCATATAACGCATCCCCGGATAAACTGTTATCCGGGTATTCTTTCGCCAAAGAACTAAAATATCTTGCCGCCAGGTTTAAATCGTTCAAGCGGTAATAATACTGCCCCAACCACCACATAATCTCCGGAGTAATCTTTGAATCAGGGTATTTAGTACGCAAAAGTTTAAATAACCCGAGAGCCTCTTTCTCCCGGCCCAATCTGTAATAACAATCGGCAATTTCATATTCAGCCTTCTGCATTAATTCGTTTTCCTTGGTATATTGCCTGGAGATGCTTTTGAAAATATTGAGCGCTTCATCAGTTTTACCTGAATTCAAGAGGCTTAACCCCAGCATAAAGACGGCCTGGCCGGATAGACGGCTGACCTTAAACTCATCTCTAAATTTAGCTAGAATCTCACAGCTTAAAGCATAATCTTTTCTTTGAAAGTAAACAGTCCCTAAAGAATAAAGCGCCTCTTCCATAAATTTTGACCGCGGATAGTCCTTTAGCAGGAGCTTAAATGAATCAATCGCGGACAGGTAATCCAATCTCTTTAGCCGCAAAAGCCCGGTTTGGTATAACGCGTAATCCGCAAAAGATGAATCAGGAAATTGCTTCAGAATCTTAGCATAGGCCTCCTCTGCTTTCAGGAAATCACCGGTATTCTGATAAGCATCGGCTATCTGGTAAAGCAGGCTAACCTTCATATCAGGGTAAACGCTTTTTTCGGCGATATCTTCAAATACGGCTATCCCGGAATCAAGCGCTCCCTGTTTTATATAGGCCACCCCTAAATTATAACGCAACTTATCAATTAATTCGCCTGCCCCATTAATTTGATTTCCTGTTTTAGCTATATCTTTAAGCCCCTCTTCATATTCCTTAACCGCCTGGCCATATTCTGCCAAATTATAAAACGCGTCCGCCTTACCTATATATGCCTGAAGGCGTATCAAAGGATCTTCGCTGGCACTAATAAGTTGCTGATATAGTTTCCTTGCTTCATAAACCCGGTTAGACTGCGACATTAATACTGCCTGGCCCAATACAAGGATATCCAGGCTCTTCTGATCCAAGATATCTTTCTTGATATCGGCAAAAACTTCTTCAGCTTCGTCATATTTCTTGAGTTTAAGATAAGACCAACCTAAACCCAATCTTGCCAAAGCCCGGGCTAATTCATCTTTAAAAGCCTGCGCCGATTTAAGATAGCTCATCGCTGCCTCGTTAAAATTATCCAGATAATATTCGGATTCCGCCAGGTAAAAATACAGATATGGCAGCCGCAATGTATCATTTGCGTAAAGCTTAAGCACAAATTTGATCTTATCCCTTAATTCAGGGTACTCTTTGAGATTATATAAACATTCGATTATTTTAAAAACGGCATCCTTGCTCTGTGGCTCGTTAGGAAACTTATTAATCAGGTTTTTAAAATTTTCTAAAGCCTGGCTGTATTTACCCAGGCGCGAAAATGACCACCCTAACGAATAATACGCCGCCGGCACATAAGATGAAGATGGAAATTCATTGATCAACTTTTGATAAAAAATAACGGCTTTCTCAAAATTATTGCCTTTAAAATGCAGTTCCGCCAGCCAAAAATAAATAGCGTCACTAAGGCTGGCGTTTTTAGGGTCAACCAATAAGGCTTCAAGAATAGTTAATGCCTCCATGTAACGGCCCTGGTTAAAATAGCTTTGTCCTGCCAAAAGGCGCGCTTCTGCCGTCTTAGCGGAATCAGGAAAATCCTTGCCGAACTTATCCAGCATACCCAAAGCAACATCATAAAAACCATCCTCATAAGCTTTCTTGGCCATAAAAAGCAGTTCTGTTTCTTTAGCTGCGCTTTCCTGGGCAAAAGCAAAAGATGTCAGAAACAAAGTTAAGATTAACGCGCAAGTTATCGCTCTTTTCATTTTTCTCTCAGAACTTCCTTAAGGAACTTGCCGGTAAAAGATCTATCTATTTTAATCAGCTCTTCCGGGCTGCAGGAGGCAAGGAGCTCTCCCCCCTTGTCCCCGCCTTCCGGCCCCAGGTCAATAATAAAATCGGCGCATTTGATTACCTCTAAATTATGCTCGACTACCACAACAGTATTGCCCCGCTCGACTAATTTCTGCAGCACGGATATCAACCTGGCTACGTCGGCAAAATGCAGGCCGGTAGTCGGTTCATCCAACAGGTAAAGTGTTTTTCCGGTTGAACGCTTGCATAGTTCCGAAGAAAGCTTGATCCTCTGCGCCTCCCCTCCGGAAAGGGTAGTGGCGCTCTGGCCCAGCTGGATATAACCTAACCCGACATCATTTAAATATTCAAAAGTGTTTTTTATCCTTGGGATATTGCTGAATAACTCCAGGCCTTCCTCAACGGTCATCTCCAGGACATCGGCAATAGATCTGCCTTTGTATTTTACATCCAAAGTCGCCTTATTGAACCTTAAGCCTCCGCACAACTCGCACTTTACATATACGTCAGGCAGGAAGTGCATCTCGATCTTCTTTATCCCGTCTCCTCCGCATGCCTCGCAGCGGCCGCCTTTAACATTAAATGAAAATCTCCCCGGCTTATAACCCCGTTGGCGGGCCTCCGGGAGTTGAGAGAATAAATCCCTTATATGAGCGAAAACCCCGGTATAGGTTACCGGGTTTGAGCGGGGGGTCCTGCCGATCGGCTGCTGGTCAACAACAATTACCTGGTCAATCTCCTGCGTTCCGCTTATAGCTTTAAATGCCCCGGGCTTTAACTTGGAGCGGTAAATCTTCCGGGCCAGGGCAGGATAAAGTATATCCGTAATTAAAGTAGATTTGCCTGATCCCGATACGCCGGTTACACAAATAAGGGTACCCAGTGGGAAACGCAAATCAATATTTTTAAGGTTATGTTCGCTTGCCCCTTTTATCTCAATACATTTCTTATTCCGCCAGGGCCGTCTATTTACAGGCAGCTGGATAGCAAGCTCCTTACGGATGTATTTTGCGGTCAGGGAATCCCTGCTCTTTAAAAGTTCCTCTTTATTCCCTGAAAAAATAACCCTGCCTCCGTGCCTGCCTGCCCCGGGGCCTAAATCCACGATATGATCCGCGCTCAAAATAGTAGCCTGGTCATGTTCAACAACAACCAGGGTATTGCCTAAATCACGCAGGGCCTTTAAAGTGGATAGCAGCTTTTCATTATCCCTCTGATGCAGGCCGATACTGGGCTCATCCAAAACATATAAAACCCCCACCAGGCCGGAACCAACCTGCGTAGCCAGGCGTATTCTTTGCGCCTCCCCTCCGGACAAAGTCGAGCTTTTGCGGTCCAGAGTCAAATAATCCAAACCGACGTCCACGCAAAATTTAAGCTTTTGGGTTATTTCTTTTAACGCCTGATAACTGACTAATTTTTCTTTTTCCGTTAATTTCAGCCCGGAAAAAAAGTTTACCGCTTCTTTTATGGACATACAGCTAATATCCCAAATATTCTTTTGATTAATCTTTACCGCTAAACTCTCCGGTTTCAGCCTGGCGCCTTTACATGCCGGGCAAGGCAGGCTGGACATAAATTTGCTGATCTCTTCTTTCAAATAATCGCTGTCCGTCTGGTTAAAAAGCCTTTCTAAGTTATGAATCAGCCCTTCAAATGGCTTGCTGCCGACTACTTCATCTGAACCATAAAGAATCGCCCTTTGCGCGGATTTTGGTAATTTCTTAAAAGGCTCATCTAAAGAAAACTTCAGGCGTATGCTTAACTCCCGTATAAGCCAGCGGTAATAAAGAATATAGCCTCTGCCGCCGCGCTTCCACGGTTCAAGCGCGCCGGCATTAATACTTTTATTTTTATCGGGAATGATTAAATCCGGGTCAAATTCAAGCTTGATTCCTAAGCCGTTGCATTCGGGACAGGCCCCGTAAGGGGAATTGAAAGAAAAATTTCGCGGGTTAATCTCGGCGTAACTTATACCGCAGTTAGCGCAGGCGTATTGCTCGCTGAATACCAGGTCGCCAGATACAGTTGGTTTTGCGATAATAACCGAGCCCTTTCCTATCTTAAGGGCAGTTTCTATGGAATCCGTAAGCCGTTTTAAGATTTGCGGCTGCACACGCAGGCGGTCAACCACTACCTCTATATTATGTATTTTATATTTAGCTAATTTTATTTTGGCGGGCAACTCATAGATCTTGCCATCCACCCTGACGCGCACAAACCCCGATTTCTGGATCTGCGGAAAAATATCTTTATGCTCCCCCTTTTTCCCCTGGATCAGGCCGGCAAGGATCTGGATATCGTTATTTGCCTGCGAGCTCATAATCGACTCAACTATCTCCTGGGCGCTTTGGCTTTGGATGAGCCGGCCGCATTTATAGCAGTGGACCTTTCCTATCCTGGCAAACAACAGCCTCAGGTAATCATAGATCTCTGTCTGCGTAGCGACAGTTGAACGGGGATTTCCCCCGGCAGAGCGCTGCTCAATGGCAATCGCCGGGGATAAACCGGAGATAAAATCCACATCCGGCTTCTGGAGCTGCTCCAGGAACTGCCGGGCATAGCTGGAGAGGCTTTCCACAAACCTGCGCTGGCCTTCGGCATAAATCGTATCAAACGCCAGGCTTGATTTTCCGGATCCCGATAAACCGGTTACCACAATCAGTTTATTGCGCGGCAAATCGAGATTGATATTTTTAAGGTTGTGTTCTCTTGCCCCGCGGATAATTATGTTTTCGCTTTTCATTTTTTTTGGCCCGGCCGGAAAAGTAAGCCCCTGTAAAATTAGAATGATTAATCCATTTTAAACAGGGGCATTACTTTTTTTAAAAGCCGGAAAGTTACTTCTTTTTTTTCTTTCCGCCTCTTTTCATCTTAGCGCAAGAAACATCGCCCTTCTTATCCAGGAAATACAAGTAACCAACTTTTCTTTTAATGCCGCACTTGGCTACCTTCTTGGGGCTACCTCCCTTTTTGGAGCCTCTGGCCATTTTGGCGCAAGAGACATCACCCTGCTTGTCAATATAATAGAGATAACCTTTTTCCCTCTTTACTCCTACTTTCATTACTTTATCTGCCATTTTTTTAATTCACCCCCTTTCTTTTTATTGATTATGTTCCAATCTTTATCGGCTGCAAAATCTGCTTTAAAGTCGCGATTGCCGAAAGCACCGCCAAAAAGCTGGTCTTGGGATTCTGCGGATGCAGTATATTCTCGGTACGCGTAAAAATTTTTGCCGCCTTGGATTCAATTTCGATTTCGTGGATATTCTTATTGACCGAGGGGCTGGCGATTATACGCACGCGGGTTTTGCGCATGCCTATGCCGGCCAGCCCCAAGACCGCGGCGACATTGATATTCTGCGGGAAATATTTTACCGCCTGCGCTGCGCTGCCGTTAAACAAAAGCTTATCCTGTTTCAAGCCCGCAAGTTTAAAGTGCTTTGCCACATATTCAACTCCGCTAAAGGCATTGGGGTTTTTGCGCGTGGTTAAAGTTACCTTGCGCACCCCGGAGATGTTGGCGGCTTTTAAAGCATCTACCCCCGAAATAGCTCCACTGGGAAAATAAACCATGGCGTTATTTTTCCTGGACAACGCGTACAGCTGATCTAAATGCCCAACCAGGCCGCCTACGCTCATAACCATAACTTTGCAGCCGCCGGACAGGGATTGTGAGGCTATTTCCCAGGAAGCCCTGGCAGAGGAGGCCTCAATTACCAACTCCGAACGATTGATCAAATCCTTTAAACTATCGGCGCACAATTTCCCGCCCGCGGTTAATTTCTTGGAAAGCGCCTGGGCTTTTTCCGGCTTTATATCATAAAGGGCCGCCAGAGAAGCATCTTTACGCAGGCCGGTGACTATCTCTTTTGCCAAAGAGCTGCCGATAGCCCCACAGCCGACAATTCCGATTTTAAGGCGTTTACGCCTATTCATTTTAGACATGTTCAATAATTATGTTATCGATAAGCCTGGTTTTGCCAAATTTTACCGCTAAGGCAATTAGACTTCCCGGTATAATTTTCTTTACCTCTTTAAGCTGTTGCCGCTCAACGATAGCGATATAATCGATCCTGGCAAGCTTATTCTTTTCAATAAGCTGTTTCATCCTGCTGATTATCCTGGCGGTATTACGCTGGCCGTTATCAACCATTACCGTCGCAAGCCGCAGGGCCTTGTATAAAACAAGCGCGCTGCTTCTTTCATCTTTGCTTAGATAAGCATTTCGTGAGCTTAACGCCAATCCGTCATCCTGGCGTACTGTAGGCATAACTTTCACCTTAACCGGAAAATTCAAATCTTTCACCATCCTGGAAATAATAATTGCCTGTTGGGCATCCTTCTGCCCCAGATAAAGCGTATCCGGCTGGACGATATTAAGCAATTTGGCAACAACTGTCGCCACCCCCCGGAAATGCCCGGGCCGGCTGGCGCCGCAGAGAAGCCCGCTCAAAGTCTCTACGTTAACAAAAGTCGAGTACCCTTTAGGGTACATATTATTCTTATCCGGCAGGAATATAAAATCTACTCCCAGCTTACGGCAAAACCCGGCATCTTTCTTAAGCCTGCGGGGATATTTCTTGAAATCTTCTCCCGGCCCAAATTGCGCCGGATTAACGAAGGTACTGGCTACCAATATATCATTTTCTTTACGTGCCTGCTTAATCAGGCTAAAATGCCCGGCGTGTAAAGCCCCCATCGTGGGGACAAAACCTATGCTTTTTTTAAGCTGCTTGGCCTTTTTCGCTATAGCGGTCAATTTTCCGGGTTCAGAGATAAGCTTCATAAGACTTCTAATAACGGTTTAATTACAAAATCCCGCTTAAACATCCGCGGATGCGGGATAGTTAATATTTTGCTGTCCTTGACATTGTCCCCATAGAGGAGGATATCCAGGTCAATCAGTCTTGGGCCAAAGCGCGCTGTCTTCTTCCTGCCCATCAGGATTTCAATCTCTTTTAATTTTTTAAGCAAAGCCAGGGCGGATAATTTTGTATCTATTTTTAACGCGGCATTTAAGAACCTGGGCTGACCGGCTGGCCCGCCGGCAGGAGAACTTTCCATAATCCCGGATTCTTTAAGCACCCGGGTATTTCTCAACGCGCTGATTTTTTTAATAGCCAATTTTATATTCTCTCTGCGATTGCCCAAATTTGTACCTAAACCGAGATAACAAACTGCCATTAAGATATCTTCTTGATGCGTTCCAAGGCCTGCCTTATCCGCTCTTTCGATACGGTAAGGGCCATACGAATATAGCCTTGGCCATATTTACCAAAACCCACTCCGGGAGTAACCACGATATCAGCTTCTTTAAGCAGCTTGGCGGAAAAACTTATAGAATCCGCCTTAACAGGGATTTTTATCCAAATATAGAAGGTGGCCTTGGGCTTTATGGCCTTCCAGCCCAGGGCGGAAAGCCCATCAACTAAAATATCCCGTCTTTCCTGATAAAGCTCGCACATGGATTTTAAGAAATCCTGCGGCCCCTCGATAGCAGCCACAGCCGCCAGCTGGACCGCGGAAAATATCCCCGAATCAATATTTGATTTTACCTTGGCGAGAGCGGAAATTAACTGGCTGTTTCCGCTTGCCCAGCCGATACGCCAGCCGGTCATATTATAAGTCTTTGACAAGGAATGAAACTCAATTACCCTCTCCCTTGCTCCCGGAAACTCCAGGAGGCTGGGAGCCTTATAGCCATCATAAGTCATTTCAGAATAAGCCAAATCTGAAATGATTATGATCTTATTCTTGACGGCGAATTCAATGAGTTGACGGTAAAAATCACCGTCAGCGCAGGCATTCGTGGGGTTATTGGGATAGTTAACGAAGATCATCTTCGCTTTCTTACGGACTGACAGCGGGATCTTCTTTAAATCAGGAAGAAAATGGTTTGATTCCAATAAAGGCATGATATAGGGCGCGCCTCCTGCCAGAATCGTACCGCCTTTATACGGAGGATAACATGGATCAGGGACAAGGGCGATATCCCCGGGATTTAAAAAAGCCAAAGGAAAATGCGCGATGCCTTCTTTTGAGCCGATCAACGGCAATACTTCAGTATCCGGATTTAAATTAACATTAAACCGGCGCTTATACCAACCCTGGATCCCCCGGCGCAAAGCAGGCATACCCTGGTCAAGTGCATAACGGTGATTAGCCGGATCATGGCTTGCCTTATTCAAAGCTTCAATAATAAAGGCGGGCGTAGGCTGGTCCGGGTCTCCGATCCCTAAATCAATAATATCCCTTCCCTCCTGGCGCGCCTGGCGTTTGGCTTTATCGATCTCTAAAAATAGATACGGCGGTAATGACTGTGCTTTCTTTGAAAGTTTAAACATATTTTCCAATAGCTCCTTTACCTGCTACTTTAAAACATCCTGCATGGAATAAAGCCCGGCTGGTTTTTGAAAAATCCACTTGGCTGCTTTTAAGGCGCCTATAGCGAACAGGTCGCGCGAATGCGCCTGGTGCTTGATTTCAATACGCTCGGAATTCCCGCAAAAAACTATTGTATGATCGCCAAAAATATCACCCAGGCGGATCGAATGCATGGGGATATCTTTTTTAACAGCTTGCGAGATAATTTCAGCCATCTTCTTGGCCGTGCCGCTGGGAGCGTCTTTTTTCGCCTTGTGATGCGCTTCTACAATTTCCACGCTGTAATCGGGCCCAAGCCTCTTAGCTATCTCAGGCAGGATCGAAAACAAGACATTTACCCCTATGGCCATATTCGGAGAAAAAACTACCGGCACTACCCCGGAGATCTCCGCTACTTTGTTTTTTTGCTCATCGCTTAAGCCTGTAGTTCCCAGCACAAGGGCCTTCTTATATTTAGCGACGTAATCCAAATGCTCATCAACTGCCTCCGGCAAAGTAAAATCCACTAAAACATCAACCAGAAATAAACCATCCAGGTTCGATGAAACTTTTAATTTCCCAAGATCCCTGCCGATCAAAGGAGTGCCTTTCTTTTCTAAAGCCAAGGCGACCTCTAAATCTTTATCGAAGCCGGCAAGTTCGAAAATCCGCCTGCCCATTTTTCCGCAGGCTCCAGTAATTCCTAATTTTATCATTGCAACTCCTTCTTGGGGACAGTTCTCCGATTGGCTCTAGAAACGTCCCTGGTTATAAACCGTAGTCTTTGAGGGCTTTTTTTAGTTTATCCAAATTTACCGGCGACATGCTGCACATCGGCAGGCGGAGGTCCGGCTCGCACATTCCCAATAAGCCCATCGCGGTCTTAATAGGAATCGGGTTAGTCTCGACAAAACAAGCCTTAATCAACGGCAATAACTTATAATGCAGGTTTTGAGCTTTTTTAATATTACCTTTCTCAAACGCGCTGACTAAGCCAGCCACATCAGCCGGCACGATATTAGCCACGACAGAGATAACCCCCACGCCGCCGATACTTAATACAGGCAGGGTAAGTGAATCATCACCTGATATAAGCTGAAAATTCGGCGGACA
>JBAZOE010000044.1:0-9472 GCA_041648875.1 Candidatus Omnitrophota bacterium
AAGGATTTTGGCGATAGACAGGTTCCTGGAGAAATACCCTGAATATAAAAAGAAATTTGTTTTTATCCAGCTGGCTGCCCCAAGCCGCACGCATATTAAGCGTTATCACGATTTAATCGGAGAGATTGATGAATTGGTCGAGAAAATTAACTGGAAACATATAGACGGTAATTGGAAACCGATAATCTACCTTAAAAAACATTTTTCCCAGGATGATATTCAGCCTTATTACAGGCTTGGCGATATTTGTATCGTCAGCTCGTTGCATGACGGAATGAACCTGGTGGCCAAGGAATATGTGGCGGAGAGGGTTGATTTAACCGGCAGCCTTATTTTAAGCCAGTTTACCGGAGCCGCGCGCGAACTCACCGACGCTATTTTAATTAACCCGTATTCAATCGAGGAGTTTGCCGATAGTATAAAACTTGTCATCCAGATGCCGCCAGAAGAAAAACAGAGGCGTATGGAGAATATGCGCAAGGTGGTAGCGGAAAATAATATTTACCGCTGGGCAGCCAATATTATTAACGAGATGGTTGCTTTAAAGAAAATATAACTTGCTGGGGGATGAATGAATGATGGCCTGTTTTTAAAAATCGTTAGTTTAGCCGGGATATTTACTCCGTTGATCATTTTCCTGGTGGTTTTGTCTGTAGGGCTTATCGCCAAGAAAATAATATTTAACCGGTTTTCGCATTGGGTTAAGAGGACATCCACGCAGTTGGACGATGTTATACTGCATGCGGCCAAAGGGCCGTTTACGGTATTATCCTTGATGCTGGCCCTGTATTTCGCGCTCCAATTCTCAAAGCTGCCAGTAAACATAGTAGAGACCATGAGTAAGTGTATCCTTATCCTGGGCATAGTTTCCGTGACTTTGACGTTAGCCAGCCTGTTATCCGGGATAATAAAGATTTATGGTTCCGGTATCGATTCGGCTTTGGCGGTTACCAGCCTTACCCAGAACATTACCAGGATCTTTGTTTATTCGATAGGGGCTTTAATAATCCTTAATAGCCTGGGAGTATCCATAACCCCGATATTGGCAACTTTAGGAGTAGGGGGTTTAGCGGTTGCCTTGGCGCTCCAGGATACACTGTCAAATCTTTTCGCCGGGCTGCATATCAGCGTCGCTAAACAAATAAGGATAGGTGATTATATCAAATTGGATACCGGGGAAGAAGGTTACGTGGTTGATATTAACTGGCGTTCGACAAAGATCAAGATGCTGCCTAATAATCTTGTTTTTATCCCTAACGATAAATTAAACAAGGCCATTATTACTAACTATTATTTACCCGATAAGGAGTTGGCGGTTTTAGTCGATCTGGGAGTGCATTATAAAAGCGACCTGGAGAAGGTGGAGAGGCTAACCTGCGAGGTGGCAAGCTCCGTTATGGCAGAGGTCAGTGGAGGCGTCCCTTATTTTGAGCCGTTTATCCGCTATAACGCTTTTGGCGATTCCTGTATAAAGTTCACAGTTATATTAAGGGCCAGGGAATTTGTTGACCAGTACCTGCTTAAACATGAGTTTATCAAAAGGCTGCATAAACGCTATAGCCAGGAGGGGATTAATATTCCCTATCCGATAAGAGCGATAAACTACGAACAGGAGAAGGCTGTTTAATATAAAATGCGTTATCTTTTTGGCGATTTAGAAAAGATAAAAAGAAGTTTAAAAGGCAAACTTCTATTTTTGTTCCTTGACTGCGACGGCACGCTTGCCCCTATTGCCGATACTCCGGCTAAAGCGGTAATTCCGCTAGATACAAAGATTTTGCTTGGTTTGTTGTCGCGGAAGGATAATTGCAGGATAGCAATTATCAGCGGGAGAGCTTTGGCTGATATAAAGAAAAGGGTCGGCCTTAGGAATATTATTTATTCAGGCAACCATGGTTTTCAGATTGAGGGGCCAAAGATTAAGCATGAAATGGCAATTTCGGCAAGTTACAAAGAAGCATTGCGGCGTATTAAAGCCCATCTTAAAGAGAAGCTTTCCGGGATAAAAGGGGTTTTTGTGGAGGACAAGCTGTTGTCATTGGCTTTGCATTTCAGGCTTGCCGATGAGAGGAGCGTTCCTTTTATTAAAACAGTTTTTCATGAAAGTATTATTTTCTATTCAGCAAGAAACAAGATCAGGGTTGGTTCCGGCAAGAAAATCCTTGAAGTAAGGCCGCCGGCGCGTTGGGATAAAGGAAGGGTCGTTTTATGGCTTTTAGCAAGGCAGAAAATTATTTCGCGGAAGAAAAAGATTTTTCCGGTTTATCTGGGGGATGATACAACCGACGAGGACGCTTTCAAGGCTTTAAGAGGAAAAGGTTTGACGGTATTTGTCGGCAAACCCTCCAACTCCGGAGCCGCTTATTATTTAAAGAGCCCAAAAGAGGTAACCAGGTTCCTGGGTTGGGTATCGGGTTTAAAATATAACTAATTATGGACGCAGCGATAAAAGCAAAAGACCCATTTAAGTTTTGCACCAGATTAAACTTGTCGGAGCTTACCGGCTTACGCGCCACTACTTTAGGCCAGCTTCTGGCTCTTATCAGGGAAGTCCCCGGTTCATGCATATACCATCATACCCACAGGTTCCTGCAACAGCACCAGTATCTGTCTCCTGAGCCCCCTAACGACTTTGCTTACTGGGTAACCGATGCCCTTGGAGAAGACGAGCTTGGGGAGAAACTGGTCAGTATAGATACGATGCAATATTCAACCATCCGCGATTTGCGGGGAAAGATCGCTTTAACCATTGAGGATTATTTAAGGGAAAGCCCGTTTGCCAAGTTGAAGTTTGCCAGGAGCGGTGAAGAATTCTATTTTATTAAGTCGGTAAGCTTTATCCTGCCGACAAATTATATCGTTTATGATTTAAGGGAATTCGCCGGGGTCTTAAAAAAGATTACCATAGATTCTATTTATTTTCATATTTTTGAAGCGCGCCTGCGGCTGGAGAAACCGACAAATGATTTCTCATATTGGATAGAAAACTCTCTTGGGGATAAAGAACTGGCTGATGAAATCTCGGGTTTTGATCCTTATACCCGCACCCTGGAGGATTTAAGGAATAAGCTTATCCAGATAGTTGAAAGAAGGGCGGTTGGTTAAATGGCTAAAATTGAAGAGTATGTTCCGTTGGTCGGCCAGGCTGTTATCGACGATTTAAGCCTGCTTGGCCAGCGGTTAAAAGGCAAGCTCATCCAGCATATAAACTCCACTCCCGTGGGAGGCGGGGTCGCGGAGATATTAAGCCGCATGGTGCCGTTATTGAGGGAACTGGGGGTAGACACGAAATGGGACGTCATAAAAGGCGGGGAGCAGTTCTTCGGGGTGACAAAGAAGTTCCATAATGCTTTGCACGGCAGGGCCGAAGAAATAACCCCGGGTGATTTTGACATATTTATGCGGACCAGCCAGGAGAATATCGAAAATGTAGATACCTACGGGGATATAGTTTTTGTCCATGACCCGCAGCCAATAGCGCTGATAAAAAAGAAAACCGGTAATAAATGGCTTTGGCGCTGCCATATCGATGTGTCCAATCCCAACCAAAGGGTTTGGGGGTTTCTTATGGATTTTATAACTCATTACGACTCAGCGGTATTTTCCGCCCCGGATTTCTCCCGGAAATTACCGATCAGGCAATTTTTGATCTCTCCTTCGATTGACCCTTTAAGCGATAAGAATAAGGAGCTTCCCCGGGAAAAGATCGATTCGGTACTAAGAAAATACGGTATCGAGAAAGATAAGCCGATTATCACGCAGATATCGCGTTTTGACCGCCTGAAAGACCCCGTGGGAGTAATTGAAGCATATCTGCAGGTTAAAAAATATATTAATTGCCAGTTGATATTGGCCGGAGGCGCCGCCGATGACGACCCTGAAGGGTTTGAGGTTTTAAAGGAGGTCAGGGAGAAGGCAAAGAACGACCCGGATATCCATATTTTATTATTGCCTCAAAATGATATAGAGGTCAACGCCTTGCAAAGGGCTTCAGACGTAATTGTTCAAAAGTCGTTGAAGGAGGGGTTTGGTTTGACTGTGGCTGAGGCTTTGTGGAAAGCAAAGCCTGTTGTCGCTTCAAATGTCGGCGGTATCCCTTTGCAGATAAAACACAAATATTCAGGCCTGCTCTGCCATTCTGTCGAAGGAGCCAGCTTCGCCATAAAACAATTCTTAAGCAGCCCGGAATACGCCAGGAAATTAGGGGAAAACGGCCGGGAGCATATAAAAAATAATTTTTTGATAACGCGCCATTTAAGGGATTATATGTTGTTGTTCCTTTCTCTGTATCATCCGGAAGATGTCGTGCATTTGTGCTGACTTGAATTTATAAAAGGAAGAAGGACTTATGGCCAATAAAGATAAAACTGTTAAACTTCGCCAGAATATTCATGGCTGGTCGCCTTTTGTCGCGATTGCCGTTTCAACAGCTGCCACTATCGCCATAAGCATCTATTGTCTTTTATCCGGCTGGTTTATTATTTTTCAGAACTTATTCTACATTCCTATCATTATTGCCTGTGCTTATTATATAAGAAAAGGTTTTATCTTCTCCGTTGCGCTTTCTTTTATTTATTTCCTTCTGATTATTATTTTTACGAAAGACCCGGCAATTATCAACCAGGCTTTGATAAGAATCGTTATATTTGCCGGTATCGCCGCGGTTACTGTCTCCTTATCGATAAAACGCAGGCGCGCGGAGGAGGCCTTGCGGGTTGCGAAATCCGCTCTTGAAAAAAGCCAGCAGAGTTTTTTCAGTATAGTGGAGAAATCTGTTGACGGGATAATCGTGACGGACCAAAACGGGATGGTTTGTTTTTCCAATTCTTCCGCAGAGCAGATGCTTGGGGTCAAAAAGGAGGAATTTTCAGGCGCAAGCTTTGAAGCAGCGGTTATTCCCGGGCAGGTCAAGGAGATTGGTATTATCCGCCAGAACGGCCAGGCGGGTATTGGCGAGACCCGTTCCAGCCGGACCGAATGGAACGGCTCTGGCGCGTCTTTAATTTTTGTCCGTGATGTCACCGAGCGAAAGCACGCGGAAGATGCCCTTACGGAAGCGGTAAAAGTAAAATCAGATTTTACCGGTATTGTTTCTCATGAATTAAGGACGCCGCTTGCCAGTATCAAAGAAGGCGTATCCGTGGTTTTGGATAAGATAACCGGTGAAATCAACCAGGAACAAGAGAAGTACTTAAGTATAGTTAAAAATAATGTGGATAGGCTGGACAGGTTGATTACCGCGGTCCTGGATTTTCAGAAGCTTGAATCCGGAAAGATGGAATTTAATATGGAAGACAGCGATATGAATAAGATAGTCAAGGATGTTGAAGAGTCGATGTCGCTTTTATTCCAGAAAAAAGGCTTAGGTTTCAAACTCCAGCTTTGCCGGGATCTTCCGCAGGCGAGTTTCGACAGGGATAAAATCATCCAGGTTTTAACCAACCTGGTAAATAACGCCCTTAAATTCACCGAAAAGGGCGGAGTTGTTATCGGCACAAGCGCGGGGGATAATTTTATCCAGGTAATGGTTGAAGATACGGGCATAGGGGTTCAAGAGGAAAACATGAAAGATTTGTTCCGGGAATTTACGCAATTGCGCAGGACAGTGGGAGGAACCGGATTGGGACTTTCAATTTGCAAGAAAATAATAGAGGCGCATAAAGGAAAAATCTGGGCGCTTTCCCCGCCTGCCGGCCAGGCGGCAGGGCCAGGCGGCAGGGGCGCGGCTTTTTATTTTTCATTGCCTATTAAAGAGCGAAGGGCCTGATATGGCAAAAAAGATCCTTGTCGTTGATGATGAACCGGATATTATGGATGTGGCAACAGTCAGGTTGAAGCACCTGGGGTATGAGATCATGCCTGCCATTGATGCCGAAGAGGCGCAAGTTATCCTGGAAAACGTCACTCCGGATTTAATATTACTGGATCTGCTCTTGCCTAAAATGCAGGGGGATGAATTTTGTAAGAAACTGAAATCCGACAGCAGGTATAAAAATATCCCGGTTATTTTATTTACCGCCAGCGCCATCCGGATCAGCCTTCCTGAAATGATAAAAGAAATAGGCGCCGATGATTGTATTATGAAACCGTTTGAATCTAAAGATTTGCTGGATAAGGTAAGAAAATTCATAGGATAGGCGGAAAATGACTGATAATGATTCAGCCCCCAAAAAGAAGATCCTTACCGTTGATGATGAAGTTGATTTTTTGAAGATTCTTAAGCTTAGGCTTGAGGCCAACGGTTATGAGGTAATTACCGCCTTTGACGGAGAGGAGGCGTTAAAGAAAATAAAGAGCGCCTGTTTCGACCTTGTGATTTTGGATGTCATGCTTCCTAAGTTAAATGGAGAAGAGGTCTGCAGGGAGATCCGTAAGGACCCGGTTTTTAATAAAATCCCGATAATCATGCTGACCGGCAGATGCACTGATGTTGACCGCATTGTCGGCAGGGTTATCGGCGCGGATATCTATATAACCAAGCCCTTCGATTTTAAAGAATTAAACACCGCGATAAAAAAGCTTCTGCAAGGATAGGAAGGCTAAATTGTTATGGGTGCTCATCCTTGTTCGCTAAGCTCACAAGGATTTCGCTGGATAAAAACTATAAGGTGCTCAATTTTTTTTTCTTGACAATATATGCAAAAAGTATATGATTGTATACGAAAGCATATTATTGTATACAAATACATATGTTTATATGCATAATGAATATATGAGTTATCAGAATGAAACTGCTCAGTAAAAACAAGCTCAAGCTGCTTAAGCTTTTTTATGACCACCCTGCGAGCCAGTTTTATATCCAGGAGATAGGCCGTAAGCTGGGGAAGAAACCGGGCGTATTCCAGAGGGCTTTGAATAATCTTTATAAGGATGGCCTGCTTTTAAGTGAATATAAGGCTAACGCCAGGTTTTTCAGGATAAACACGCATAATCCTATATATAACGAATTAAAGAGCATTGTCTCCAAATCCGCTTTAATCTCGCTAATATTTGTTTTAACCTGTTCAGGGACGCTCCAGGCGCTTGATAATCCGTTATCTCTGTCTGATGCGATAGTTACCGCTTTCAAAAACAACATAGAAATCCAGATACAGGATAAAGAGCTTTCAATTGCCCGCGCGGACATCCTTGGGGCAAAAAGCGAATTCTTGCCGGTTCTTGAGCTTAACGCCGGATACACGCGCAATGGGGCCGTGGCTTCTACCTTGTCAGGCGGTAAAAAAGATACGGGGATATTTACCGGTTACAAGAATGATAATTCTTTGGGGGCCAACTTAAGCCAGGTGGTTTACAATGGCGGTTTCAATACTGCCAATTTAAACCAGGCAAGGCTTAGCCTTAAAACAGCCGAAGAAACCCTGCGCGCCAAGAAGCTGGATATTGAATTTGAGGCAAAACGCCTTTATTACGGCCTGCTGCTTGCTTATGAAACAGAGAGGATCGCCCAGGAGCTTACGGATAATTCCCGGGAGCATTATGAGGACGTAAAAAACAGGTATACTCAGGGGTTATCATCCAGGTTTGATCTCCTGCAGTCTAGCGTGCAGGTTTCCTTGACTATGCCGGAACTGGTAAAAGCCAAGAATGCCGTTGAGCTCATCAAGGCGGAATTGAAAAAACTCCTTAATTTCAAGCAACAGCAGGAGCTGGAGGTAATTGATAAGCGGCTTAACTATTCATTAACGCAAATTAAGGAAGATGATTTTTTAAAACAGGCTTACCTTAATAAGCCGGAGATGGCTTTAAGAACTCTGGGTATTGATATCAGCAAATGGTCGATACAGATGGCAAAATCCGGATGGCGGCCGCTTGTTAACGCAAACGCAGGTTATGATTTTCGTTCCAATAGCTGGGGTAGCATGATCAATAAGAAGCATAGTAACTGGAACGCCGGCTTGACATTATCTTTTGCGGTATTTGACGGGTTTTCCACTAAGGCTAAAGTGGATGCGGCTAAACTGCGTTACAGTCAGGCGGTCTTGACCAAGGAAAACCTGGTCGAACAGATTGCCGTTGATGTGCGCCAGGCATGCCTTGATTTAAAACAGGCCGAACAAGTGATTGATTCCCAAAAAGATAATGTCGGCCAGGCCAAAGAAGCTTTGGAGATAGCCAGGATTAGTTATGATAATGGCCAGGCCAAAAACCTTGATGTGCTTGACGCGCAGGTGTCATTAAGCCAGATTGAGACGAATCTTTCGCAGGGAATTTATGATTACCTTATGGCCCAGGCAGAATTAGACAGGACTCTGGGAAAGAGTTTTTTAGGGGGGAGGAATTAATGAAGAAAAAAGTTAAGCCGGCTCTATTTATTATTTTTATCCTGATTGCATGCGGGGCAGCCGCGGCGTATTTTTGGAAGACGCATAACCATAACCACGGCCAGATCAAGGTCTCCGGAAACATTGAAGGGGATGATGTGCGTTTGTCTTTCCGCGTGCAGGGCCAGATCATCGAACTGCTTACTGATGAAGGTAAGATAGTCAAGGAAGGCCAGCCGGTGGCCAGGCTTAATACCGATGAATTAGTCAAGATTCGTGATAATGCCGAGGGTTCTTTAAAGGCGGCGGAACATCAGTACGCGCTGGATAAGCTGGATTATGAGCGCGCGGAGAATCTTTTTAAAGCCGGGGCAATATCCATGCAGCAAAGGGACGCGGCTAAAACTCTCGCTGAAGCGGATAAGGCTAACATCGAGGCTTTGAGAGCTTCATTTGAACTGGCTAAGACAAGATTGGGTTTTGCCGAACTTGTTTCTCCGCTTAACGGGTTTGTGCTTGTCAAAAGCTCATTGTCGGGAGAGGTAGTGCAGATAGGCGCTCCTGTTTTTACCGTTGTTGACCTGAATAACTTATGGGTTACCGCTTATATAAATGAAACTGATCTCGGCCGGGTAAAACTTAATCAGGAGGCTTATGTTGTTGCCGATACCTATCCGGGCAAAAGATATAAAGGCTGGGTATCTTTTGTCTCCAGTGAAGCGGAGTTTACCCCCAAGACCATACAGACTACGGAAGAAAGGGTAAAGTTAGTTTATCGGATAAAGGTAAGGGTTGATAATTCCAGCCTTGAGCTTAAACCCGGCATGCCCGCAGACGCCTATATCATAGAATAATGGTTACTATAAAGGCCTCCGGACTCACCAGGAAATTTGGGGATAATTCCGCGGTTAACGGCCTGAACCTTGAGATAGAAGAAGGAGAGATATTCGGCCTGGTCGGCCCGGACGGGGCGGGAAAAACCACTACCATGCGCCTTCTTACCGGAATACTGGATCCAACCAGCGGCGAAGGCTGGGTTTACGGCAACCACATCGTAAAAGAATCCGAAAAACTCAAAGAAAATATCGCCTATATGTCCCAGCGCTTCGGCCTTTACGAAGAGTTGACTGTGCTGGAAAATATAAATTTCTACGCTGATGTTTTTTGCGTCCCGAAAAACAAGCGCCAGGAGGTAATTGACAGGTTGCTCG
>JBAZOE010000045.1:0-9376 GCA_041648875.1 Candidatus Omnitrophota bacterium
GGCTGACCAGCTCAACAAAACTAACAAAGATAAAGCAATGGCTAATACTAAACGTTTTTCCATAAATTTTATGTTAAGGGATCATAACCTGACCGGCCAGAAAAAGGATGGCAACGCAGAATTCTTGTTAGCCCTTTACATACTCCTTTAATTAATCCATATTTTAAGATTGCCTGTTTTGTATATTCAGAACAGCTCGGCTCAAAACGGCAGGTTGCCGGAACAACCGGCCTTATATATCTCTGATATACAAATATTAACTTAAGTGTTAGGTTCGCCGGCGTCAAATACAAAGTTTCTTTCTCCCTTTGTGCCGTCGACGCGCCAAAGTTTTACGCCCGGATTTAGTGGACATTTTCTTGCGAAAGCCCTGGCTTCTTTTACCGACGATATTTGATGGTGTCGTTAAATTCTTTTTCATTTTAGATCTCCTTGGTATTATTCCCCCCGCTCCTATAAAAACAGCTCAAGGGAGCTGTAAAATTACTAGAGTGGTTTTCCTGATTTTTGTGAATTGTAACACACATTCATTCCGTGGTCAAGTTTTTTATTGACGTGCCAAGATATTATTGTATAATAACTCACGTTTATCTTTTCTACTTGCAAGGTTTTTTAGCTCTGTTATAATGTGTTTGTTTTTGTCAGATTCCTTGGGGTTAATTTTATCCACAGATTTATACAAGTTGTGTATAAACTGTTAATTCTGTTGATTCAGGAAGATTTAATTTATTGGTGATTTAGTTTTGTAAACGGGAAAACATGGTAGAGCTTACTAAAAACTGGGGAGAGGTCCAAAATGATTTGAAATCTAAACTGGGCGAAACCGCCTTTTCCACCTGGATAGCCCCATTAAAGTTTTATGCCTCAGACGCTCAAAACATCAGCCTTGAAGCTCCAGACCAATTTTTCAAAGACTGGGTTGAAAAACACTACCTGGGGATTATTCAGGAATCTCTAAAGAGCCGAGGCTTGAATAATCTGTTAGTAAGCTTAACCGTAAGCAACATTAAAGACAACCCGGCCGCATCCAACAAGACCACTGAAGCCAACATCAAAAACACTTCTCCTGCAATTTTTCTTAATCTTAATTCGCGTTATACATTTGAAAATTTTGTTATCGGCCCGGGCAACCGGCATGCTCACGCCTATTCTCTTGCCGTTGCTAATTCGCCGGCTAAAACATATAACCCGTTGTTTATTTATGGCGGCGTGGGATTAGGCAAAACACACCTTATTCAAGCTATCTGCCACCAAATAAAAAACAATGGCCCTGCGGGAACAAAAATATGCTATATTTCAAGTGAAAAATTCACCAATGAACTGATTGATGCTATTTTGCACCGCACCACTTCTGCCTTCCGGCAAAAATACCGCAATCTCGATGTTTTGGTTATTGATGATATCCATTTTATTGCCGGCAAAGAATCTACCCAGGAAGAATTTTTCCATACCTTTAATGCTTTATATGATGCGCACAAACAAATTGTATTTTCCTCTGACCGACCGCCAAAAGAAATAACTAATTTACAAGAGAGGCTGGTTTCGCGATTCGGCTGGGGCCTGGCTACGGACATCCAGCCCCCCGATTTGGAAACCCGGGTTGCGATTCTAAAGAAAAAAATTGAACGTGAGCCTGTCAGCGTACCTGATGATGTAATATTTTTTATCGCCCAATTAATCAAAACAAATATCCGTGAATTAGAAGGTGCTTTGATCAGAACAATCGCATATTCTTTATTAGAAGAGGAACCGGTAACGCTGCAATTAACCAAAGAAGTCCTTAAGGACTTATTAAAAGAGCCCAAGAGATTAATTACGGTGGATTTTATCCAGCGCTGCGTGGCTGAAGAGTTTGGGGTTTCTTTACAGGAATTAAAAACCAAGCGGCGCAATAAACAAGTTGTGCTCCCAAGACAAGTTGCCATGTACTTAAGCAGGGAGTTAACAGATCTATCTCTTCCTGAAATTGGAGAGCTTTTTAACGGGAAAGACCATACTACGGTCTTGCATTCTTATAAGAAAATTAAAGAAGATCTGCATAATAATGTGGATTTAAAGGACCGGGTGGAGAAAGTTATTCAAGTTATTAAACAGTAATCCCAAGGTTATTGGAGGGAATGTTTTATTCTAAATTACCATAAACTTAAGGAGTTATATGGTTTTCAACAGAAATATAACTCCTTTAATACTACGATGATATTAAGTTTTTAAATAAATATATAAATAGAAGGAGATTGAATAATGAAATTTAAAGTAGAGAAAAGTAATTTAATTGCCGCAATTCAAACCGTGCAAAATATAATTACCGCAAAATCCGCCTTACCTATTCTTTCCAATATATTAATTGAGACTCAACAGGATAGTATAAGGCTTACCGCGACAGATTTAGATGTAGGGATAACCTGTGTAATTCCTGTGGATATTCAAGAACAGGGGGCGATCACTATTCCCGCTAAAAGATTTAGTGATATAGTTAAGGAGTTTCCTGTTGAGGTTGTCAATGTGGCTACCAAAAAAAATAATCTAGTGGTAATTGAATCGGAATTATGCCAGTTTAAGATTATGGGGTTAGCTAAAGAGGAGTTTCCTAAGCTACCGGAGTTTAAGGATAAAAAAGTTGTTAAGGTGGAGCAGGGTAATTTAAAAGAAATGCTGGCTTTAACTTCTTTTGCGGTGTCTTTTGATGAGACGAGGTATATTTTAAACGGGATACTTTTTAAGATTGATAAGGGGGTTTTAACTCTTGTTTCTACTGATGGGAAGAGATTGGCGGTTGCGGAAAGAAAATTGAACGTAAATTTAGATGTTAATTTAAGTATGATTGTGCCGATTAAAACAATACACGAGTTGAATCGCAATTTAAAAGAAGAAGGGGAGTTGTCTTTAGTGGTTGGCAGCAATCAGGCGCTTTTTGATTTGGGTGGTGTGGTAATAATTTCGCGTTTAATTGAGGGGGAATTTCCTGATTACAAACAGGTTGTTCCTTCTGTGTCTGAAAACAAGATGAAGATTGGGAGAAACCAATTTTTGTTAGCGGTAAGAAGGGCGGCGCTTTTAGCCACTCTTGATTATCAGGCGGTAAAACTGGAGGTGTTTAAAAATAAGCTGGTAATTTCTAAATCTACCCCGGATGTGGGTGAGTTTCATGAAGAGTTGGCAGCGGAATACCAGGGTAAAGAAATGATTATTGGGTTTAATCCTGTTTATTTAATGGATATTTTAAAAAATCTCAACGATGAGGTGATTAATTTAGAATTAACTGACGGGGAGAAACCCGGGGTTATCCGTATTAGCGGGTATGTTTATATAGTGTTACCTATGCGTATTAATTAAAAGAATGGAGTTTTTGAAAAATACAATAGATGAGGTTATGCGTAATATCGCCTCTAAAAAAATGGATTCTTCGGGCGCCGGCCCGCAGGAGTGGTTAAAAAAAGCCTTGACAAAGAAGGAGTTGGGGCATATAAAAGTTAAATATTTTAGTAGGGGGGTTCTTGGTTTAAGCGTCGATTCTTCCGCCTGGTTGTATATTTTAAGCCTTAAAAAAGAAGAATTGCTGGATAAATTAAAAAAAGACAATCCCGCATTAAAAAATATAAATTTACGTATTGGGGAAATCTCGTGAAGAAATCAAAAGAAAAAGAAGAGATAAGGAATGAGCTTAAGCCGGTAGAAAAGCCCAAGGCTTATGATGCTACCAGTATACAGGTTTTAGAGGGCATTGAGGCGGTTAGGCGCCGGCCGGCAATGTATATAGGAGATACCTCTGTCCGCGGGTTGCATCATTTGGTTTATGAGGTGGTTGATAATAGCGTGGATGAAAGCCTGGGGGGGTTTTGCGATTTTATTTCCGTTGGCGTGCAATCAGATAATAGTGTAACAGTTGTTGATAATGGCCGCGGTATTCCGGTTGATATGCATAAGACTGAAAAGAAGCCTGCGGTGGAGGTTGCCTTAACTACCTTGCACGCCGGAGGTAAATTTGACCACCGTTCTTATAAGGTTTCCGGAGGCTTGCATGGAGTAGGGGTAAGTTGTGTTAACGCTCTTTCGGAATGGCTGGAGGTAGAAGTAAAAAGGGATGGTAAAATTTATCACCAGCGTTATGAGCGGGGCAAAACCGTATCCAAACTTACCGTCATCGGTAAAAGCAGTTCCACGGGCACAAAAATTACTTTTAAGCCGGACAAAACAATTTTTAGTAAAACCGATTATTCCTATGATATCCTTTCACAGCGGCTCAGGGAACTGGCCTTTTTAAATAAAGGGTTAAAAATCAAACTCGCGGATGAGCGCTCGGACAAAGAGACGGTTTTTGAATTCTCCGGCGGGATCATTTCATTTGTTGAGTACTTGAATAAAAATAAAAACCCTTTACATAACAAGGTAGTTTATTTTGAGAAACTTCAAGACGATATTAATGTCGAGGTCGCTCTGCAATATAATGACGGTTATGCCGAAACCCTATTTTCTTTCGCCAATAACATAAATACTATTGAAGGAGGAACACACCTGTCCGGGTTTAAATCTGCGCTTACTCGGGGGATTAATCAATACGCAAAATCAAAAAACTTGCTTAAAGATAATATTGCTATTACCGGAGATGATGTACGCGAAGGCTTGACCGCGGTAATCAGTGTAAAGGTTCCTAATCCTCAGTTTGAGGGGCAGACTAAAACCAAACTTGGAAATTCTGAAGTAGAAGGGTTAGTGGCCTCGGCCAGCCTTGATTCGCTTTCAAGTTATTTTGAAGAAAACCCTTCAGTCGCCAACAAAATTATAGAAAAAGTTATAGTGGCTTCACGTGCCAGAGAAGCTGCGCGTAAGGCCAGGGAGTTAACCCGCAGAAAAGGCGCTTTAGAGGGGGCTGGCCTACCGGGAAAACTAGCGGATTGTTCGGAGCGGGATGCAGCCTTATGTGAACTTTACATTGTGGAAGGGGATTCCGCAGGAGGTTCGGCAAAGCAAGGCCGGGACAGGAGATTCCAGGCTATTCTACCAATTAAAGGGAAAATCTTAAATGTAGAAAAATCACGTTTAGATAAAATTCTATCTAATGATGAAATACGCACTATTATTACTGCCCTGGGAACAGGTATCGGCGAAGAATTCGACCTGTCAAAACTAAGGTATCATAAGCTTATGCTTATGGCAGATGCGGATATTGACGGTTCGCATATACGTACTCTGCTTTTAACTTTATTATACCGTCAAATGCCCAAGCTTATAGAAGAAGGCCATGTTTATATAACCCAGCCGCCTCTTTATAAAATTAAAAGAGGCCAGCGCGAGGAATATATACAGACTGAACAACAAATGGATGATTTGTTGTTAGATTTAGGCCGGGAGGGACATAAGTTGTTGAGGTTGAAAGATAAGCAGGGTTTCACAGATAACCAATTTAAAGAGCTTTTAAAGTATTTAGTTGAGTTGGATAAATTAGGGAGATATTTGGACAAAAAGGGAGTAAATTTCGCAGATTATATTAATTCTAGGCATCCAAAAACCAAAAAAATGCCTGTATATAGGATAAAAGTGGAGGGGAATTCACTTTTTGTCTTTTCAGACAAAGAGCTGGCTGCCATTACAGAAAAAGAAGGTAAAGAAGCTGAACAAGATGTTTTGCAACTTTTTGAGTCGCAAGAAATTGAACAGGTAATTGCTAAGATTGAGAAACTTGGTTTTGATATCGAGAGCTATTTTAGCAGTACCGTTGTTTCTAAACAGGGAATAGCTAAAGAGACGGAAAAAAAGCTAAAAGCGGTTTATCGTATTACTAATGATGAAGATTCCAAGGAAGTCTTTAGTTTAAGAGAAGTGCTTGCTTATATCAAGGAAATAGCTGCCAAAGGTATGCATATTCAGAGGTATAAGGGCTTGGGTGAGATGAACCCCCGGCAGCTTTGGGATACTACTATGGACCCGGCAAAAAGAACGATTTTACAGGTAGTTTTAGAGGACGCGGTTGAAGCGGATAAAATGTTTACGGTTTTAATGGGGGATCAGGTAGAGCCGCGCCGTGAATTCATAGAAGATTACGCGCATCAGGTCAAGAATCTGGATGTTTAACCATGGAGGTAATTATGCCGGATACATACAGAAAATCCATTCATCCTGTTGCTATTTTTAAAGAAGCCTGGTGTGTTTGTAGAAAAAATTTAGGGAAATTAAGCGCCATGTATTTTATTTTTAATTTGCCGTTTATTGTTTTTTACTTAACCCCTATGGCAAGTAAACTTCAGGATCAAAAACCAAGCCTTCCGGTGTTTCTTGGGTTTTTTGTTCCGGCCATAGTAATTAGTATTTGGTGCCAGATCTCTTTATTGCTGGGGGCTAAAAAGGCGGTTGACCTTGAAGATTACTCAATCGGACAAAGCATAAAACAGGCAAAACCATTCTTCTTTAAATATCTAGGAGCGATTTTAATCATTTATTTATTTTTAATGGGAATGACGATCTTGGGCGGGGTATCTACCGCAATAATTTTACCATTATTATTGAAGGTTAATAAAATACTTGCGGCGTTGATTTGCTCCACCCTTGTAATAACGGTTATCGTCTTTTTGGCTTATTTTATGATTGTTTGGTCTCTTGCCCCAGCGGTCTGTGTTTTTGAAAATGCCCGTCCCGTGGCTGCTTTGAAGCGGAGCTTTTCTTTGATTACGGGCTGTATACCGCCGGTTGCAGGGACTTATTGTTTGATTATGCTTGTATATATTGTTTGTCTGCTTCCTTTTATTATTATGGGGACATTTTTAGGAATGGGTAATTATCCTGATTTGGCTAATCGAACAGGCGCAATATACAGCATGCTAATTAGTCTTGCCTTAGGTCCGTTTTGGACTGTGATTGCAGTAATGCTGTATAAGAAATTAAAAGAGGGTCCAGAAACCCATGTATGCGCGTAACGAAAAAATAATACCGGTTTATATTGAAGACGAGGTCAAGGATTCTTATCTGAATTACGCGATGAGCGTAATTGTCGGCCGGGCTCTGCCTGATGTGCGCGATGGCTTAAAGCCTGTCCATCGCAGGATTCTTTATGCGATGCAGGAACTTAATCTCGAGCATTCCAAGCCTTATAAAAAATGCGCACGTATTGTCGGTGAAACCATGGGTAAGTACCATCCGCATGGGGACATGGCTATTTATGATACTTTGGTAAGAATGGCGCAGGATTTTACTTTGCGTTATCCCCTGGTGGACGGCCAGGGGAACTTCGGTTCAGTTGACGGAGATACTGCCGCAGCTATGCGCTATACCGAAGCCCGGCTTGCCGCTATTTCTGAGGAATTGCTCGGGGATATTGAAAAAGATACAGTTATTTTCGGACCTAATTTCGATTCTTCTTTAAAAGAGCCCTTGCTCTTGCCGGCAAGCCTGCCTAATCTTTTAGTCAATGGTTCAAGCGGAATTGCCGTAGGCATGGCCACAAACATTCCGCCGCATAACTTAAATGAAGTATGTGACGCGATTATCTATCTTATCGATAACCCTGAAGCAGAAATCAAAGACCTCATGCGTTATATCAAGGGGCCGGATTTTCCTACGGGAGGTTTAATTTGCGGAAAATCCGGGATTAAAGATGCGTATATGACAGGAAGAGGCAAGCTTTTAGTGCGCGGCAAGGCAACTGTAGAGCATCAGAAGAACGGCAAGGACCTGATTATTTTTACCGAGATTCCTTATCAGGTACAGAAGTCCGGAGTTATCGAGGCAATTGCCGCTTTAGTTGATGACAAGAAGATCGAGGGTATATCTGACATACGTGATGAATCGGACAAAGAAGGCATGCGTATCGTGATTGAGCTTAAGCGCGATATCGAGCCGCAGATTATCCTGAACCAGCTTTTTAAACACACTCAGCTAGAAAATACATTTGGGATTATTATGCTGGCACTGGTGGATAACCGGCCAAAGGTTTTAAATTTACGTCAGGTATTGGATTGTTATATTGAGCATCGCAGGGTCGTTATCCGCAGGCGCACGCAGTTTGAATTAGATAAAGCTTTAAAGCGCGCGCATATTTTAGAAGGCTTGAAAATTGCGCTTAAATTTATAGACCGGATCATCAAGGTTATCAAGACCTCTAAGAGTGTAGAGAGCGCGAAGCTGAACCTGATGAAAGAGTTTGGGCTTTCCGAGATCCAGTCGCAGGCGATTCTTGAGATGCAGTTGCAGCGCCTGACCGCCCTTGAGCGCGATAAAATTGACGCGGAATATGAGGAGCTTTTAAAGAAAATTGAATTATGCCGGGCAATTTTAGCTTCGCAGAAAAAGATCGAAGCCATTATTAAAGAAGATCTCGAGAACTTAAAGAAAAAATATGGAGACCAGCGACGTACGGATATAGTGGGGGAAGCAGAGGAACTGGAGGTTGAAGATTTAATTGCCGAAGAAGACGTGGTAGTAACAATCAGCCATGGGGGTTATATTAAGCGCCTGCCGGTAAGCTCATATCGCAAGCAAAAACGCGGAGGCACGGGGGCAACGGCTGCGGAGCTTAAGGAAGAGGATTTCAGCGAACATCTTTTTGTCGCCTCAACCAAAGATTATCTGCTTATTTTTACCGATAAAGGCCAGGTGCATTGGTTGAAGGTTTATGAAATACCCCAAGCCAGCCGTATCTCTAAAGGGAAAGCAATCGTTAATCTTGTGCAAATGGAGCAGACGGATAAGGTCAGTTCGACTATCCCTGTAAAAGAGTTTTCTCCGGACAAGTATTTAGTGATGGTTACTAAGCTGGGCCAAATCAAGAAGACCAAGCTTGAGGCATACAGCAACCCCCGCAAGGGCGGCATTATCGGGATTGCTTTAGATAAAGACGATGTTTTAATCGGAGTGGAAATGACCGATGGGAAGCAAGAGCTGCTTATCGGGACTAAACAAGGTAAGGCGATAAGATTTTCAGAAGAAAATGTCCGCGATATGGGCAGGGCCGCACATGGTGTACGCGCTATATCTTTGACAAAAAAAGATGAAGTTATCGATATGGTAGTCCCGCAAAAGTCATCCACTATACTTACGGTTACGGCTTTAGGTTTTGCAAAACGCACTACCATTGATGAATACCGGCTAACCAGCCGCGGCGGCAAAGGTGTAATCAATATAAGGGTTACAGAGAAAAACGGCGAGGCCGTAAATTTAAAAACCGTAAATGACAAGGATGAGCTTATGGTTATTACCCAAAACGGAATATTTTTACGTTGTGCGATAAAAGATATCCGTGAAACCGGACGTTCATCCCAGGGCGTGCGGTTAATTAAGCTCCAGGATAAAGACCGGGTTTCTTGTGTTGCCCCGGTGATTGCCGAAGAAGAAGAGTAAAACCTGACCCTGTCGTCTAGCCTGGTCCAGGACAAGAGCTTTTCAAGCT
>JBAZOE010000046.1:0-9357 GCA_041648875.1 Candidatus Omnitrophota bacterium
AAACAGTTTTCTGGAAAGAGTGGTCTTACCGGTACCCACATCGCCCAAAACTACGCTTAAGCCTCTCTTTAGCCGTATCTCAATCACAAGCCGCATCAAGGCCGCGCGGTGCTCGCTTGATTCATAGAAGAAGTTAGGGTCCGGGCTGGTCGAGAACGGTTCTTTATTTAATCCTATTACCGCGTAATAACTCATTTTTAATATTCTTATCAGAAACCTAAGTTATTGCAAAACAAATAGTTACAATCTTGTTACATACCTAGCAGTTTCTTACGGATCAAATTCAAGGGATAACCTTCCCTTGCTAATTCCGATATTTTTTGCAAACGTTCTTTTATTACCGCTTCTTCATACATACGCTTATTGCCGATCTTGCCGGCAACCGGCAATAGGCCTATGGCGGTATAATAATTTACTGTTTGATATGGAGTATTGAATTTAGCTACTATTTCCTGCGCGGATATGGTTTTCTTTTCCATGGCGCCCTGTTTGTGAGGATAACCCTTAAGTTTTAGTAATTACTAAAAGTACTGAAGATACTATATGTATAGCATATTTTCCCTATTTGTCAAGTACTTAAAGACGTTTTATATAACTGTACTGATCGCTTCAAGTTACAAAACAATTCTTTAATCAACTAAATTGTAATTGTTTTCTAAACCAAAGATTTGTATGGGGATACATAAAACGTCTTGAGGGGGTATTAAGTAGTCTCTTCTATATTCCAGCTAAAGGCCTTGATCCCTTCCCTGCCTAATCTCTTGCGTAATTCTTTAACACATAAAAATATCTGTTTTGCTTCCTGCTCCTGACAAGCTATGTATAAAATATTATTTCTACCCGGCCAGATATCATCACCAAGATGCGTGCCGGATGTTGCGCCTTTGCCAAAGGCTGCCTTTATTTTAGTATAATTATTCAACGCGCAATTACCTAATATTTCCATTACCTCATCATCAATCGCTTCATTGTATACAATCATTACCATCTTCATCATTTTTTCTTGCCTCCATTCCTTTTAACCGCTGCTTCAAATACAGCATAAAGTGTAGGGACAAATAACATGGTAATAAAAGTAGAAAGGGTCAGCCCTCCGATCATCGTAATACCCAAAGGCTGCCAGATTTCCGAGCCTTCGCCTGTTGAAAGCGCCAAAGGCAATAACCCGGCTAAAGTAGTAATTGTTGTCATAAGCACAGGCCTCAACCTGTCCTTTCCTCCCTGGGTTACCGCTTCAAGCATTGTTAAACCGCGGGCGCGTAAAATATTTATATAACTGACCAAAACTATGGCGTTATTTACAACAATCCCCATAAGCATAACTATCCCTAGAAAAGTTATAACGCTTAACGTGGTGCCGGTAAAAATAAAAGCCAGTATTACCCCGGTAAAAGTAAAAGGAACCGCGAACATAACAATAAAAGGATCCAGCAAAGATTCAAATTGCGCGGCCATCACCATATAAACCAGGGACATGCCTAAAAGCAGCAGGAGCGTTAAATCCATAAATGCCTTGCCCTGTTCTTCCGCGTCGCCCCCAAAAGTTATCACTATATCAGAAGGTATGGGAATCTTGCGCAGCTGGATTTTAATATCCTCGATTACCTTGCCCATAGAACGCTTATAAGTATTGCATTCAACCTTGACCATTCGTTCCCTGTTTTTTCTCTCAATCTCAACCGGCCCGGTTACTTCATGGACCCGGGCAACACTGCTTAATTTAATTTGTTTTCCGGTAAAAGGAGAAACAATCGTCAAGTTCCCCACATCTTCGGGATTTGCGCGAAATTCATCCTCCAGGCGCACATATATATCATAAGTCTCCCCTTTTTCCCTGTATCGGGTGGCGGTTGAGCCTTCGACAAAGGTTTTGACGCTGTCGGCTATATTACGCATATTAAGGCCAAGGCTGGCAGCCTTTTGACGGTATACCTGAATCCTTAACTCAGGCCGGTTCAAATCCCTGGAAATCGACACATCTGTTGTTCCCGGGATAGCCTCCATTACCTCTTTTATCTTATTAGCTAAAACATCGGTATCTTCAAAAGAATGCCCGGTAATCTCAACCTGAATCTGCTTTCCTCCGGCTCCGGTAATCATTGAGTTTAACGGGTTTCCCGTGGTAATACCTGTTTTTATTACTCCGGGTATTTGTTTAATTTTATTTCTGACAATCTGGCCCACATCTTTAACCGAACGCTTCCTCTCTGTCTTTGGCACAAGTTTGACCCCGTTTGTGACGATATGACTTCCTGATTGGCTGCCCATGGTTACGCTCATTGTTGAACCTTGGCCGCTGGCTACATACATAAATCTTTCTTCAGGGGCATACTCTTTTAAAATATCTTCGATCCTCCTCGCGATTTTATCCGTCTCCTCGACACGCGTGCCTATAGGCATAACAACAGTACTGCGGATATCCCCGGAATCCTCCTCGGGAATAAACTCATTACCCACAAATTTGACTAAAAGTAAACTTAAAATAAAAGCTCCCAGGAAACCAAAGATAACAATTTTCTTATGCCCCAGGCACCAGGCTAAAGATTTCGCGTAAAGCTCTTCCCAGCTCTTAAACCAATGCTCGCTTAAATCATAAAACTTGGAGAATAACCTGCTCTTGCTCTTTGCTGAATTATGGTTTGGCCGCATCCATTTTGAGCAAAGCATCGGGCTAAAAGTTGCCGCGGTAAAAAGAGAAGCCACAAGCGTAACCGTGATAATGATCGCCAGCTCCCCGAACATTATCCCTACTACGCCGGTTATAAATAACATCGGTAAAAACACTACAACAGTAGTCAAGGTAGAGGCCGCGATGGATAAAAACATTTCGGATGTGCCGAAGATTGCCGCTTCCTTTGGCCGTTTGCCTCTCTCCAGGTGGCGGTGCACATTATCCACGACTACAATCGCGTTATCCACCACCATGCCAATAGCAATGGTTAAAGAAGAAAGGCTTATTGTATTAATGGTCTTTCCGCTAAGAAATAGATAAATGAATGCCACAAGCAAGGAAAAGGGAATAGTCAGGGCTATAATCAGGCTGGGCAGGAATTGGCGCAGGAAAAACCAGACTACCAAAATTACCAATACCCCGCCTATCCAAACAGTTGATTTTAAGGAATCCAGGGAATTGATAATATCCTGGGAGGAATCCATAATCGTAATTATTTTTACATCGTGCGGCAATGTCGGTTTTAATTGTTCAAGTTTTTCCTTGACCAGTTCGGCTACGGCAACCGTGTTGGTGCCGGTTTGTTTCTGGATCATCATCAACAAACCCCGGTCTCTATTGACGCGGACAATGCGGGTTACCTCTTTAAAGCTGTCTTCGATCCTGGCGACATCTTTTAGATATACCAGGTTTCCATTGCGCTTGCCGAGAATAACCGAATTTATTTCATCGGGAGTGGCGAATTCTCCGGGGATGCGCAAAAGATAATCCGTAAAACCTGATTTTATATTGCCGGCCGGAAGCGTAACATTCTCATTTTTTAAAACATCCTGCAAGTCAAGTATGGAAAAACCATAGCCCTGGAGCTTATCCCTATCCACCCAAATATTGATCTGGCGTTCCAGGCCGCCGTTTAATTGCACCGTCCCTACTCCCGGAAGCTGCCTTAAAGGGTCTCCCACCCGTTTGTCGATTAAATCGTAAAGTTCAGGATAACTTTGCTGGGCGGTTATACCTATATATAAGACAGGCACCATGGCGGTATTAAACTTAAAAATAAACGGGTTCTCTATTTCATCGGGAATGTCCGGCAGAAAACGTTTTGCCTGCTCGATACGGTCGCGGATATCATTAGAAGCTACGTCAAGATTAGTCCCCCAAATAAACTTAAGGCTGACTACCGAAACCCCTTCCAGGGAACGGGAGGTTATTTTTTCTATGCCGGGGGTAGTGGCTAACTGGTTTTCCAAAGGCTCGCTTACTCTTATTTCCACATCTTCGGGGCTGGCGCCTTCATAGGTTGTAATTACCGAGATTATCGGCGGCTCGATCTCCGGCATCAAATCTATGCCTAAGCGGCTTAAACTGTATAATGCCACGATAATAATACCTAAGAAGATCATCAGGTTGGTAACCGGCCTCTTTACGCCAAATTCAGGTAAATTCATCCTATTTCTCCTCCGCTATAACCGGAGCTCCTTCATAAAGTTTTTGCTGGCCCATCACTACCACCAGTTCTCCTGCCTGCAAACCTTCTTTAACTTCATAAAACGAACCTTGATGTATTCCTAATTTAATCTTCTTTTGATGGGCGGCATTTGCTTCAACAACGTAAACGTAGATTTCATCCCCTCTGCCCATAATTGCTTCCTTGGCAATCACAACAACATTTTTGTGCTCCTCCAATATTAACTGCACCTGCGCGAACATTCCGCTTTTTAAACGATGATCGCTATTGGGGATGATTATTTCGATAGGCGCGGTACGGGTCTCCAAATCCAGCACCGGGCTGATCTTTGAAACTAACCCGATAAACTTTTCATCAGGATACGCCTGTAAACTTACCTGCGCCTCCTGGCCCAGGGCAATCCTGGGTAAATACTCCTCGGTAATATCTATTTTGATTTTTACCTTATCCATATCCACTACCAAAGCTATAGGGCTTTGGGGAGTGACGCTTGTGCCTTTATCCACATAAGTCCTTCCGATAATACCGGTAAGCGGGCTTTCCACAGGAGCTTTTTCAAATTTAAAGCCGACTTCATCCCGGTCGACGTAAGCGATAACATCCCCTTTGTTGACCTTGTCTCCTTCTTCCCTGATCTTTTCAATAATCTTTCCGTTTACCTTAGGATATATTATTGCCTCATCCTGCGCCTTTATGTCATCAACATAATCAAGGGTATTCTTAATTGACTGCAGCTCTGCCTTGATTACTCTGACCGGTATGGCCTCTTTTTCTATCGCCGCCTTTTCTTTCTGCTGGCAGCCTGCAGAAATCAAGATCATAAAAAATATCGGCATCGCATATAAAGCTGGATTCCTTCTCCTAAACATATCTTACTCCTCTATATTTATGTTGTTTTTAGCCAAGGTCAAGCCTTGTGATTTATCCAAATTTATCAACGCCACATTATAATCAACCAACGCCTTAAAATAATCCAGCTCAGATTGCGCCAGCTTATCCTGATAATCAAGGATATCATGGGTAGAGACCTGGCCTGCGGCATACCTTTCCTTCTGCGCTTCATAATTCTGGGTTTCCTTCTCCAGAGAAACTTTAGCCGCACCGACTTGACGATACTGGGTTTTAGCCAGCCTTACCTTGTCCCTGACGTCTAAAATAATATTCTGCTCCAACCTTTTAAAAGTTAACAGGGCCTGGATTTTTTCCAATTTCTTCTGGTCATATTCAGCCCTGTCTCCGGTACCCCAGGGTAAGCTGAATTTTAAGCCCACCCCCCAATCAGGATAATTGCCATTAACTTTCCCCATCGCGCTCTGATAATCCTTGCCTAACCCATTTAAGCCTAAACTACCGGTTAAATCCACAGTCGGCAAAAGCGCGTTCTTGGCAACTTTTATTCTTATATCGCGGTTGCGCAAATCAACGCTTGCCGACTGATAATCCGGCCTGTATACAAAAGCGTCTTGCAGGCTCTTAAGTAAATCTACATCTTCCTGTTTTAATTCAGGCTTATCAATCAATTCTATCTTTGCGTTCCAAACCTCCGGGTCATCCACAAGATTTGTAACGAGCTTCAAATCATCCTCTGCTCTCTTAAGGGATGCCTCCGAAGAAAGCAATGCCTTTTCCCTTACTGCTGCGGCTGCCTCTGTTTCCAGCAGGTCCACCGAACTGATCAGTCCTTTCTGATACCTTGCTTTGTTTATTTCCAACAGGTCATTGGCACGCTGCAAAGAAAGCTTGTCTATCGAGTATTTTTCCAGGGAAAATGTGTAATTATAGTAAGCAGCCTTGGCCTTGCTTACACTATCCATGACCGTGTCTTTGAAATTCTTTTCTGAAACTAATTGATCATTCTTGGCGATCAAAATATCCGCCTTATTTACCAGGACACCAAATCCTTTAAAAAGCGGCTGGGTTATGGTGATCTTCGGCTCAGCAGCATAATAAGGATTATAAATCTGATAGGTAGAATCGCTTTTATACCTTTGGTTAAGAAATTCCACATTGTATTCTGTACCGGTTACCAACTTCCCTGATACGCCGGCGTTAATATTAACGTCCTGGGAATTAAATTTGTTAGCCCCTTGCAGGGTTGAAGTAGAAATCTCCGTGGTGTCCTGCAAAGCAAAATCGGCGTTAAAAGTAGGTTCAAAATCCGACTGGGCGACTTTTACGTCATCCTCTTTTAGTTTTGGCTCAATGCGCTTGATAAGGATTTCAGAGTTACTCTTCATGCAATACAAGATACAATCTACCAAGCCTATCCTTAAAGTCCTGTCCTGGGCGCCTGCGGCCATAAAAATGGTTTTCTCCATCTCCGCCTGTCTGGGGTCTTCGGCAGCAGCAAAACAGTAAGTGTTAAGAATAAATAATATACAAGACGCTTTACATATCTCTTTATACACCTTGGAGTTACAAAACAATTCTTTCTTCATTTTACTGCAGTCCCGTTTAAAAACGCGTCCAGGATAAAGCCCGATAAACCCTTTAAACTCTCAGTTTTTAACGGTTTTTCTTTTAACCAGGGAATAATCACTGACTTTATCATCCCGCCCAAAAGGTGCGCTGTCCTTTTGGGGTCGAGTTCTTTTTTAATAATATTTTCTTCTTGCGCTTTCTTTATAATCCCGGATATATAATCTAAGAATTTCATAATCTTCTCTAATGATTCCCGGGAAGGCTTATCCTTTATTGCCCAGCCGTCTAGGCCTCCTTCAGAAAAATAAATCCTGAAGAAATCTTCATTCTCCTCGAAATAAGCAAACTCCTCTTCAACCAATGCCCTTATCTTTGCCAGAGCCCCCTGGGAGATTCCTATTTTTTCTTTTACCCTGCGGATTAACTCTCCTATCTTCTCATCGGTAAGTGCAAGATAAAGCGCCTGTTTATCCTTAAAATAGAGATAGATCGTCCCAACGGCATACTCCGCCTGCTTAGCGATATCCGACATAGTCGCGTTATGATACCCTTTTTCCGCGAAAACACGGGTAGCCGCTCTCAAGATATCTGTTCTTCTTAATAATTTGTCTCTTGCCTTACGGGGTAATGGATTCACTTTTCTCCTTTATTCAATTCATCGTTCATATAATGAACTATAATTCACAATGTAAATATAACATTCATTTATTCTCTTGTCAAGATTAATTAACAAGACATTTTATATATCTCTATATATACCTTAAACCTATAAAGCCTTATTTATTTCTAGATTAAGTAATTAGTTTGTAAACCTAAGAATATAAGTTAGTTATATAAAGCGTCTTTAGATAATAAAAGGACAGCGGCCATTATCTTCATCAACAAGACCGCTGTCCCTATTATTTAAAATTTTCCCTAATTTTCGGTAATTTGTTTTAAAGCCCCCTTATTTACCCACCCCAGCTTATTATCAAAACGCCTGATCTTATACCAGCCTTCAGCCTTTTCCATCACCTCAACCTTGCTTCCTTCGCTAAGTTTAAAATACGTCGTGGCCCCTTCTAATGGCTCAAATTTAGCATCCGTTTCACTACTTATAACAACCGCAAACTTGTTCAAGTAGTTGATTCTCCTGTTCAAAGCGTAAGCTGATAAAATAAATAACGTTATTAAGACGCAGGCGGCCAAGGCCGAGAATCGTTTTAACCTGCTAAAAAACATGCTTAAAATAAAAAATACTATTAAGACAATGTAAACAAAAGATAAAAAGATGGTTAATGCGTCAATAGTCATGCTTTGAAACAGCTTATAAATTGTTTTCTCAAACCACCCCCCAAAAAGGCGCGGCTCTAAATTCAATACCTGCAGCGTATAATCATAATTAGACCTTAAATCGCTGTCATTAGGGATAAAACCCTTTGCTTTTTCATAGTTTAAAACAGCCAGCCCAAGCGCTCCTTTTTTAAAATAACTATTGCCTAAGTTATAATAAAGATTCCCGCTCTCTAATCCCTGCCCAAGAAGTTTCTCATAGGCACCGATAGCGGCATCATATTTTCCTTCCTGGTAATAAATATTCCCCTGATAAAAAAGCGCGCCGGCCGTATTAACCGCTCCCCCTTGGGCTAAAGAGCTGCCTAAGGCGATAATTACAACAAAAACCGCGGCAAAAAACATCAGGTTTATCTTTTTCATGCCTTCCTTCTTTGAAAATAATCTATAACTTTTTCTAATTTCTCTAAAGATTCCCGCATATTTTCCCGGCTTAGGCGGGAAGAAGCGTATCTAACCATATCGCATTCCCTGAAAATATCCTTTAGCTTGGCCAAGACCTCTTCAGGCACCCCCTCTTTGCGCAAATGATCATCTATAACGCTTATAGTAATACCCTTTGAGGACAAATGAAACTTATCTCCCAAATATTCCTGCATGGTTAAGAATAAAATATCACAGAATTTCCGCGCCTCATCCTTATCTAAATATTTCTTTGCCTGACGGATGCCTTCTTGCGCTTTACGGGGAGCTAAAAGGCCCCTGGCATATCTTACATCGGTTTCCAGCCTCTTCTTCTTCGCGTAGATCATTAAGATAATCAAGTAGAGCAAAAACGGGATGGCTTGGAAAGCCAGAAATATCTTATTTTTATAAAGATAGGCGTTTTTATTGCTTAAGCGGCCGAGGCTATCTTTAATATAAATAATATCCCTGCCTAATTTCTCTTCTTTAACAATAGCGGCAGGAGTAAACTGTTTATTTTCAACCACCTTGGTTTCTTCTTCTTTCTCAGGCTTAAGTATTGTTACAGGAAACGGCCCGCGCTCAATAGTTTTATATTGGCCGGTTTGTATATCAAAGAAATCAAAAGATACAGCGGGGATTTCTTTTATTCCTGAGTTCATGGGCATGATAATCTGCTCAAACCATTTTTTACCGTCTTCCTGTTTTACTTGAGGTTCATAAATCTTAAAACCATTTTCAGATTTAAGCCTAGGGGCAATTACTGTGCTAAAGTTTCCTTCTCCGCTTACAGCCATCTTAAGGGTAATAGGGTCTCCGAGTTTAACCTCTAATGGCGCAGCAGTTACCTCCAGGTCAAAATTACCCAGCGCGCCGGAGAAATTTAAAGGTTTATTCTCTTCCGGCAAAGGCAAAATATTAAATGTTATGCCCTCGGATTTTAAATCCAAAGGGTAAGTCTCATATCTGCCGAAGAAATCATCAAATATATCCGCCCCGCTCCTTGCCTGCTTTTGCGCAATCAGATTGCATTTAAGATGAGCCGGCCCAAGCTTGAATT
>JBAZOE010000047.1:0-9032 GCA_041648875.1 Candidatus Omnitrophota bacterium
GTTTTACTAACATTTACCGAATGCAATATAATCTTTGGGAAATTGAACAGCTGGCTAAAGACAAAGAAGCCAAGGATAAGCTTTTAGACAGCTATGAAACAGTGATTAAAAAGATAAGCGATGCCGGCGGAGTAATCATTCTGGACCTTTTTGGCACTCCTTCAGGGCTGGGCAGGGTCCTTGATAAAAACAGCGCTGTGCATAACCTGGAGGCATACAAGCAGTTGGTTAAAGATATCATTCGCCGGTTAAGCTGTGAGAAGAAATATAATATTTGGTATGAGGTATGGAATGCCCCTGACCTTGGAGATTTTTTTCTAGGAGAAAGCTCGGAGTATCTTAACCTTTATCGTATTATCGGGGAAACGGTGAAAGAACTGCGTCAGGAGACCAAGATACATATACCTTTAGGAGGGCCGTCTACAAGCTGCTGGTTTGCCAATACTCAACCTAATGACATTCTTACTCCTGAAGGAAGCTTGATTTATGAACTGATAAAATACTGCAGTAGTTATAAATTGCCGCTGGATTTTATCTCATGGCACGCCTATTCTTCGGATCCGCAGCTCGAGAAACAGCTCAGTATTTATGCCAAGCCTTTTATCAAATTGATCCGCGAGTGGTTAAGTTATTTTCATTTTGAAAGCAACCTGCCCTTAATTATAGACGAGTGGAACTTTGATGTCTCCTCCAATATTTCTCCTAAAAGAGGCAAGCAGGCTTATGTTGCCGCCAGTTTTATACCCGCGCGCCTTAAAAATATGCAAGATGCCGGCCTGGACTATCAGACATATTTCTGCCTTGAGGATTTTTGGGGGAATAATAAAGACGGGGTAAGCAGAAATCTTGGGGTTTTTTACTTTGATGGGCAGGAGCGCTCTGATTATAAAGGGGCTGCTAAGGCCAGCTACAACACCTTCCGCATGCTTAATCTTCTGGGTAATGAATTATTGCCGGTTCCTTCAACGGATGAATTTACAGGGATAATCCCTACGAGGAGCCAGGATTACCTGGCGGTGCTTGTTTATAACTATATCGACCCTCAGGCTGCAATGAATTATTTATCGAGGGAGATAGTTGACTTAAACAGCGCGGAGAGAAAGTATATCATTAATATTGTTAAATCCGACCGGATAGAGAAGATTCTTTCCGGCCAGTTGGATTTATCCACTTTACGACTGCCGATTAAAGCCAAAAGCATGCTTAGCAATACCATTGAGCTTAATAACCTGTTCGGGAAATTTTCGACAACTAACCGTAAAATAAAAATTTCTTTTAAGGGCTCAAAAGATGTTTATCTGCTCAGCAGGTATATAGTAGATAATAGCTGCAGCCGCGATTGCGCGTTTAAACCAAGCGATGAACAGGAAGTGGATTTCAGCCAGGGGTATACCGAAACAATGGAGTTAACGCCTTATTCGGTGCAGTTGTTGGTTTTTAAGAAAAAACCGGCAGTAATTGTCCCTGAGGAACCGGTAAAGAATGCAGAAAGCAATTAAGCATATTTATACTGTCTCCGAGCTCACCCAGGAGATCAAGGGTTTACTTGAGCAGAAACTCGGCGAACTTTGGATTGAAGGCGAAGTCTCTAACTTTAAAGCCGCCTCCAGCGGACATTTTTATTTCTCGCTTAAAGACCAGGGCGCGCTGATTTCCGCAGCGATGTTTGCTTACGCAAATAAGGGCCTAAAGTTTAAACTTGAAGATGGCCTTAAAGTTATTTGTTTTGGTAAAATAGATGTCTATGGACCGCGCGGTCAATATCAGATTATAGTCGAAAGGATAGAACCTAAGGGAATTGGTTCCCGGCAACTGGCTTTTGAGCAACTGAAGAAAAAATTAGAACAGGAAGGGCTGTTTGATTTAAAGCATAAAAAATCTTTGCCGTTGATGCCTTTTTCCGTGGGCATTGTTACTTCTATCAAGGGCGCAGCAGTGCGCGATATCTTGCAGATTCTTAAAAAAGGCGCTCCGGGAGTGGATGTAATTATCCGTTCTGTGCGCGTGCAGGGTGATCAGGCGGCCGCCGAAATTGCCGCGGCAGTAGAAGAGTTGAACTGTTTCGGTAAAATAGATTTGATTATTGTCAGCCGCGGTGGCGGCAGCACCGAGGATCTTTGGCCGTTTAATGAGGAGATCGTCGCGCGGGCAATTTATAATTCGGTCTTGCCGGTAATTTCTGCGGTGGGGCATCAGATCAACACTACCATTTCGGATTTGACGGCGGACGTTTTTGTGGAGACGCCAACGGCCGCGGCCAAGATTATAGTCGATAAAAAAAATGCTTTGATTGCCGAGCTTACCGGAGCCAGACATGAGCTGGATTTTTCGGTTACGGAGCTGGTCAACGGTTTAAAAAACAGGCTCATTGGGCTTACTCATATGATTAAGAGCCCGGCTGAACGCCTGTTGGAAAAACAGCAATTCCTGGATGAGTTATTTTCCGGTTTAAACTATAATATGCAGCATGCTTTAGAGTTGGCAGGTGAACGCAGCAGTTCATTAATCGAAAGATTAAGGACATTAAGTCCGCTATCCATATTATCGCGGGGTTACAGCTTAAGTATGCTTATACCGCAAGGCACAATTATTAAGGATGCCGGCCAGATAAAACCGGGAGACAGGCTGAAAACAGTTTTGCATAAAGGGGCATTCATAAGTTTAGTGCAGGAGGTAATCGGCGATGAAGGAAAAAACGATGTTTGAAGAAGATTTGAAAAAATTGCAAAAGATCGTTGAAGAACTTTCCAGCGGCAAGATTACATTGGGGGAGTCTCTTAAGAAATATGAAGAAGGGGTCAGGCTGGCTCAGTCATGCTCTAAGACTTTAGCTGACGCCCAGCGGAAAGTCGAATTGCTTATGAAAAAAGACGGAAAATTTGATTTGGAGAAGTTCGACGAACCGGCACAAGAGGAAGAAAAGTAGATGTTTTTAGAAAAGATAAATTCTCCGCAGGACCTGAAACAGTTAAGCATAGATGAGCTTAACTGTTTATCCAGGGAGATAAGAGAAAGGTTAATCCAGGTAGTTTCGCAGACCGGCGGCCACTTGGCTTCAAGTCTGGGAGCAGTAGAATTGATTATTTGCCTGCATTATTGCCTGAATGCCCCCCAAGACAAGATTGTTTTTGACGTAGGACACCAGGCGTATGCGCATAAGATATTAACCGGCCGTAACGCCGGATTTGATACTCTCAGGCAGTATCAGGGCTTGAGTGGATTTCCCTGTAAGGATGAGTCAGTTTATGATTCTTTTACTACCGGTCATAGTTCAAACGCGGTATCATTAGCCCTGGGGCTGGTTGCTGCCAGGGATAATCTTGGGCCGGAGGAATATTTTAAAGTAACGGCTGTAATCGGCGATGGTTCGTTAAGCGGCGGGTTGTGTTTTGAGGGCTTAAATAACGCCGGGCACCTTAAGAAAGACATTTTGATTGTTTTAAATACCAACGAATTAAGCATCGCCCCTAATTCCGGTTCTTTGAGCACTTATCTGAATAAAGTTATATCGCTGCCGTTATATAACCGCTTTAAGAATTCTCTTGAGAGTTTTGTGCAATCGCGTATCCCCAAGGGCGGCCGTATTCTAAAAATGGCTAATAAATTTGAGGAAGGGTTAAAGGGATTATTTATCCCAGGGATGTTTTTTGAAGAATTGGGCTTTAGATATTTTGGCCCTCTGGATGGCCATAATTTAAATAGCTTGATTCCTACATTAAAGAATATACTGAGTATAAAAGGCCCCAGGATATTGCACGTGATTACAAAAAAAGGCAAAGGCTATCTTCCGGCGGAGAATGAGCCTGTAAGATTTCACGGCACCGGAAGATTTAAAGTTTCCACGGGAGAATCTTTGGCGAAAGAAGTGCCGGGCCAAAAAAATTACACCCAGGTTTTCAGCGATAAATTAGTGCAGTTGGCAAAAGAGGATCTAAGGATTGTGGCGATAACCGCGGCTATGCCCGAAGGCACCGGACTTGATAAGTTTAGGGATAATTATCCGGACAGGTTTTTTGATGTGGGTATTGCCGAGGCTCACGCGGTTTGTTTTGCTTCCGGCCTTGCCTCCGGAGGGTTTAAACCGGTGATTGCGGTATATTCTACGTTTTTGCAAAGGGCTTACGACCAGATTATCCAAGAGGTGGCCTTGCAAAACCTGCCGGTTGTTTTCGCTATTGACCGTTCAGGGATTGTCGGGGAAGACGGCGTAACTCATCAGGGGATTTTCGATGTATCTTTCTTAAGGAATATACCGAATTTAACGCTAATGGCGCCTAAGGACGCAGCGGAGTTAGAAAATATGCTTACATTCGCGTTTAATTTGAATAAGCCTGTAGCTATCAGGTATCCTAAATCAAATTGTATCCCCATTAATTCTGCGCCTTTAAATCTGGAGTTGGGAAAGGCGGAGAAATTAAAAGAGGGAAAGGATTTTGTTGTAATTGCCGCCGGAAGCATGGTTTTTCCTTGCCTGCAAGCGATTGAATCGTTGGAAAAACAGGGATTAAGCGGAACTTTAATTAACGCCCGTTTCATCAGCCCTTTAGATACGGATTTATTTAAGTCCGCTACGCAAGATTCGAAATTTATTTTTACCGTTGAGGAAGGAATTATCCCGGGTGGTTTCGGCAGCGCCGTGAGCGAAGCATTAAATAAGCCGGTAATAAAAATCGGCCTGCCTTCTGAATTCATAAAGCACGGTAATAGGGACAGGTTGTTGGAAAAATACGGCTTAACTGCCGCAGGTATTTGTGAGAGAATAAAAACCGAGATTCCCGTTAAGTGCGCGAGTTGATATGGCCAAGATTATTATAAACAGAGAAAAGTGTAAAGGCTGCCTGCTCTGTATAAAATTCTGCCCTAAGGGCTTGATTACCGCAGATAAAGATTTAAATTCCCGCGGGTTGAATCCCGCGAAAACAAAAGAAGGCCCTGGCTGCACCGGTTGCTCAATGTGTGCGGTTATCTGCCCGGAATGTTGTATTGAGGTATATAAATGAAGAAAATCTTAATGACTGGGAATGAGGCAATTGCCGAAGGAGCGCTGCAGGCAGGCTGCAGGTTCTATGCCGGGTATCCCATTACTCCCCAGAATGAATTGATTGCTTATATGGCAAAACATATGATCGAGTCCGGAGGAGTTTTTATCCAGGCAGAATCTGAATTAGCGGCGATTAATATGGTTTTTGGAGCTTCAGCCGCAGGAGCCCGGGCAATGACCTCTTCTTCAAGCCCGGGTGTAAGCTTAAAACAAGAAGGGATTTCATATATGGCAGGAGCAGAGCTGCCTGGAGTAATTGTGAATATTATGCGCGCCGGACCAGGTTTGGGCAATATCTGGCCTGCCCAGACAGATTATTTCCAGGCAACCCGCGGAGGGGGAAACGGTGAATACAGGACTATAGTCCTTGCTCCTTCATCGGTAAATGAAGCATATAATTTGATGCAGGATGCATTTGACCTGGCGGATAGATACCGGATTCCCGTAATATTGCTTGGCGACGGCATTTTAGGCCAAATGATGGAACCTGTATTGGTGCATAGCCAGAATCCCGCAACCAATGGAAAGATAAACAGGTTACCGGTTAAAGAATGGGCGCTGACAGGATGTAAAGGAAGAAAACCAAATTTAGCGGCATCATTCCGCCTTGCTGAAGGAAAATTAGAGGAACATAATATACACCTGCAGGAAAAATATAAAGAGATCCGGGATAATCAGCAGGATTTCGAGGGATTATTCTTAGATGATGCCCAGGTTATCCTGGTTGCTTATGGCACGATGAGCCGCATTGCTAAAGGGGCAATGAATAAATTAAGAGAAAAGGGAATTAAAGCAGGGTTGCTTCGTCCGATAGCCCTATGGCCGTTTCCTGTAAACGCATTCACTAAAAACCTGGGGCCAAAGACCAAGTATCTGGTAATAGAGATGTCTTATGGTCAGATGGTTGAGGATGTAAGGCTTGCTGTTAACGGCAGTTCGCCCGTTGAATTCCTGGGCAGGTCCGGAGGCGGAGTGCCTGCGGAAGAAGAGATAATAAAAGAGGTTTTTGCCTTAAATGAAAAAAATATTTAGCCGTCCAGAATCATTACGCGACGTATCAACGCATTATTGTCCCGGCTGCGGCCATGGTATAGCCCACAGGCTGTTAGCGCAGGCTGTGGATGATTTGGGTATTAGAGAAAAAGTAATCGGCGTTGCTCCGGTTGGCTGTGCGGTTGTTGCTTATGACTATTGGAATTTTGATTGTTGTGAAGCAGCTCACGGCAGGGCGCTGGCAGTTGCTACCGCTATAAAAAGGGTAAGGCCGGCAAATATTGTATTTACCTACCAGGGCGACGGAGACCTGGCTGCCATAGGCACAAACGAAACTATACATGCGGCCAATAGGGGAGAAAACTTGACCGTAATATTCATTAATAATGCCGTTTATGGTATGACCGGCGGACAAATGGCCCCTACTACTTTGCTGGGGCAGAAAACAGCTACTTCTCCGCGGGGCAGAAGCGCTGACAAGGAAGGATACCCTTTGAAGATTTCCGAGTTGTTAGCGCAATTACCGGCAGTAAAATACATAGAGAGGGTTTCATTGCATTCCCCGCAGGAAGTCCTTAAGGCGCAAAAAGCAATAAAGCAGGCCTTTCAAAACCAGATTGATAATATAGGATTTTCATTAGTGGAAATATTATCTCCTTGCCCCACGTATTGGGAGATGCCTCCTAATAAGGCTGTGGAATGGGTAAGAGACATCATGTCTAAAGAATTCCCGTTGGGGAGGATTAAATGATAGAGCGGATAATAATAGCCGGAGCAGGGGGGCAGGGAATTATGCTCATGGGTAAGCTCCTGGCTGAAGCAGCGATGAGGGAAGGTAAATTCGTTACCTGGCTGCCTGCTTATGGTGCAGAGGTGCGTGGAGGAACAGCCCATTGTATGGTAACTATATCTGATGCCGAAATAAACTCTCCGCTTATCAGCGAAGCGGACAGTTTGATTGTCATGAACTATCCGTCTTTAACGCGTTTCGGGAACAGGTTAAAAGATAAAGGTTTGTTAATAATAAATAGCTCTTTAGCAGGAGAATGTCCTGATTCTCTTAGCTTGCCCTTTACGGATATCGCTTTAGAATTAGGCAATGTCAAAGTAGCCAATGTTATAGTTCTGGGTTGTTTTATCGCTAAAACAGCAATAGTGGATAAGATGAATATTTTAGCCACTATTGAAGATATGGCTCCGAAAAACAGGCAGGACCTGGTGGAAATAAACAAAAAAGCTTTTTTAAAAGGAATGGAGTTAATAAAAAAATGGTAAGAGTTCGCTTTGCCCCAAGCCCAACGGGAAATTTACATATCGGAGGCGGCAGGACTGCGTTGTTTAACTGGCTTTTTGCGCAATCGCAAAACGGCAAGTTTATCTTAAGGATAGAGGATACGGATCAATTGCGCTCTAAGCAGGAATTTGTTGATGAGATACTCTTTAGCCTTAAATGGCTGGGTTTTCAGTGGGATGAGCTTTATTATCAGAGCCAGCGGTTTCAGCGTTACCGCATGCATGCCGATAACTTACTTAAGGGCGGCCAGGCCTATATCGAGAAATCTCCCGAAGGTAAGGAAGCGGTAATTTTTAAGGTAAACGCGCAGAAGATAAGAGTCAGTGATTTAATCCGCGGCGAAATTGAATTTGACGCCGCTTTAATTAAGGACCAGGTGCTTATTAAATCCGACGGCACTCCTACTTATAACTTTGCCTGCGTGGTAGATGACGCAGAGACAAATATCACGCATATTATACGCGGCGATGACCATATATCCAATACCCCTAAGCAGGTTATGCTGTATCAGGCATTAGGATTTCCTCTGCCTAATTTCGCGCATCTTCCTCTGATCATGGGTATGGATGGAGGAAGGCTTTCAAAGAGGACAGGCGCAACCGCTATCAGCGATTACCGCAAGATGGGGTATTTACCTGAAGCTTTGATAAACTATCTTTTGTTGTTAAGCTGGTCACCGGGAGCTAACCGTGAGATAATCAATAGGGATGAGGCAATAGGATTATTTGATATAAAGAATGTAAATAAGACTGCGGCTACCTTTGATTTAAAGAAGCTGGACTGGATAAACAACCAATACCTGAAAAACGCGGATCCTCGAAAGCTCCTGGAAGAGCTCCTGCCGTTACTTATTGAGAAACAATATATCAAAGAAGGAGATTTTGACCGGGAATATGTTTTAGGGCTGATAAAATTATTTCAGGCAAGGTTGCCGCGTTTAAATGATTTTGTTGATTGGGCGGATTTCTTCTTTATGGAAGAGATTAAAATTGATCCGGTTGCGCAGGAGAAGTTTTTATCTAAAGACTTATCCGAGGAGTTCAAGCTTTTTATTGCTGAGCTTGAAAAGTTGAGTAATTTTAATATTGAAAACATCGAAAAGGCTTTTCGGGATTTAGTAAGCAAGCTTAATATCGAAGCTAAAGTTTTAATCCATCCGCTCAGAGTCGCTCTAACCGGTAAAACTATCGGCCCTGGGCTTTTTGAGTTGATTTACTATTTAGGTTTGGAACGGACAAATAAAAGATTGTTGAAATGGGTAAACAATAACCGGAGCTGAAATTATTTTCCTACGCCCCTTGAAATTGAGGGTGAATTTATGTTATATTTAGTTAGTGAGAGTTAGGTAAAAGGCAAGGGGTAAACTACCAGCGGGCAGGCAATGCCCAGAATTAAAAGCCAAGAAATTTCCCCTTGCCTTATTTTTTTATTCTACCTGCCAGTAAATCCCTAAAACTTCCGGCGTTGATATCATAAACTATTGACTAAAGCCGTCTATGGTATAGAATAAAGCCGTCAAGCGCGTTATTAAATTAAAAGGAGGCCGTATGCTTGTTACGTCTGGAGTCTCAGAGTTGCTGTTGTTTTCCATATTTGTTTTCATCGTCGATGTGTCATTTAACCTTCGCCGGGTGAATAAGAATATCTCCAAGCTTCTAAAGAAATATGAAGATGTCCATGGCGTAATAAATAAGTAAAGGCCTT
>JBAZOE010000048.1:0-9003 GCA_041648875.1 Candidatus Omnitrophota bacterium
GAGGCCTATCGATTCTTTCGCGAAAAACGGCTCGCCCCCCGAGATAATCACATTCTCGGCCGAAGGAATGAGGGTTTCCTCTATCTCCTTAATCAAGCTGTCTTTCAAGCGGTATTGCTCCCGGTCATTCTTTTTAAAAACATGATAACATGAATAACAATCATTGTTGCAGGCATGCGAAGAAATAATGGATATGGTTTTTGGTCCATAATCAAGGCTGTCTTTTTTATCCGCGAGCGCGCTCTTTACATCTAAATTATCCAGAAATTTATCTTCACGGCGAAATGGATCAAACACGCAGCATGCCCCTCTACAGAAACTCCAATCGCCTCTTGATATCAGCCTTCTCTGGAATTTAAACTGGGGAGAGTTCCAGGCGCTTTTGATACCTTCCCTGACAATCACCTTATTTTCCGTACGGAACATGTTGTCGCCGCAAGTTGTAATTATACCATCACCGTTTTTTGAGGGGATAATCATGATCTTATAGAAACTGCGGTAGCAGCGCTCTATTCTTTCCTTATCGCGTACCCAACCCCTGTTCACCGCTTAACCTCCCTCTTTGCCAATAAATACCTGACGAAAAAAACAGGATCATATAGCCTGCGGGTTATAGAATTAAACAATGATTCGCTCTGATAAACAAATTTTAACCTCGATGCGATATCGCAATATTTCATTTCCAACTGCCGCATCAAGGACCAATATTTTGTATCCTCAAAACAGTTATTGCGCAGCATTCCTTTTACATTCTTATTTTCTTTAATAAACGCGCAGAACTTCTCGCTATCTTTATAATTTTTATCCGTAACGATAAAAATCAAACGCATATTTTGATACCCTAAATCAAAAAGCCTTTGTATGTTCTTAAATATAATGCGGCAGCGGCTGCTTCCGGTTACCGACTCATAGCTTGCTTCTTCCATGCCATAAACAGTAACATTGAGAAAAATATTGGTTTCCACGATTTTCTCAAGGCCATACTCATGGAGCAATATGCCGTTAGTATTTATCAATAATCTTTTATTTGGGTGCGCCGACATTACCCTTCCAATAAAGCTTCTTGTGCGTTCTGAAAAAAGAGGCTCTCCTCCGGAAATAGTGACAAATTCCGCGGCAGGAACGATATCGTCTTCTATTTCTTTCATGATAGTATCCGACAATTTGCATTCCTTGCCTCTATCTCTTTGCGACACATGGTAACACATATAGCAATTATTATTGCATGAATAAGAAGGAATGATGTTTACGGCTTGAGGCAAATAATCAAGCCTGAGTTCCTTCGCGTCAATCGCGCTTTTTATAAAAGGCCTGTTTAACAACTGTGACTCATCGAAATATGGGTAGAAAAAACAACTCGAGCCTTTGCAAAAGCTCCAGTCATTCTTCAATACAAGCTTCCTCTGAAACCGGAACTGCGGGGAATTCCAGGCGTACTTTATCCCGCTGTTTATAATCAAATGGTTTTCCGCCCTGAACATATTGTTACAACAGGTAGCCAGAAACGCCCTCCCTCCGGAAGCGGGCGAAATCCGCAAGCGGTAAAAACTACGGTAACAATTACTGAGTTTTTTATTTTCCATGCATTTTCAACATCGGATAGTAATAAAATATTCCAGCTAACTTGCCTAATTGGTAGCAAACAGAATTTAGAAAAATAAAGGCTGCCGCAATCACCTTAAAAGGCAGATTGGCGTTGAGCCCCGCAGATATCCGCATAAACCATATCTTTTCTGGTTTATTATTATAATTTAAACGTAATTTACCGTTTTTAGCGATTGAATACCCTTTGCCTCTGCCCTGCATGAATGCTTTTAAGAAGTACTTAATTAAACCATGCCTGCCTGTCGAATGCATGAGCGATAATTCTTTAAGAAAATGCAATTTCCCCCCGCCTTTTAATATCCGGTCATTGAGTTCTGTTTCCGCCGCGCCGAAATGTATATTTTCATCAAAAAAACCATATTTTATAAATACCTCTTTTTTATAGGCGGTATTTCCTCCCAATAACGCTCCTGTCTCCCCCTTTAAACTCATAGTATCTTCTACATGAAAATTATCCAATTTATTGCGGGATATGCTAAAAACGTCCTTTCCTTTATCTTCAAGGATATATCCTCCACCGATTGCCGAAGCTTCGGGATGGGCATTAAAGCTTGCGCGCAAGTTTAGAAGCTGTCTTTTTTCTAAAAAATAGCAGTCATCATCCAGGAAATAAATTATCTCGCCCCTTGACTCTTTAATCCCCGCGTTCCTGGCGGAATTTACTCCCGGTTCCGGCGAACGAAAAAACTTGATGCGCCTGTTTAACAGAATCTCATCCTTAAGCCAATTTCCCGATTCCTTATCTTTGTTATCAAGCACTATTATAACCTCATATTCAAATATTCCATCTGTATCCTGCTTCAAAACCGAATTTAAACTCTGTCTTAAAGCCATAGGCCTGTTTAATGACGGTATTATTACGGAAATATACAAAGGCTTTGCCATTATAGACATATTAACGCTTAACTCTCCAGTTCAAGCCGCGATAAATTATCTTGCTCCTATACCATTCACCTTCTAAAATCAAGCTAAAATTACCGATGAATTGGGATAAGTAAAACTTTGATTTCAAACATCTAAGAAAAACTAAAGCCAGGCGCGGGCACAACAAGTTAAAAATTTTATATCTGATGAGAAATTTTCCCCAAAATCCATGGACAAGGAACCCCCCCTTGAGAAAACCGGTGGCGTATCTGGCTTGGCTTTTATAAAAATCGTCTTTGCTGAAATCCTGCGGCCATTTATAGTGGAAAACTTTTATTTTAGGGTTAAAAATGATTGCCTTCCCGGACGAGGTTAAATCGCGATTAAACAAAGCATCCTCGTAAACAGACCCCTTAAAATCCTCCCGGAAGGATAAACCCTGGATATCCGCCTTTTTATAGGCGATATTGCAGGCCGGAATATCGTTAACCCGCCTTGTATTCCCCAAGGGCAGCCAGCTGGAAAACTCTAGTATATGCGAAGCTTCGGCTAAAGGCAAAGCTGTCGGGTTCACCACGCTTCCTCCCACGGCCGAAGCGGCGGGAAAGCAATTAAATGTTTCAGCCAAATCCTTAAGCCAGCTTATTTCAACCCGGCAATCATCATCCATTGAAACGATTAATTCTCCGCGAGCCTGGGCAAAACCGGCATTCCTCGAAGCCGCCGGCCCTTTATTCCACTCGCTACGCAGATATTTTATCCTGCCGAAACTCAACTTAAAATTACTTAACAAAAACTCGCCCGTCCCATCAGAAGACCCATCATCAACAATAATGATCTCCATCTTCCCCGGAGGATAATCCAAATCCAGCAGGCTTTTTAAACAATAGGACAATAAAGACTTTCTGTTAAATGTCGGGATAACTATGCTTGCAAATGGCCATTCCTTGCTTAAATTTAAATCCATAGCTTATTGATTGTCAATCCTGATAATCGTTTATTTCAAATTATCTGAGCGGCCAAATACCGTAGTCATTGAGTCACCGCAACCACACCAGCAGCACCTTAAACACAAAGGAAGCAAATTCTTTCTTAAATAATCCCTGAATTTATTCGATTGGTCATTATTATACAACACAGACAACGGCTTCTCCAAGATATTCCCAACCGCCAGGTAATCTTCCCTGCATACCGAAACCATCCCATACGGGTCGATTCTGGCGCCAAACCATGGATAGTAACACCTGTCATTTAAAACGCAGCAACCGCTATCCGTATAGTATTTGGCGATTTGTTCTTCCGACAGCTCTTGCGTAAAATGAATATTGATTTTGGTTTTTTCTCCGCGGATCCTGGCGATTTGTTCCGATAAGAGGCGGACATCCAGAAGGCGCAAATCATTGATATCGCCGCTCCGCGAACCGCTTAATTCAATGCCGAATTCTTCCTTCATAATATTTTTCTGACGGGCAAACCTTTCCAGATCTATGAACGACAAATGGCTAAAACACAAATCCAGGTTAATGTCCTGAGCTATCTTTACCATATCAAACAAATGCCGCACGTTTATAGAATTTATGACGCACATAAGCAGTATTCTAAGCCTGGTATTTTCTTTAATATATAAAACCGCCTCGATTGTCTTGGCAAACGCGCCAGGAGTATTCCTGACCTTATCATGGATTTGCTCGGGCCCGTCCAAAGAAACCTGGAATATATCCGGCTTAATCTCTTTTAATTCATTTTTCAAAGCCGGCATTAAAACGGTGGCATTTGAAAGAATCTTATATTTGAGCCCGCTAGCTTCTAAGTATTTCAGGATATCAAAAATATCTAAACGCAGGAACGGCTCGCCCCCTGAAACCGACACATATGGCTTGCGCTTATAACTGCTTAGTTCATCAATAAGTATCTTGATCTCGTTAAAGGTCAGCTCTTCCTTATCGATTTTAGGCGTCCTTAAAAATGAAGGGCAGATGGCGCATCTTAAGTTACATTTATGAGTCAATTCTAACCTGATATACCGCGGTAAAATAATCTTCTTAAACAAAACGTTGGCAAAAAAATTACCCGGCGGCAAGTGTTTAATCCCAAGAGCTGAAAATATTAGTTTTCCCGGCCTTAATTTATAATTCATTTTTTCTCAAATATTTCCAAGAGTACTCCGTCTTTTTTCATAAATTCCACGCATTTATAATCATTCGACAACAGCCCCTTGATCTTTTCATGGTTATAATTGACTGGGCTAAGTCCAACCTTGTCCCAAGAGGAAGTAATTAACCAAATCCGTTTGAAGGCTTTGTCGGCGAATGGCTCCTTTTCCACTACCAGGCGCCTGGAATTTGAATAATGGACCGCGTGCAGAAAAGACTCATTGCCCTCAGCTTTTATCTGCCTTAAAAAACCGCTAAATTCGCCTCCAAAAGCGTACCTTTCAACAGAATGGATGGTTGCCGGGTAAAATAATAACCAATAAGATTTATGACTGCCGAATTTCCACACAGTTTCTCCGGCCAAAGAGTAGGATTGTATGTCTGTGGCAGCCGCAAGGTCACCATTTTCGAAGTTAGAGTACAAATAGTCAAGTAAACTCCGGGATTGTTTCCTTTCATGGACACCCGGATAAAAATCTCTCCTGCCTCCTGAAGACAGCATAAATCCGCTGTAATAATTGCCGAGCAGGCAGGCCATGAAAACGATTAACGCTACGCAAACTAAAAGTTTAAGTTTTACATTCCGCAAGCTCGTTATTCCATAAGCAATAAATAAGTAATAAAACGGGGTAATTACAATAAACTGCCTGTCTATATATATGTGGAGCCCGAATTTAGAAACCAGATAAACTAACAACAGCGGCAAAAAAAACGACCCGAGCAAAAAAAACGCGTACTCATTCTTCTCTTTAATGCTTCTATAAACTCCGCGCGCAAACAAAGCGAATATCGCGGTTGATCCTATTATAAGCTGCTGGTAATTAGCCGAATAACCAAGACCAAAAGCAGCAAAACTTAAAAATATATTTTTAATGACCGGCGGCCTTAACCAAAAATAATCTTTTATGCTGTTTACCTGAATTAAAAAAAAGGCTAAAAAAGGCGAACATAGCGCGAACACAGCCGTAATAAACAAAATTATTCTTTTGAGGTTGGCGAATTTATGCTTAAACAATAAGAATCCAAACGCAGCCAGAAGCAAGAAGAAAGAATAATAACTTGTTAAAATTGCAAATATTTCTGCAATCAAGAAATATACCCAGTATTTTTTACCCCCATTTTTTAAAATTTTTACAAAAAATAAAACAGCCAGAAGCGCGAAGAATTCCGAGACAGCGTATACACGCATTTCCTGCGCGTACCAAACCTGAAACGGGCTTATGGCCATTAACAAAACAGCCAACAGGCTGGTTGAATGATCATAAATCAATCTGGCAAATTTATAAAAAATAAACAAAGAAAGTACGCTAAAAACAACAGAAAGCAGCCTAAGCGACCACCATCCTTTTAATAAAAAACTGCACGCGTAGATTAATAAATAATAAAAAAACGGATGCGGGTCTTTCTGCGCTTGTTCAAAAATGATTGTTGCTGCGGGCAAGCCTGATAATGATGTCCGCCGTTCTATGTTTTCATGAAAAAACCTTATCGTGCTGGCCTCGTCAAACCATAAATCATACTTATTTAAATTATACAACCTTATGGTTAATGCTGAAATCAAGATCAATAAGACTACCAAGGCTGATTTTTGTGGATTGGCGAAGATGTTTTTCATATATTTACCTTATGAGCGTGAATATTTCTTTACCGATAATACTTGCAAGCAGGCCTTCATAGTAAGAAATTAATTTAGCGCGATAATCTTTGGGAATATACAAAGCTTTATTGGCGATGCTCCGGCAATATCCGCACGTATCGCAATTGATACGATTGCATTTACCTTCGATAAAAAAATTTAAAAACCCATCCAGCTTATTATTATCCAGAAATGTCAAATCATTGCCAAGCATCTGATTCAGGAGTTTAGTAAACCGCGTCGTTCTGGTTTTGCGGCTTTTGCCGATTGCTAACCTTTTCGCTGGAATTACGCATAATAAATCCATAAGGTTGCCACTGTAGCTTTGCGCCGTATAAGCCTCAACTATACGCTGGATTTGCCGGGTTTCCATGCCGCGTTCTGACAATTTAATCGTATTTATTCCTGCTTTTTCGTAGTACGCTAAGTCTTCCGGACGGATCCAACAGGCCGAGATCAGCCTTTGAGGCTGTTTCAAAATCAAATAATTACAAGAAAATTTACAGTAATTGACGGTAGACTCCCTGTCATTTGTCCTTGAAGAATGGCTATGCGATGAATAATGGTACTGGACAAAAGGGCACCCTGACAGGCATCGCGTATTCGCGTATACCTGCAACTTGCATCTCACCGCCTTCCTAATCTTCTTTAAAGTCTTAAAATCGCGATTAATGTTCCAGGGAGAAAGGGAAATTTCATCGGCCCCCAGGTCTTCCCAGTATTTTGCCTGGAGGGGGTCGCAGACCTGGGCGCATACTGAGACTTTTGTTTCAAAATGAGGATAGTGCCTCTTAACCAACTCAAGCAGGTACGGTATACTGACGGTAACCGTATCAACTCCTATCGCGCTTAACCAATCAAGAAAATCCCTTATTCTTTTTTGTCCGGAGGCGGACCACTCGGCATTGCCTAAACAAACAGCATTTAGAAGGTAATTGAATTTTAGGCCGCATTTCTTGACTGCCGATATATACTCCTTCACCCGGCTCTTATTGATATGCGCAAGCATGAATGAAGGCCGGCCTCCTCCTACGGGATCCCTGTCTAACTTTCCATAGATTTCCATAACCTTTGTTTTATTGATTTTATCCAGTAAATCAGGCTGCCAGTTTGTGGGAACGCATAACTTCATATTATTTAAGGCCTTCTTTCAAAAAATATTCCGTGAGTTTCTCTCCGACAAATTTATTTCCCAGGGCATTCCAATGCCTATCGCCAGGCATTATAACGCAAAACCCCTCCCTTTCTTTTGAGGTTAAATATTCCATAAACCCAGGGATATATTTGAACCCCGCTCTTTCGCACACATATTTACCGCCGGCATCATCCGGTTCGGAAACATCCATAAAATATACAGGGATATTATCTGTTTTTCTTTTTATCATATCCATGATCTCCCCTGTAACTATAAATGCCTCATTATTTAACCGCTGCATCTCTTTGTCCATTTTTGCCGCGTTTTTAAGCAAAAAGTCCCTTTTTTTTGTAACGGCACAAAAATCTCCCGACTGTAGTTTTTGCATAATCCAATCATAGGCGTAAAGAAGTAAATCCGCCGTAAACGAGTGCTCTCTCAACCAGCAAAACGGGACGCTCAGGCGGTAAACAATTTTTCCGTTTTCTAGATAAGGCCTTACCCCATGATTGTTAAAAGGATACCATTTCAGCCCAAGGCCGCGTAAATTATCCACAAAATCATTGTAACAAAATTGCAAAATTATCATATCGGGCTTGATGATCCCGATATAGTCGCTGAGCACCATGAATTCCTGCAATGAACTAAAACCTCTTGCTCCATAAACAAAAAATTCCGATTCGCTGAATTTATTTTGTAAATAAGAATACCATTCTTCGCCTGTTGATACGCAGATCAATTCGGTAAAAGAATCTCCCAGAATGAATATTTTCCTTTTTTTCGTGCCAGGATCAGCCCAGCGCTTAAACCCGTTTTTAAAGTACGTTACTGTTACCTGCCTAAAGTTACCCGGGCTGTCTTCGACTAGTTGTTTAAACGTGGTATTCTCTGGAACCTTCCAGCCGTATCTTGCCGCCTTGTAAAACGGCGGCATAAAAATCTTTAACAAAATATCAACCGAGACTAAAACCACTATTGTTAAAAACAACAAAACCAATTTCTTTTTAATATCCTTATTGCCCATGCGGATTAATCTTTCTCACATTAAAAAACGCAGAAGAGAAGCACATTGCCTGCAGGCCTGGCTGTTATCACCTGCTTTGTTTTCTATAAATTGATTTTTGGCCGTGATAAAATTAAAAGGCGTTTCATTGATATTGCCTATCGGCTCACGCATACGGCAGCGGTAAATATCGCCTTTGGAATTAATAAATAGGGAAACAAACGGCACAAAACATCTTTTACCTGCACTTTTTCCATCCAAAAGGTCAACCAGATATTCCAAGCTTAACCGGTTAACCAACGGATTATACTTTATTTTATTAAGCGTATTTATGATTGATTTTGCCTGCTCGGCGTTAATAAAGAAACTGCTATCTCTCAGATTCTTAACGTAGTTGAGGGAGCTGGTATAAGACTCCACATTTTCCACGATCTTAAACATAAGCGGGATGTTTCGCTTTTGGCAATAATCCGCGGCTTCTTCAATAGCAATATAATTCCGGGGAGTAATTACAAATTTCGCTTTCAATATCAACGAAGGGAACATTTTACGAACTTCATAAATCGTATTCTCAAGATTTTCAAAAGATCCCTTTACTCCTGAAATA
>JBAZOE010000049.1:0-8825 GCA_041648875.1 Candidatus Omnitrophota bacterium
TTTAATATACTTGTCAAGTGAAATCTAGCCTAAAAAGAGAGCGTTTTCTTATTACAATATAATACTAAATGTATTGCTCTAGTGGCTCTTTAGAGAACAAAAGTTAGTTCTTACAAAAGAAGTAAAATGATGAGTTTTTTTAATTCAAAAGCTTGGTTGTTTTGATTAATCTCGAGTCATTGAAACTATCTTCTACAGAAACTCTTTATGGGGACACTTCTCCGATTAGATCAAGAAACGTCCCTGCTTTGGATTCAGAAACGTCCCTCTTTTAGGCTAGATTGGACATTAATTTGTAGGTTATCTGATAGATTTAACAGATTGGACATTAATTTTATGATTATTGTTTCAAATTATTCTTGTAGCTATCTTTGAAAGTCTGGTCATAATTCTTAGCCGCAGGATAGGATGGTAAACTCCGGAGCTGTGATTGCAAATTACTGATATCTTGATTTGTTTGTTGATTAGCAAACATTGAAGACATAGCCTTGTCTACCCCATAATTCATTGGGGCATTTACCACATAATAAAGCCCTGAGAAAGCATTCTTTATCACATAAGCATCCTGAGCGTCCATATTCTTTGTGATATTTAACACCCCATAGCTAAGCGCAGCCGAAGGTATACTTTTTAAAGTAGTATTCAAGCTTCCCTGTACAGCCTTGCCAATATCAAAATTGCCAGCATTCTCAAAACTAAATCCGTTAGTTGACGAGCTAAGGCCTCCTACTAGAGCTCCAGTAACCATGCTTCCTGCCAGACTTGCCATAGTATTCATTAAAGGATCAACCTGGCCTTTCTTGTCAGCAGCACTCATAAGTATAACGCCTTCCAAGCTCCCCTCAACAAGACCTATACCCATGCCTTCGAGAGCACTTATTGACCCATTAAAGGTCTGAGCAACTCCTAAACCGCTGCCAAATGAACTTCCATAATGTCCAGGGCTTAAACCACCTCCTACGACCCCTCCTGCTATTGAGCTTACAAGAATAGTTGATTTTGGGTCCCAACCGTAATAAACACCCGTAATGCCGATAGCTTTCTGTACTTGCCCTACTGCCGAACTGCTTATAAAATTACTTGCCCAACTATCAAGGGTACTTAAGCTAGAAAGAGACCCCATAAAACTTCCTCCCGCTGAGAAGCCAAGGGCGCCACCGAGAGAATTACCTAACCCTGACACAATAGCACCACCAACAGCAGAAGAAGCTAGTCCTATGGCAGTTCCCGCTGCCCATTTACCAAAGTCAAAGCTAGCAACCTCTCCTCCACCATCCCTGCTTCTATAAGCCAATAACTCCCTGGGGACAGCAAATGATAAAGCAAAAAAGAATAAAACGCAGGCTGAGAGAACCTTGAATACCTTTCCTCTTTTATAACCTGAGTTATACATTTTCCCTCCACTATACTATACGTATACCCCTAAAGACATTTAGGGAAAACACGCGGGATAATCTTCTTTAAACTGCTCAATTTGATCTTTTTTCTTTTGGGCTGAATCTCTGGCATCTACGGCCCTTTCTTGTAGATCCACAATTTGCTTTCTTATACTAGGAATTTGCGTCTTCTCCAAATCGTCAGCCGCCTGATCCGCTTTATCCGCGGATGCATATAAAGAAGCTGCTTTATTGTGTAATTCTTCTGCTTCAATCTCCAATAATGCCGCGGCCCCATTAGCTAAAGCTGCTTGATTGCGCAGATTTGCTATCTCAGACTCCAGATTGGCTGCCTCTTCAAGTACGCAACAACAACTACCCGGGCCATCTTCTTCACAACTAACCATACATCCACTTCCGCTATAACATCCTGCTATAGTCGCTCTTTTAGCGCTAGCTTCACTTTCTTTACCAGCCGCTTGCGTATTCAATTCAGTCTCGTCGCTACGCAAAAGGCTTATTTCGCCTTCCAATTTGGTTATAATCTCATCTACAGAAGGACAAGAGCCAGGGTTTGTGAAACAACCCGGAAAATCCGCCTTGTAGCTATCAATCATCCCCTGTTTAGCATCTGCTTGCGTTTTTTTCTCTGTTGCCTGGCTGCGCAATGAATCCCTTTCTTTCTCTAATTCAGCTATTTCATTCATTACCAGGCAAGCTGGCTCGCTTCCTGTTACGCAACCACATCCGCTATAACAACCAGGGTTGGCTCTTTTTAAAGCATCCAATTCATTCTTTTTGCTATCTGCCTGGGCATTAAGATTACCTGCCTCGCTCCTTTTAGCCAAGGCTTGACTATCTTTTTGATTAGCCTGGTTCTCATAATCAGCTGCCTGTATCCTTAACTGTTCGGCTTGTTCTCTTAATAACGGAATTTGTTCATCAAGGCCATCTGCCGAATTAGTTAACTGAAGTATGGTATTTTCAAGAGACTCCGCGCGTTCACTTAGATTCTTTATATCAGCTTCTAATGCCTCTATCTTACTCAAAAGCCCGGGGCATATGTCTTTAGGAGGAATAACTGGTGTCGGTGGGGTCCCTGGGATATCATTATAGGTAGCAACCGTGATACCTTTTGCGTATTGCTCTCCCTCACCAAACACATCCGCGCTCTCCCGGAATTTTTGTTGCAGCGCCCTCTCCGTGTATATCCTCATTCCTATCAGGACAGCCGCCACTATGGCAATCAGGATAACGTACTCTGCGAAAACCTGTGATTTATTTCCCCGCTTTTTCATATTGCATCATAATAGTTGTTGAGCTTTTTAATATACCATCTTCCTCGTTTTTTGGCCCGGCATCTGTAAAAACCATGATGCAAGTGTCACCATCCTTATTGGAAAAATCAAACTCTGATAAAACCACATCCGTAGGCTTAATTGCCTGCTGCGTCTTATCATTCTTAGGACAGCCAGGACAAAGTGAAGATAAATCAAACTCTCCTGAATCCAACTTATTAAGCGGCTTCTCCTCTGTAATGAACCAACCATAACTAATCATTCCGTTTTTATAAAATTCAATTACCTGGCCAATGTTATCTTTTGTGAAATAGGTTGCCCGCATAAAACCCGGATTCTCCGACAACGAAATTAAAGCGGCTTCCGGATAAACCGGTGCAATATCAACTTTAGGCTTGTCTGATAACCTGGGGATAAAATCATCTTCAGTGCCGGAGTCATTTTTTGCCTGCATATTTCCCCGTGCGATGGTAAACCTGGTCTTGCCATCCTGACTTGCCTCTTGAGGAAGAAAATTTATCATAACATTCTCGCCATCTTTTTCAAAAATGGAATTCGATGCCAGTATGTCCTTTACTGAATCCGGTATCTTTAAATCAGGTATTTGCTCCATATCTCCTAACAATTTTTCTTCCTTCCATCCTAAAACAGAAAGTTTCAAACGGAAAAAATCGGCTATCTCCTTCCTATTTTGTTTGCTGGCATAATACTTTAATACAAACTCTGTGCCGGCAATACTTCTTGTCTCCTGGAATACCTCCTCTGCCCCCCACGGAAGAGGGATACTATTCCTATCCCACCAGGCGGAATACAAAGGATGCGCTGATATAAACATTACTAAAAGAAAGGAGCCGATTAGACACGTGACTTTAAGCTTATAAAACATTTAACCTCCTTAATACTTATCAACATCTACTATATCAGAACCGTACCTTGGGTTAGGCGGATCTATGCTTCCTCTTCCAGAAAAATCAGCAACCGCATAACTGGCAGTATCGGGATAAGTAGTCTTCCACAAACCAAGATCTGCCCCTTGATGGGTTTGTTTTGTATCAACGCGCACCTTATAATCAGACACATTAATATCGCTTATCCAGCAATCAATATAAGGAAGATCATCCGTTTCACTACTGCTGGAAATGGACAAAGCTGGAAATAACCCTGCCAAGGCAGAGATTAATAAAACAAACGTAGCTGTCATTGCAATAAGTGCAGCGGAATTCTCTCCCAAAGGCTTTGCTAATTCCCCCCTTCCTATCTCAGCCCACATTTCACACTTAGCGCAACAAGCCAATCCTGGCGGACTGGGATTGCAACACATAAAGAAAGCACAGGCTGTTGCTAATGTAGCTGCTGCACCGGCATAACCGGTCGTAGCTAGAAGCATCGATGTATTGGCTGTAATAACAAGTACGGCGGCAGCGCTTAAAGCCGCTATCTCTAAAGGAAACATTAAAGCTGCTGCTTTCAATTCAAAATCATCTACTTCAGGGACCAAAACATTTGAATCCACGGAATGCAACCTATCCTGGCCGTCCTTCCAGGAATAATTATAATAACCGTTATCCGATATGCCATCCATAAAATCAACATAAATATCCCTATACCCATTCTTTTCTAATGTATCGGTAACGCCAGAAAGAGGGCTTCCTGCTTTTAATTTGGAACCAATACCGCTGTTAGAGAAAACAAATCCATGACCATTCTTTATAGAAGAACTCCTGCCTTTTATTGCCATGCGCCTGATAAGAAGATAGTTCATATGTTGCGTCCACCAGGCGGCCGCAACGACAAGCCAAATACCATAAATAGCTTTTTTAGCCGCAATTAATAAAGCCGGGGCCGCACTTGCGGCGAATGCAGCAGAACCAACTATAGATGCGGCGGCGCAAGATGTAGGGCACTGGGCCATCCCAACGCCTGTTGTCCCGTCGGCAAAAGCCGTAGAAGCAGAGATATAGGCGCTTGTTAATTTATAAAAAGCGATTACAAACATAAGAGATACGGTCATATAAGTTGACCAATATGCAGTCATCATCAGGCTATTTTGCACAGCCACGCTGTTAAACACATTTGCCATTATCGCCCCCGTTGCCAATGCTCCGGCATCGGCAGCGTTAGCAGTATCAGTCTTAATCATCGCTACCTTAGACAAATTAACAGTAACCATGGCCATAATTATTACAATCACAAGAACCAGGATATATACAGGGGCAAGCTGGCCCTTGCTGTATTTATTCTTGTGATCATGGAAATATGCAAACATCGCTACTCCCCTCTTAAAACCTTATTTTCAGTGAGTTCCTCCGGTGTATACGTAGGCGGCCACTGCAAGATATAATTATCAGAAGATGTTCCCGCTTCTACCCTTTTAGCATTATAACTTTCCTGGCGCAGCACAATCTGTTTATTTGACCAGAACCATATCTGCATTATGGCAGCAAACAAAACGACTATCCCCACAAACACAAAGGCTATCTCAACCGTAGTTTGTGCTCGTTTGCCCCTTCTTAACTTTATTAATCCTAAAACGGAGTAACCCATGTCTTTCCCCTAACCACCTCATTACCTGTATTACTTTGGCTATATTTATATTGTCCGTCAGAATCAAAATAAACACCCTGTTTTACTTCATACAAGATGCCCTCCTCTATTGTAGGGCCCTCATAGTCATTGTCAGAAGATTTCTTCTCCACTATCTTATATGGCACAGCGGTAACAATATCATCCTTTAACCTAGAAGTCTTCTGATTGGTAATAGCATAAGTATCTTCGTTTTTAACATTCGTTTCATTGAAAAGAGTATCCGATTCGGTATTCATATTCTCAGTTTGTAATACCCAATAGGTCGGCCTTTCATTACCGTCCTCATCTGTCCTCCTGTGCGGCTCGGGAATATAATCATTATATTTAAAGACCCCCTCATCTTCATTAACTTTAAACACAAGCAAGCTGTCTGCAGATGAGCCTTTTTCTGACTTAGGTATAGCCCAATATACATTAGCAGAACCTGTTTGTGTAACATTATTTCCCTGCCTATAACCACCAGCCAAGTTTATCTGGTGTCTGTTCTGTACAAGTGTATACTGCACAGATGCCCCTGCGCCGTCTTCAGCGTCTCCGGTATAAGAATTGGCCTTTTCTAATGCCCTCCTGAAAGCTTCCATTTGCACATACTGCCGATCATTAAACTGTTGCATAAAAGAAAGCAGTACCCCGAAAACAAGCAATATCAAAGTGCCGAATATTGCCATTTCAGCTACTGCCTGACCTTTTTTATTCAAGTAGATCATTTTAATCACCACCAACCTATTCATCCACCGCTCATCCCTCTGGCTCCTCTGGAGGTTCCTCAACCGGTGGTGGATCTTCAGTAACCTCTTTGCCAGGATTAACATATCCTTCCGAAGCAGGGACAAGATTACCCGGCGCATCAGGAATATCCCAATCAGTTACCCTGCTCGTTGCTTCATAATCTATTTGGTCCAAACTTGAAACGCGCGAACCCCCGCCCAGGAATAAATCGGTACCGATAGTTGAGTTATAAATACTTTCGGAGTTGCTGGTAATTGCTGCAGTAGGCGAAATATCCGTCTCCTGCTCCTTGCCCATGAATGTATCCGTTAGGTCCTTTACCTTCCCCTGTATGCCGCGTTTCATATAAACATTCATTCCCCATAGCACCGCGGAGATTATACTAAAAACCACCATATACTCCATGAAAGAGGCAGCTGCCCTATTTAAAAAAACTTTTTTCTTTCTCATCCTACCACCTCGCCGGCTCCGCGCTAAAAGGCAAAACCTCTTCTACGCGGTCGGTCGTACGGTTAGTTTCTATTTTAGTATCCATGATGCTTAGTTTATAATCAGTACTGTCCGGAACGCCTGGGATTACCGGGACATCCGTGACATATGAGCTGCTTTGTATGTTGACTGTAGTATTAACCGTAACGGTGGAGTCCTGCATTGCCCCGGGAGAATAAAAACCCCCTCCCCCTACCTCATCGGCTGAACTCCTCATCCTTCCGGCAATCCCCCGCTTAAGATAAACCTGCATAGCGAAAAGAGCGGCCACAATCAGGCTAAACATCACCACATATTCTACTGTCGACTGGGCAATATTTTTCATACTTGCCTCTCTACCTCTTGGATTCATTTAATTCCACCTGGATCTGTTTTAAGCGCGCGTTTATGGAACGTTGAATATACTGGCGCATCGCCAATAAAGCCGTGACAATAACTATAATCAGCATAGTATATTCCAGGAAATTCTGGCCGCGCCTGCTATAAAGGACCTTTAACATTTCCCTGTCTCCCTCTTTATTTTAAATACGCCACACCTTTGTTAAAATAATTATAAAACGCGTCGCGCACGGTATCTATAAACCCGCTGGATACGGCCAGCGCCATCAATAAAGCCAGAACCACGAAATATTCAATCACGCTTTGCCCTTTAGATTTTCTTATCATCCTTAGAACCCGAAGTTAATCCCGCCTCGGGAAAACTGCAGGATTATCGGGCCCCCCACTATAATCATAACTACCGGCAGGATGAAGGCAAATAAAGGAAAAAGCAGCTTGATCGGAGCCTTCAAGGCCATCGATTCGCCGTGCTGGAACCTCCTGACCCTCATCTCCTCCGCCTGCACATTCAATGCCTCGGACATAGGCGTTCCCATGCGGTCAGCCTGTATCAATGTTCGCACAAAAGAATGCACTTCAGGCATGTCAACGCGCCAGCCAAAATTTTTTAACGCCTCCCGCCTGCCTTTGCCGACCTGCGTCTCACGATAAACCTCTCCTAATTCCCTGGTCAGATCGCACGGCTTTAAATCCTTGACCACGCGGTTTACCGCTAACATAAAATCCATGCCTCCGCTTACGCAAAGGTTCAATAAATCAATGATATTAGGCAGGTCGCGCCGTATACTGTGCGTCCTTTTGGTTATATTATGATTCAGCCACATCTCCGGGATAAAGAAACCCACGGCCAAAGAAATGATTAAAACCATATTCTTAGGCATATTGCTGCTTAGAAATATTAAAGAGAGGGTTGGGATAAAGATTATTGCCAACGCCTTAAAAGTCAAAAACTCCAATATCCCCATAGGCAAACCGGCTTTAATCAACCTCCTTCTTATTGATCCTACTGAAAAAGGTATCCGTCTCTCAAAATCCTTAAACCTGGAAGTAAGAGGCAGCCACGTATTCTCCGGTTTTACCATATATTTATCCTGGGCCAACTCCTGCTCCACCTTATCATTATCAAATACCTGAGCAGGCAGGCGCATTGTCTCAAGGCCGAATATTTTAGCGCCGAACTGCAGGAACAAAAGATAAACGCAGACAGTTAAAAGTAAAACCACTATAGCTAAAATCATCTACATTCTCCTTTATATGTCAACCTTGCTTAATTTACGAATAAAAATAATGCCAAGTACCTCTGAAATAATCGCATAAGTCATAAGGCCTCTCCCGAAATTATCTTTGAAGAACACATCAAAGAAGCCGGGGTTTACCTTATATACGAATACCCCGAACAGGATAGGCAACAGTGACATGATTATTCCTTGCATGTTTGCCTGTACGCAAAGGGCCTGGACCCTGCCAATAAGTTTGTTGCGCTCCTGGATAGTATAGATTACCCTTGAAAATGTCAGGGTAAGGTCTCCGCCGGTCTCTCTTGCTACCAGCATCGCGGTTATGACCATATCCAACTCATCCAGGCGCATGCGCTTCTTGAGTTTAAGCATCGCCTCCTCAAGGGAAACCCCCATTTGCATCTGGCGTATGACAAGGCTAAACTCCTGGCTTATGGGGTTAGGCATCTCCTGCGCCAATTCCTCAAATGCCTGTAAGAGGCTTAACCCCGCCTTAAGAGAGCTGGATAGAATCATTAACCCGTCAACAAGCTGCGAAGCGAATTTCTGCCTGCGCAAGGCCTCAAGCCGCTTGACGACCAAAATAGGAATAGCTAACCCCGCAACCGCTGCTGCCGCGGCAAACAAAATATTAGAGGTAATAAAGAAAACTAACAGCCCGCTCACCAAAGGCGAAAGCACATCGATCAGCAGCAGCTTGTTTAAGGCGATATCCAAAAACATATTGTTAAGTTGCGGGGTTATTTTATCCATTCTCTTCCTTTGCCAGC
>JBAZOE010000050.1:0-8753 GCA_041648875.1 Candidatus Omnitrophota bacterium
AGCAGCAATTTTCACCGCCGCACTGGATGTCCGCAAAAACCCCAAATGTTCACGCATCAACGCTCCTTATTTTATTGTTTTAGTTTATATCACAAACCTCAATTAATTGCAAGAGAAATTTAATCTTGCGGGTTAAATCAAGATCATTATGAACATTAAATTTTGATGCCTTATTAAGCTCATCACGCGCTCTTACAATACTGGAGAGATCTTTAATCTTTTTTCCTTTTTTATATAACGCTTCAGCAAGCTTGAAATGATACAACGGATTAAAGGGGTCATATTTTATTGCCCCCTCTTGTGCCTGGATGGCCCGGCTTTCATTATGTATAATTGAGAATACGCTGCCCATCACATAGTAAACAATAGCATAATGCCGGCTAAACCCCATTGCTCCTTTAAAAGCATATAAGGAAGATTTGTCATCTTTTAACTCCTTGAGACAGTTTCCTAAATCTACAAAGGCTTTAACATTGCCTGGATCAAACAATAAAGTTAAGCGTAAGTTTTCCAACGCCTCCTGATACTTATTATCACGCAGATAGACCTTGCCCAAAAGGTAATAGGCCTGCGCGCAATTAGGCATTATCCGCAAAGCCTCCTTTAATTCCTGGACAACTAAATCATCTTGTTTTAGAAAATAAAATAAAGAAGCGCGTTTAATATACGGTAAAGGATAAACCTTTCTTAACCCTATCTTCTGTAAATCCGCCTTTGTGCTACGGAATACCCCTAGGTCTATGCCGAACCTATTAATAAGCTCTTTATGGTAAGGCGTATCTTTCAAGAAAACCAGTCCTGTGTCGTCAAAGAAAACCATTCTCCAGTGGACACTATTATAAAGGTAGCTTATTATGCCGGGCAAAGAATCGGAATCCATGCTTAAGACGACTAAGCCAATCTTATATCTTTCTACTGCTTCCTCGAATTCCCGTGCTCCTCCTTTCATAATAGACTGGTAGAATTCAAAAAATTCCGGCCCGTATAGTTCGGTACGGCCATCAATGAAAACCTTCATTTTAGGGTAAGCCTTGCCGATGAGGTATGATCCGGAATTAAAATCATTAAAAAGGTTTGCTTCAATATTATTTTCTAAGAGAAAATCCACTGCTCCGGCAGGATAATGCTTCTGGTTTATGCCGGAAATAAGGCTTACAATCTTATTTGCCTCAAAATCATAAAACCTGGCGTTTGCCATATTGTCGATCCTTAAGACAACCCAGATTATGAATACAAGCGCTATCGAATATTTCAGCAAAAATAAAACTACCTGTTTCATGGAAATTATTAATCTTATATTGGAGAATACTTTCTTTATCGTTTCATCAAAATAGGAAACGATTATCGTAAATCCCACAATAGTAGAAAATGCCACATTGCGGGCGGTAAATGCAAATGGAAAAAAGAAGGCTGCAAGGAAAATTTCCTGTAGTTTAAGCCTTTTGAAATTAATAACCATGAGAGTAAAGCAAAGAAATAGCAACAGAAAATGAATACTGCCTAAACCAGTTACCCCGAAAGTCGTCTGCAATTCCTGGATGCTCCTGAAAAATACCTGAGTCCTGCCTTGCGATATTTCCTTGATTACCTCCCAAGGATAAAGTGCTCCGGTCAGTCCGCGCGGATTAATCAGGCAGGCTAATATCATTATGATAAAAACTCTCTTCATGCGAATATAACTAACCTCGCGCAAACTAAGCTTTTGATTCAATATCCCGGGCAAGGGTTTTCTTTTATTTCTTAAAAACTCGGCCAGCATAAAGAAAAACATAGTTAACGGCCCCAGGAAGAAATAACCATGAAAATTTACCCAAAGCACCTGGATAAATACAAGCAGCCAAATTATCTTATTAGCAGCGTAATAATATAGTATATATAAAGTTAAGGCGAAGAAAAGCATACTGAATACATCCGGGCGTATGTTAAACCTGGATAAACAAGCGTACGCCGCCATAGACAAGAATACTGCAATTACAGTATAAGACTTGATATTCTTTACCGCTATCAGCAACAGCACCAGGAAAGTCGAAAGTATAATATAGCATTCTAAGGAAACCAGACCATCTGCCCCCCATCTGTTGTACACCAAATAAGTCACTGCCTGAAAAAGCCATTCGTGGTCTACCCAGGGCTTTCCCGCAACAGTACAAGAAAAAATATCCTGAACCGGGACTGTTTTATTTTTCAGGATAAACTCCCCTGTCTTAAGGTGCAGCCAGATATCAGGATCAGAGATAGCCCGCTGACACATTACAAAAATCAGGCAAAATGCGGCTACCATACAACAGATACCTAAAATTCTGTCCAATCTCGGCAATAACCTCCCGGATGTAATTTGATTAACCATTATTCACCCCTCCGGAAACAACTTCTAAACGCCGGCAGTAAAATACATATCGACAAAACGTAATAAATAATAGGCATGATATTTTAAACAAAATAGGAATTACCTTCTTGAATGAACCGTTGAAAGTACCGATACCGGTAAAAAAACACTGCAGTTATACCAAAATAACCTGCGACTCCTTGTCCCCTGCAGGACCCGGTTGATGATCTTAATAGCCCCAACCGGCCCCGCGGCTATGCCGCAGGACTCGGTTGAAGACCTTAATAGCCCCAACCGGATTTGAACCGGTGTTTACAGGCTGAGAACCTGACGTCCTGGACCAGGCTAGACGATGGGGCCAAGAAAAATTACGCAAAATTATTTTACTATATAAGCGACTTTAGTCAACAATTTTATTGACCACCCTATATTTACATTATATACTGTCTGCCATGAATGTCAGTTTTGGTTTTAGCCAGACCAGAGACCATATCCGGGCCACCAACGAAGCAGTCGGGCAAGCGATAATCGGCTTAGGAAATATGCACGCGGATCTGGCAATTATTTTTACTACTATAGAATTTACGCATCCCCTTGTATTAAAAACTGCTAACAATCTATTAGGTGAAATCCCCATATTAGGCTGCAGCAGTCTGGGGATTATAACCAATAAAGGGATATTTAAGCACGGATTTGCCATATTGCTTATCAGTCTAAACCGTCAGATGTTCTTTAATGTAGCCTCAGTTAAGGATGTAAACAAAAAAACCGCTCTCCTGGCGGGGAGAGAGTTGGGGGAAAAAATGCTTTACGGCTACAGAAATGTGCGCAGGAATTTAAGCATAATCTTCTCAGACGGGCTCATCAGCGAGGGGACCAGCTTAATCAACGGGCTGCAGGAAAATTTAGGCAGAAGCTTTCCTCTTATCGGGGGATTTGCCTCGGATAACTTCACCTTTCAGAAAACTTTTCAATATTTCAATAAAGAGCTGCTTAGCGAATCCTGCTGCGGGGTGCTTTTCGGCGGGGGGATAAATTTCGGCTTAGGCATAAAACACGGATGGAAACCTTTGGGGAAAATACGCTGCGTTAACAAATCCCAGGGTAATGTAGTTAATGAAATCGATGGACGTCCGGCTGTAAAACTTTATGAAGATTACCTGGCCAAAGACATACTGGAGCTGTCCGGAGAACTGCGGAGAATATCTATTTTCTACCCCCTGGGGATTTACCTGCCCGGGGAAAAAGAATACCTCCTGCGTAATATCATCTCTATAAAGGACGACGGTTCGCTGGTCACCCAGGGAGATATACCGCAGGACAGTAAAATCAGGTTGATGATCGGCACCAAAGATTCCTGTCTTAACGCGACAGCCGACTCCTGCGAAGAAGCAGAAAAAAATCTCATGGGCCAAAAGGCAAAATTTGTGATGGTCCTTGATTCCGCATCAAGGTTTTCGCTTTTAGGCAGGCAAAGCGTAAAAGAGCTTGAGATAATTAAGGACACATTCGGCGAAGAAACCCCTTTAATAGGCATATATACTTACGGCGAACTGGCCCCTCTTCAATCCATAAGCTATCTTGGGTACAGTCATTTCCATAACCAGAGCATAAGCGTTCTGGCTGTAGGAGGTTAATAAAATGTTAAATTTGATGTTCTTGATCATCTGCTTGGTTATTGCCAGCATGGGGATATCCCTGTTGCTTAAGATGCAGCGGGTAAAAGAGTTAGAGAAACGCACGGAAGCGTTAAACGCCTCGCTTGAAGAAATGGACGAACAGGCAAAATTGATTATTCGCACGGATATAGAGTTAAATAAAACACAGGAGGAGTTGGATAAAAAGATTACCGGGCTTTCCACCCTGCAGAAATTATCACGGGAGATAAGCACAACCCTGGAAGAAAACCAAATCTTCAAGAAAATAGGCAAATCTTACCTGGAAGAACTGGGGTTTGAGAAATCGTCCGCTTTCCTCTGGGACAGTTTAACAAGGGAATTTCACCTATACTTAAATATTGGTTACAACGAAATCGAGTCATTGAAAATAAAAGATACAATTAGCGCGGATAAAGACTATTACCTGGATTTGATGCACAGCGCAAAAACCGCCTCCTCCGTGTTTATTCCCGAAGGTTTCCTGCCTAAGGAAAAGATTTGCCGGCTATTCCAGGTTAATGAATTTATTATCTGCCCTATTACTCCCCAGGAAGGTAACCAGGGGTTTATTTTTGTAGGCACGCAAAATATAGAAACCCGCATAACCGAAGGTGAACGCGAGATAATCACCATCCTAGCCAACCAAATCGGACAGACCCTGGACAATGCCAGATTATTCGAGAAAACCTGGAGATCGCAGCAGGAGCTGGAAATAAAGGTCGAGGAAAGAACCCACCAGCTGTCGGAAGCATTGGAAGAACTTAAGAGAATAAGCAAGCGTAAAAGCGATTTTATTTCAAGCGTCTCCCATGAACTAAGAACTCCGCTTACCTCCATTAAAGGATATGCGGCGATATTGCTAGCCGGTAAATTAGGAGCCCTACCCGATGAAATCAGGGAACGCCTTGGGAAAATCAACCGCCACAGCGATGAGTTGGTGCACATGGTAAATGACCTCCTGGATATTTCGCGCATTGAATCCGGAAAAGTTAACATGAACATAGAAACCTTGGAGCTTGCGCCTATGGTCGAGAAAGTCGCGGACTTGCTTTCCGAACAGCTTAAAACAAAAAATATCACCTTTAATATGCAAATTCCGGTGGATTGCAAAAAAGTAATGGTTGACCGCAGTCAGATTGAAAGGGTTTTTATCAACCTGCTCGGCAATGCCCTGAAGTTCACTCCCGAGAAAGGCTCTATCAGCGTGAATGCGCGTTGTTCAAACAAATTCATCCAGGTTGATATTAAAGATACCGGTTTTGGGATTCCCCAGGAGGCACAGGAAAAGATATTTGAAGAGTTTTATCGCGTAGAAAACACTATCAATCAGGAGGTAAAAGGCACGGGGCTCGGGCTTACGCTGGTTAAGCATATCGTTGAAGCGCACCGGGGGAAAATATGGGTAAGCAGTAAGCTGGGCGAAGGCTCAACCTTCAGCTTTACTCTCAACTGTATCGAATAAAACTATGGGGATAAAAATACTTATTGCGGATGATGACCCGGATATAAGAGACATACTGAAGCTTACTCTATCCGAAGAAAATTATGAAACTATTGAAGCCGGTAACGGAGAAGAAGCGCTAAAGATAATCCGCGCCAAACCTCTGGATCTGGTCCTCCTGGATTACAAGATGCCCAAAATGGACGGCCGGCAATTATGCAACCTGATCAAGAAAGATTTATTATTGCAGTACCTTCCGATAATCATGGTGACCGGCAAAGGAGAGGTCAACGATAAAATTGACGGTATTGATTCCGGCGCGGATGATTATATCGTTAAACCGTTCGAGCCTAAAGAGCTGCTTGCCAGGATACGCATGGTATTAAGGCGCACAAAAAGAGACCTGGAGGCAAACCCGTTAACCCGGCTTCCGGGAAACGTGGCCATCCTCAATGAACTTTCCAGCCGCATAGAAAGTAAGAAAACTTACTCGGTTTGCTATGTGGACCTGGATAAATTTAAAGCTTACAACGACAAATACGGATTTGAACACGGAGATACTGTCATCAGGGAAACCGCGCGTATTTTGCTTGGAGCGGCCAAAGAATATGGCAACCCTTTGGATTTTGTCGGCCATATCGGAGGAGATGATTTTGTGGTAGTGACCACACCGGAAGCCTCGGATAAAATCTGCGAGAAAATAATCCGCGATTTTGATAAAATCTCCCCTTCATTCTACAATCAAGAGGACAGAAAAAACAACTTTATTGTCGGCCGGGACCGCCGGGGAGAAATTCAAAAGATCCCCCTGCTTTCGGTATCTATTGGTGTAGTATCAAATGAAACGCGCGATATTACGCACGTGGCCCAAATCGGCGAGATTGGCGCAGAGCTGAAGAAAACCGCAAAAAGTATCGAGAAAAGCAATTACGTCAAAGATAAACGGCAAGGTAAATCTTAAAGCATGCTCATTATACTGCAGGTTTTAGTCTTTATCCGGCCATTTATTTCGTCTCTTGCCTTTCCTTATCTGAATTTCTATTATTCCGCCTTCCTTATATTGTTTTTAATTACATGGGTTCTCACAAACAAACCTTATAAAAGTATCCGATATTTGGGGCTACCTTTAATCACATTTTTCTTAGCGCTGGCTATTTCAATAATTTTTTCCGCAAACAAGTCCTGCAGTCTCCTGGACCTCCATAATTACCTGATTTACCTGTTATCTTTCATCGCTGCTGCCTCTTTAAGCCCAAAAGACAGGATTTATCTCGTTAAGACTATCCTCATAGCCTGCCTTATTATCAGCATACTTGCTCTTTACCAATATTTCTTTGGCTTCGCTAACCTTTTGAATTATATAACCAAAAACAAGATATTGGATCCTTTTGCTATGGATTACATAAGCCGAAGACGGGTTTTCTCTCCTTTTGTAACCCCAAACGCTTTGGGGGGATACCTGGCGATGATCTTCCCCCTTGCGCTGATAAATAAAAATAAGTTTTTGTTCATTATACCAATTTCTCTTGCCCTTATACTTACCGGGTCTTTAGGGGCGATCCTAAGCCTCTTCATGGGATTAATCATTTATTTTAATCTTAAAGGTAAAATGAAAATAAAAGCGGCGCTTCCGCTCTCCGGGTTATTAATAGTAATCAGCCTGATTTTTGTTGCCAGGTCTATAACCTTAAAACAACACACCGCTCCGGGATTCTCAGCGCTGATGAGGCTGGATTATTGGCGGGAAACATTGATGATAATATACAGAAATCCTTTAACCGGCCTGGGAATAGGTAATTTTAACTTCAGCTCAAGCCGCTATACCCATAATTCTTATCTACAGATATGGGCAGAAATGGGGATTTTGGGAATATCCGCTTATCTTTGGCTGATATTCCGATCCCTGAAATCGGGTTTCAACAAATTAAAAATCAGCGGGGATAAAGATTTTACCATTGCCCTTATAACCGCGGTTGCTATTTTCCTTATGCATAACCTTATCGATTTTACATTTTTCCTGCCTGAGGTCTCAACAATCTGGTGGGTAATACTAGGCCTAATTATAATTTAAAATGAACCTTGTCATCATAATCCCCACATATAAGGAAAAGGAAAATATCCGGCCCTTAACGGAAGAAATCCTGAAAATTGTTCCGCAGGCGATGATCCTGATAGTAGATGATAACTCCCCCGACGGAACAGGGAAGGTCGCGGATATACTGGCAAAACAAAATAATCGGATTAGCGTCCTGCATAGAGAAAAAAAGGAAGGATTAGGCAGGGCGTATATCGCGGGTTTTAAAGAAGCATTAAAAATGAACCCGGATTATATCATCCAAATGGATGCGGATTTCTCGCATGGGCCGCAATATTTGCCCCAATTCTTAAAGGAAATCGAGAATTGTGATTTAGTGCTTGGGTCCAGGTTTATTAACACCAGGGGCAAACCCCCAAATGTTTCAACTATCAGCTTATTGGCAAACTGGTATACGCGCCGGGTTTTAGGCTTAAAGACAAGCGATTGCCTGGGAGGATTCAAATGTTTTAACAGGAAGTTGCTTGAAAAAATAGATTTGGATGATTTTATTTCAAACGGGTTTGTTTTCCAGGCAGAATTTATTTACAAGGCGTACAAAAATGGCTCTAGCATAAAAGAAATTCCTATTGATTTCTTCGGGAGAAAGTCGGGGGATTCAAAAAAATCAATAAAGATTATGTTGGAGGCCTTTTTTAAGATTTTACTGTTAAGATTACGCCAATTATAAGGTGCTCCATATGAAATACCTTCGGGTATTAAAAAATTTAGCTGCAAAACGTCCTATATTGACTATATTCGATGTTACTAAATTATGCAACCAGCGTTGCCCCATGTGTAATATATGGAAAGCATCCAGTAACGATATGTGCGTTAACATGATAAAAAAATCTTGCTCTGAACTCTCAAGGTTCGGAGTAGGTTACGTATTCTTGCAAGGCGGTGAACCGTTAATGCGTAAGGATCTGCTAGATATTGTGGATGAATTTATCCTTAACGATATCAAACCGACTATTATAACCAATGGCTTACTTTTAACCGAAGATATGGGATACGCAATAGCAAAAAGAAAATGCAATTTGGCTATAAGTTTAGATTCTCTTGATCCAATTATTTATCAAAAGATGCGGGGAGTTGACAAGCTTGAGACTGTTATGCAGAATATCCATGCTCTTTCTCAGATTAAGAAACATCAAGGGAATTGGGCGGTAACTACGACTGTCACAAAACTTATAAAATTACAGGATGTTAAGCAGATAGAAAAATTTGCTCAGGATAACGGTTTTATGTACG
>JBAZOE010000051.1:0-8596 GCA_041648875.1 Candidatus Omnitrophota bacterium
CCCTTTGACAAAAACCAGGGTCGTAGCTGTCCCAAGGTCGATCCCCATATCATTGGAAAAAAGACCCAAAACAAAATTAACCGCTCTTTTCAACTGTTGGCCGAAATTTACCATATAATCTCCCAGGATTAAGACAATGAAGTGATTTTAACAGAGTTTAAACCCTCTGTCAAATAATATGTTTATCTCAATAAGCTTCTTAAGGTAGTTAAGAAACCAGGGAATGACTTACTGATGCAACTGATATCATCCAACCTTGAGCTGCCTTTAGCCGCCAAAGCAGCAACTACCATGCTCATAGCCGTGCGATGGTCTCCAAAACTTCTAAGCCTGGCCCCATTCAGAAACCCTTTGCCATTTATAATTATATTCTCTAGGCTTCCGGATTTAACTGAGCGGATATCCGCCCCCATAGATATTAAATTAGTAACCATAGATTCGATACGATCAGTCTCTTTAAACCTTAGCTCTCCGGCCCCCTTAATTACGGTTCTGCCTTCGGCAAAACAAGCAGCCACCATAAAAATGGGCAACTCATCAATTAATGAAGGTATCTCGGCAGGTTTGACTGCCACATGATTGAGTTTTCCGCTGCTTACGATAAGATCCCCCATAGGCTCAAAATTTTGCATTCTTTTATTTTTAAAAGGCACAACCTTTATTTTAGCCCCCATGCGCTTAAGGACATTAATTATCCCGCAGCGGCTGGGGTTAAGGCTTACGCGCTCAATAATAATTTTAGACCCTGGAATTATTACAGCTAAAACCGCTAAAAAAGCTGCCGAAGAAATATCCCCGGGGATATAAATAATTCCCGGGCTCTTCAACTTTCTATCCGGATTTAAAGTTATGCTGTTTTTATTTACGGTTATATTGGCCCCAAAAGTCTTGAGCATCCTCTCGGTATGATCCCGGGTGCGTATTCTTTCAATTACACGGGTTTTTCCTAAAGCGGACAAACCTGCCAAAAGAATCGCAGATTTAACCTGGGCCGAAGCAACAGGCAGGCGGTAAACAATACCTTTAAGTTTTCCTCCTCTGACAACCAAAGGAGGATACTCTTCGGCGCCTCTCTTTTTTGCGCTAATTCTTGCCCCCATCAGGCGTAAAGGCTTATCTACCCTGGACATTGGCCTGGCAGAAAGATACTTACCGGCGATAAGTTTAGTTTCAAAATCCGTGCCGGCTAAAACACCTAAGATCAAACGTAAGGTTGTCCCGGAATTACTGACAAAAACAGGCTTGCGAGGCTTTCTTAGCCCCTGGCTACCCCAGACCAAAACCTGATTTTTATTACGTTTGCTCTTCACCCCCAAAGCAGCCAGGGTAGTTAAAGTAGCCAAGGAATCATCATGGATAGGAAAGTTCTTTATAATAGTTTTATTGCAGCTTAAAGCGCCGATAATCAGCGCGCGGTGGGCTATGGATTTATCGCCAATGAGGCTGATTCTTCCATGGGGGATAAATTTATCTCTTACTACAAGAAGCTTCATTTAACCTTTTGTACTACCGAATCATTTTCTTTGATTATATCCTTGAGCTCTGCGGCGAAACCGGCGGCAGACATTGATTCATGGACCTTTTCCACTTTTATGTCTCCGATAACCTTTCCTTCACGGTATACGGCAAATAAATCTCCTTTTTTCACTCCATCTTTTTGCCCTAAATTGATCACCACAAAATTATATTCTTTATTTACTACCGTAACCTTACCTTCCAAAGAATTATCCTGAGAAGCAGCCTTCATTTCCTTTTGTTTTACTGGTTCAGAAACAGGAAGATGAACATCCTTCAGAGCCGCGGCTTCGCTATTCACTACAACCTTACCCAGCTCTACGCCGCTAGCGCTAGTTTCCAAATTACTAATCTTAGCCTTAAGCTCCTCTTTTTGCTGTTCCATAATCTTCAATTGTTCTTTTAATTTCCTTCCATCCTCCTGAATCTGGGTAAGTTTGCCCTCTAAATCTTGGCGCGAAACCTTCTGCTGTTCTATATCCGCCTTGATCTGTTCCAACTCCTTCAGCGCCTCCTGCCGGCCTGATTTTTCCTTATCAAGCTCTTCGGTTATAGTGGCAATCCGATCTTTGTTCTCCTGCAATTTTATCATCAACTCCGCAACATTTTTCTTAGAAGCTTCAAGTTTATCCTCGATAATGCGTTCACGCGCAGTCAACTCATCAACCTGAAGCTGTAGCTTTCCACTTTTTATACGTTCATTTTGGAATAAATAGGATAATCCACCAATAACCACCAAAGAAACAATAATTAAGCTAATTAAAACAAATTTCATAATGGCCCCCCTACAACTCATCTTGCCTCCTTTATAATTTAAACGTGTTTGTTACCCCTTAATATAACATTAGTTATGTAAAAATCAAGCACTTTGTAGTTTTTGTACAGCGCAGCACTTTATAGTTTTTATCCAGCGAAATCCTGCCGAGTTTACGAGGCAGGACAAGCACTTTGTAGTTTTTATCTAGCGCAGTCCTTGCGAATAAAACGAGCAAGGGCAAGTGCCTTCAAAAGTTTTTCTTTATGAACTCCTGAAACTCTTGCGGGATCACACTTGAAAAATGCAGGAACTTACCCGTGGATGGATGAATAAAACCAATCTCCTGCGCATGCAAGGCCATGCGCGAAAAAATATTATTCTTGCCGTATTTAACGTCGCCTAAAATAGGATGCCCTAAAAAAGCCAGATGCACCCTTAGTTGATGCGTCCTGCCGGTAAAAGGCCTTAATTCCAGAAAACTGAAATTATTGCCCCGTTTTAAAGTACGATAATGCGTCTTGGCATAGCGGGTATTTTCCAAGAAGCTAACCGACATATCCTGCCTTTTTAACGGATGCCTGCCGATCGGAGCTTCAATCACATCTTCGTCAAATTCAACTTTTCCGGAAACTATAGCTATATATTTGCGCTCAATACTATGTTCGGCAAACTGCTTGGCTAATTTTAAATGGCTGGCGTTATTCTTGGCGATAACCAGCAGGCCGCTGGTTTCTTTATCCAGCCGATGGACGATCCCGGGCCGGTTTTTATTGATGTCGGAAAGCTGCTTAAACCTGTCAAGCAAAGCGTTGACTAAGGTATGTTCCCGGTTGCCCGGAGCCGGATGCACCACCAAACCCGGCTGCTTATTAATCACCGCCAGATCATCATCTTCATAAACCACATCCAGAGATATCTGCTCGGGGAGTATCTGCGAATTTTCTTTTTCAGGAAGCATGAGCCGCACTTCTTCGGCCGTTTTTACCTTATGATTGGGCTTGTTAATGGGGATTGAATTTAAAAAAACATTGCCTGCGGCAATAAGTTTTTGAATGTTCGTGCGTGATAAGCCTAAATTATTAGCTAAGGCATATTCTGCCAACAATAAGTCCAGGCGCATCTTCGCCTGTTCAGGAAGGACAAGAAACGACAGTTCTTTCATTTTATTTCTTTTTTAACGTAAAAGAGCCTGACGAGCATGGTAACGGAGAAGAAAAACATTGCAAGGCTTAAAAGCTGGAAAAGGGTTAACCCCTGGAATATCCTTGGACTGTCGTCGCGGAGGAATTCAATAAAAAAACGCTTTACCGAATAAAGAAAAAGGTAGCTGTACAGGATCTGTCCTGATAAATGTTTTCTGCCCTGCATAAACCTTAAGGCAAAAAAGATCAAAAACATGAACAGGCTTGAATATAGCTGAGTAGGTATAAGAACCTTTCCGGAAACCGGAAAATATACTCCAAACGCGGATTCCTTCCCATAGCAGCAGCCATTCAAGAAACAACCTATCCTGCCGATTGCCTGCCCTAAAGCGATAAAAGGAGCCAATAAATCCAAAGTTGTAAGCAGGTTCATTTTGTTTCTTATAATGTAGAAGCAGGCAAAACCAACACCAAAGATTATCCCGCCAAAAATAGCCATTCCCCCATGCTGCAACATAATAATCTCAAGCGGATGCTTAAGATAATAATAAAGGTTGCTGACTACATAAAGGGAGCGCGAACCAATGATCCCGGCGATAAATACATAAAAACAGAGGTTGAAGATTTTATCAGGTTCAATATGCATTCTTGCCGCCTGACGGCAGGCAAAATGAGTTGAAACAAAAAAAGCCAAAACCAGCATAAGGCCGTATGAAAAGATCGTAAAAGGACCGATGTGACAGATCTCAGGCAGCATTTTTACTAAACAAAACCTCCCAACTTAACAACAGCGCTCCTATGGTTAAGGCGGAATCCGCCAGATTAAAAACCGGCCAGAAACGCAAATCCAGAAAATCAATCACATATCCAAAACGCAGCCGGTCAATCAGGTTTCCCAGTGAGCCGGCCAAAATCAGGCTTAGCGATATTTTAAAAACAAAAGGGTGCTTTTTATTTTTTAAATGAAGGAAAATAAACAGGATGACAAGCAAGGAAATCAGGATGAAAAAAAATAACTGGTTCTTAAGCATCCCGAATGCCGCTCCGCGGTTATAGACAAGCGTCATATATAAAAAATTCTTTATCAGACTAACAGGAGTATTTAATTGAAGGAACCTTACAGCGATGAATTTACTAAGCTGGTCTAGAAAAACAACACTGGAAACGATGACAAAAATCATCCGATGCACCTAAAATTAGGCCCTACCTTTTCTTCTCCCTTTTCTCCTGGCATTTAATGCACAGCCGGGCAGAAGGCACCGCTTTTAACCTGTTCTTGGCAATGGGGCCCTTACAGTCATCGCAAAAACCGAAACTCTCATCCTCTATCCTCTTTAACGCGTCGTCCAATTCATAAAGCGCGTTTCTTTCATTAGAGGCCAACCCCAGTGAAAACTCACGGTCATAATTATCAGTGGCAACATCGGCCATGTGATATGTATACCCGGAAATATCCCCTGAAGCCTCTTTTTGCGATTTCTTCAAGGTATCGTCGGTTATATGCTTGATGTCATCAAGTACTTCATCTTTTTTCTTAAGAATTATTTTTTTGAAATCTTTCAACTCTTTCTTAGTAAGTTTCTTCTTCAATTTAACTTTCCCCCTTGGCTTTGGCTATGCGCAAGCCAAACCATAGTTATCTAACTAATAGCTTTAAGGCAATTGTCGCAGATTAAAGGATGCGCGGGGTTACTGCCTACCTTAAATGAATAGTTCCAACAGCGCGGGCACTTAGAACCCTCTGCCTTCCCTGCCTTAACCGATAGATCCGCGGGATTTCCCTTATCAAGTGTGACCTTAATCTGTGAAACCTTAAAAATCTCACAAAGTTCAATATTAAAGCTTTGTAAGAATGTATAACGATCCTGGCTGTTTGTCAATATATTTATTTGCGCGTCAAACGAACTGCCTATCTTTCCTGCCGAACGCAATTCTTCTAAAGCCTTTGCGGCTTGCGGAACTAATTCTATTACATCTTTTAATTCCTCTCCCACATTTTTTTGCCCCAGAGAAAAACGATCATCTTGCCAAAATGTAGGATTGTGTTCTGGAAAATCCGCAAGATGCACGCTCACGCAATCTAGATCTTTTTTTTCTTTAGGCATATTCTGCCAAATCTCTTCCGCGGTAAAAACTAAAATCGGAGCGATCAATTTTATCAAATGATTTAATACTTCGTAAATTACGGTTTGGGCGGAGCGCCTTTCAACAGAATCAGCACGATAAGTATAAAGCCTGCCCTTGACCATATCCAGATAATACATGGAAAGTTCTTCATTACAAAAATCATAAATCTCTTTATAGGCGCGGTGAAATTCAAATAAGGGATTTTGCACTGTACCATAAGCATTTTCTACATTATCTCTCACTGCCTCCATCTGATAAAGTATCCACTGATCAATCTTACGTAACTTTTCATAAGGCACTCTATCTGTATCCGGATTAAAATCATAAAGGTTACTTAAAATAAATTTTGCGGTATTGCGGATCTTGCGGTATGCCTCTGAAAGACGGCTGAGTATTTCCTTTGAGATACGGATATCCTCATTGTAATCGCTTGAAGCCACCCACATCCTTAAAATATCCGCCCCATAATCCTTAATAATCTCAAAAGGAGAAATAACATTTCCCTGGGACTTAGACATTTTCCTGCCTTCGCCGTCAACCACAAAGCCATGGGTAAGCACATTCTCAAACGGCGGTTTACCGTCTATTGCCATCGCCGGGATAATCGATGACTGGAACCATCCCCTGTGCTGATCAGACCCTTCGAGATATAATTGCGCAGGAACCCCTCCCAGCTCTTTTCTTTTTTTTAATACCGCCTGATTGCTTACTCCGGAATCAAACCAAACATCCAGGATATCCGCGCCCTTAGAAAATGATTTTCCTTTTTTACATTCCGGGCAAATTAAGCCTTCGGGGACAAAATCTTTTATATCGCGGCTAAACCAACTGTCGGACCCTTCTGCCGCGGAAAACTGCGCGAATCTCTCAATTACTTCGGTATTGAAAAACTCTTCCTTGCAATCCTGGCAAACCAAGGCCGGAACCGGAACACCCCAGTATCTCTGGCGGCTAAGGCACCAATCCGGACGCAATTCCACCATCGCCGAGATCCTCTCCCGGCCGGCTTCAGGAATCCAGCGCACATCTTCTTTTATCGCTTTAAGCACTCTCTTACGTAAATCTTGATGGTCAATATTCAAAAACCACTGCTTTGTAGCCCGAAAAATTATCGGATGCTTACAGCGCCAGCAATGCGGATAAGAATGGGCTATCTTCTCTTCCAAAAGCAAGGCTCCAATGGAAGCCAGCTTTTCAATAATCGCCTTATTGGCATCATAAACATTTTGCCCGCTAAATTCCCCGGCGGATGAATCAAATTTTCCCCGCGGGTCAACCGGCATCACAATATCCAAACCGTATTTTAATCCGGTTTGATAATCCTCTTGCCCATGTCCGGGAGCGGTATGCACTAAGCCTGTGCCCTCTTCGCTAGATACATAATCGGCTAAAACCACTTTTCCTGAACGCAATCCAAATGGATGATCATAAACAATACCTTCTAAATCTTTGCCTTTAAAACTCTTTATCAATTCATATTTATCGATGCCCATCTGCTGCAATACGGACAGGCGGCAATCGGCGATAATCAGATTTCCCTTATTTGTCTTAATATAAGAATAGGTGAAATCCGGATGCACGGCCACGGCAACATTAGCAATCAATGTCCACGGAGTAGTGGTCCAGATCACAAAATAACTGTCCGCCAGCATCCCCTTATCTTCTTTTGCCTTGAATTTTACGAATACCGAAGGAGAAGTATGGTTCTCATATTCCACCTCCGCTTCAGCCAAAGCGGTTTCGCATTTAAAACACCAATTTACCGGTTTAAGCCCGCGGATAATAAATCCTTTGCCGTCATTATATAATTTATTAAAAGACCTAATAATCGCTTCTTCATATTCGCGGCTTAATGTTAAATACGGATTCTCCCAATCAGCGAAGACTCCCAGACGCTTAAACTGTTCCTTTTGGTTAGCCACGTGTTTCATGGCGTAATCATGGGCCTTCTTCCTGAACTCAAGCTGCGGAATCTGGTGTTTGCCTATTTTTAATTCTTTAAATAATTGATGCTCGATAGGCAAACCATGGCAGTCCCATCCGGGAACATAAGGACAGTCATAGCCCTGCATGGTTTTATATTTGACAACAATATCTTTTAAAGTTTTATTTAAAGCATGGCCGAGGTGAATATCCCCATTGGCATAAGGCGGCCCGTCATGAAGAACAAACCTGGATTTTGCCGGCTTCTTACGGATGAGCCCATAAAGATCTAATTTGCGCCAATCCTCCAGCATCAGCGGTTCCCGTTTAGGCAGATCCGCCTTCATGGGAAAATCAGTTTTTGGAAGGTTTAAAGTATGTTTATATTCAGAACCGGCCGGCTTGCTGTCAGGTTTCATTTTACGTATTTTCCTATAATTATATTTAAATCCTTTTTAACTTTAAGGGGAATAAGCTTTCTATTCGTGACAATAGCGAATTCTAATGCCGCCCCACAGCTGCATCCGCGGCCAGGTTTTAATCCCTTGATTACCTTGCAAATAATCTTTTTGGCATTTTCCACATTCTTCTGCAGGTTGCTGATCACCATCTCCAGTGTCACGCTTTCATGCTCGGGGTGCCAGCAATCATAGTCCGTAATACAGGCAAGCGTAGAATAGCAAATTTCTGCTTCACGGCAGAGCCTGGCCTCAGCCATATTTGTCATACCGATCACATCCATGCCCCAGGAGCGATAAAGCTTACTCTCAGCCAAAGTTGAAAACTGCGGACCCTCCATATTAATATAGGTGCCGCTTTTGTGCATATTCAGATTTAAGGATTTTCCGGCAGCGTAAATCTGCGCGCAGAGATCCTTACAAACCGGATGGCTAAAAACAATGTGGCTGACAATCCCCTGGTCAAAAAAACTCATTTCCCGGCCGTGGTTGGTGCGGTCCACAAATTGATCCACCACCACAAAATCCAGCGGCTTCATCTCCTCCCTCAAACTACCGCAGGCAGTTACCGAAATAATCCGCTCCACGTCCAATTTCTTCATCGCGAAAATATTGGCGCGGTAATTGATTTCACTCGGTGATATACGATGCCCCACTCCGTGGCGCGGCAAAAA
>JBAZOE010000052.1:0-8532 GCA_041648875.1 Candidatus Omnitrophota bacterium
ATTTCCGGTTCGGGCAAGATTTATCAGGCGCTGGATACTGCCAAGGCCTTAGGCTGCGATACCATGCAGATATTCAGCCGCTCCCCGCAGTCCTGGCGCAACGGCGCCCATCTTAAACCCGAGGATATCGCGGAGTTCAGGCTCAAGCGCAAAAAATGCAAGATCAACCCGGTTTTTATTCATATTTCTTACCTGATAAATCTGGCTTCACCGGATCCGCGGTTGTATAACGGCTCTATCCAGGCCTATATAGAAGATATCCAGGAGGCTGATGAATTGGGCGCCGACTATATTGTCACGCATATGGGCAGCCATAAAGAGACCTCCGAGGATGCCGGGATTAAAAGGCTTGTTGATGCCCTGGATAAAATATTAGAGAAAACCAAGGGTTCTAAGGTCGGCATATTATTGGAAAACACTTCAGGAAGCGGTTCCTGGCTGGGGTATAGATTTTATCATCAGCACAAGATATTAAAAAGTTTAAAGGAAAAATCCCGCGTAGGTTTATGTTTGGATACTGCCCATGCTTATTTAGCCGGTTATGACCTGGCAGCTAAGCAAGGCCTGGAGCAGATGCTTGATGAGATTGAGGATATGGTGGGTTTAAAATTAATTAAGCTGATTCACCTTAACGACGCCGCCGGAGAACTGGGCTGCCATCATGACCGGCATGACCATATAGGCCGCGGGCATATCGGCCTTGCCGGGATGAAAAGGATTATCAACCACCCTAAATTAAAAAACATCCCTATGATTTTGGAGACGCCTAAAAGTACTGAGACCAGTGATAAGGAAAATCTGTCATTAGTAAGAAAGTTGAGCCGTAAATAAGATGTTTTATGATTTTAAGAAAATAGAAGAAAAATGGCAGAAGATTTGGCAGGACAACCATGCCTTCCGGGCAAAGGTTGATTCTAGCCGCAAGAAATACTATCTCCTGGAAATGTTCCCTTACCCGTCAGGTAAAATCCATATGGGGCATGTGCGTAACTATACGATCGGAGATGTTGCCAGCCGCTTTAAGCTTTTAGAAGGTTATAATGTAATGCATCCGATGGGTTTTGATGCCTTTGGCCAGCCGGCGGAAAATGCCGCGATAAAAAATAAAACCAAGCCGGATACCTGGACCCATAAATGCATTAATGAAATGGAGACAGAATTAAAGAAGATGGGTTTTTCCTACGATTGGGATAGAGAGGTTTTAACATGCGACAGCAGTTATTATAAATGGAACCAGTGGATATTCCTGAAGATGTTTGAAGCCGGCCTGGCGTATAAAAAGGCATCTGCGGTTAACTGGTGTTCCAGCTGCCAGACTACTTTAGCCAATGAAGAAGTGGTTGACGGCGGCTGCTGGAGGTGCCATACAAAAGTAGAACAGAAAGATTTGGAACAGTGGTATTTAAAGATTACTGAATACAGGGAAAGATTACTGGAAGACCTGGGGCAGCTAAAACAGTGGCCGCAGCGCGTTTTGGCAATGCAGAATAACTGGATTGGTAAAAGCAGCGGAGTAGATATTTATTTCCGCCTTAAAAACAGCGATAAAATTATACCGGTGTTTACTACCCGGGTAGATACTATATTCGGCGCCACCTATATTGTTTTGGCTCCGGAGCATCCCTTGGTAAAAGAGCTAATTAAGGATAAACCGGAAGAAAAAGATGTTTTACGTTTTATTGAGAAGGTTTCTAAAGAAAGCAAGCTTGCGCGTACATCTTCTGATATAAAGAAAGAAGGTGTCTTTACAGGCTCTTTTGCGGTAAATCCGGTAAACAATGAAGAGGTGCCGGTTTGGGTGGCGGATTATGTATTAATGGAATATGGCACAGGGGCGATTATGGCTGTGCCTACGCATGACCAGAGGGATTTTCTTTTTGCCAAAGAACATAATCTGCCTATGCGCCTGGTGATTACCCCGAAAGACCGCGATATAAAAATAGAAGAGTTAACTGAGGCCTATGAAGGAGAGGGAGTCCAGGTTAATTCCGGTGAATTCAATGGGTTAAGAAACCTGAAGGCAAAAGAAAAGATCGCCGGCTGGATGGAGGAAAAAGGCATCGGCAAGATACAAACCCATTGGCGCTTGCGTGATTGGTTAATTTCCAGGCAGCGTTATTGGGGTACGCCGATCCCCATGATTTATTGCCCTAAGTGCGGGATTGTCCCGGTGTCGTATAAAGATTTGCCGGTGGAATTGCCTGTTGAGGCGCCTTTTACCGGAGACGGCGGCAGCCCGCTGGGGAAGGTAAAAGAATTTGTCCAGGTGAAGTGCCCTAAGTGCTCTGGGTCCGCCAGGAGGGAAACTGATACCATGGCTACATTTTTTGATTCATCCTGGTATTTCTTAAGGTTCTGTTCTCCTAAATGCGATACCGCTGCATTTGATCTGCATGAGGCGAAATACTGGATGCGCGTTGACCAGTATATCGGCGGAATTGAGCATGCCATCCTGCATTTGCTGTATTCGCGTTTCTTTACCAAGTTCTTCCAGGATTTAAGAATGATAGATTTTGGCGAGCCGTTTGAGAAGTTGCTTACACAGGGGATGGTTTTAAAAGACGGCGAGGTCATGTCAAAATCCAAGGGTAACATTGTGGATCCGGATTCGATGATCAAAGATTACGGCGCAGACGCCTTGCGTTTATTTATCCTGTTCGCTGCGCCTCCGGAAACAGAGCTGGAATGGGACCAGCGGGGCCTGGAAGGGGCCTTTAAGTTTCTAAACCGCGTCTGGCGCATCCAGGAAAACTTTAAAAGTAAGGCCGATGACGCCTTGGTGAGGATCCTGCATAAGACGATAAAAAAGGTCAGTGAAGATTTTAACGGGTTTAAATTTAATACTGCCATTGCCGGGCTTATGGAGTTGACTAATGCGATTTATCAGATGGGGGCCGACAGGGAGGTTTTTTCCAGCCTGGTTATTATGCTTAGTCCGATTGCCCCGCATTTTTCCGAGGAGCTTTGGCAGATTTTAGGCAATAAAGAGAGCATATTCAAGTCCGCTTGGCCAAAATATGACCCCAAATTATTGATTGAAGAAGAAGTAGAATTAGTGATCCAGGTTAATGGAAAGATCCGCAGCAAAATCCAGGTTCCCCGCAATATCCCCGAGGATAAGCTTAAAGAATTAGTGCTCAAGGATGAGAAGTTAGCTGTCTGGCTGGAAGCTAAGAAGCCGAAGAAATTTATCGTTGTCCCCCAAAAGCTAGTCAATATCGTTATCTAAGGTTAAAAAACCTCACTCTCCCAATACATCTTTAATATCAAAAAGCAGGCGTTTGTAGTCTATGGGTTTCTCGATATAGACGGTAATTCCGCTTTTGGCGGCGATATGCTTGTCGATCTCTTCGTGTTTTAAAGAGGTGGCAATAATAGGGGTGTTAACAAAAGCCGGCAGTGATTTAATATCCTGGGCAACTTTAAAGCCGCTTTCATCAGGCAGGACCAGGTCTAAAAGTATGCAATCAGGCTTCTCCTCCTTTAATTTATTAATCCCTTCTTTAGCGCTGAATGCAGCCACTACTATATAACCGGCCTTGAGCAGTTCTTCCTTGCTTTTCTTGACGATATTATAATCATCATCAATAATCAGGACCTTTTTGGCCATAAATTAAGTATACACCATAAAAACCGGGAATACAACCGTTCAAGTTGCAGCGCCGCAAGGCTGCCGGGGGATGATATTTTCAGTTAGGTTTTAGGCTTTTTGGCGTCTATTGGGCCGGGGGGAAGAGAAATGCTTAATTTTACCAGGGAGGAAAAAAGGGTTATTCTGTTTCTTGTGCTTATTTCTTTCTGCGGGATAACTTTAAATAATCTGGCTAAAATGAATTACCGTATAAAGAAATTGTTTTGCCCGCAAGTGCATTTAGCCAGGATTAATTTGAATAAGGCGTCTTTAGAAGAGCTGATAAGTTCCAGGTGCCTGCCGGTTAAGACCTCTCGGCGTATTATCGAATACCGACTGAAGAATGGAGATTTCAGCAGTCTGGAGACATTGAAAAAAGTCAAGGGAGTAGGAGACAAACGTTATGAGAAGCTCAGGGAGATTTTCTTTGTAGAATGAAAAGGTTATTTGCCTTTTCAGCCGTATTCTATTGCCTGGGGATTATCCTGGTCAGCTCAGCTTGGGTAAATTTCTGGGTAATTTTTTACTTAGGAGTAATTTTTTTTAGCGCAGCCTGCCTAAGTTTTAGAAATAACCATATATTCATAGTTTTAGTATTTTTCTTAGTTTTGATTCTTGGGGCGTTTAACCTGAAAAACTCCTATATGCGGCATAAGCTCCATATCCGTAATTTTGTGCCGCATAATGATGGGGCCGTATATAACTTAAGCGGATTTGTTGACAGCCAGCCGGTTATAGAAAACAAGCGTACTATTTTTATTTTCCGGACGCAGGAGATCCAGCTTAATAATTTGAAATGGTTATGTTGCGGTAAGGTGTTGGTCAAATTAGATTTTCCGCAAGATTTAAGTTATGCGCAGCGCTTAACGCTTACAGGCGTTTTATCCCGGCCTTTTGGGTTTTCTTCCGGCAGCCGCAGCTACCGGGATTATTTATCCGGACAGGGAATTTATTTGCTAATGCATATAAAGGGCAGGTCGCAAATTACAACGCAGCCAGGGGAAACCGGCAGCAAATTGATTATTTTTTCACTTTGGCTGCGCGCTAAGCTGGAGCAAATAATCCGGAGGTATCTTTCCGATTTGCCGGCGGCAGTACTTTCCGCTATGGTCTTAGGCCAGAAGCAGTCTATCCCCTGGCTGGTAAATAATCATATGGTTAAAAGCGGCACTGTGCATATTTTAGTTGTCAGCGGATTTAACGTAGGGATAGTCGCCTTTATCTTTAATCTCCTGTTGAAAATCATGCGTATCCGGATTAAAGCGCGGATTATCCTGACAATAATCTGTTTGCTTGTCTATTGTTTAACTACCGGAGCAAGCAACCCGGTTGTCCGCGCTACGGTTATGGGGACGGTTTTTCTATCGGCGCGTATTTTAAAAAGAGAGGCGGATATATATAACTGTTTGGCCTGCGCGGCTTTATTCATACTGGCCGCCAGGCCCGGTCAGCTTTTTGACATCGGCTTCCAATTATCTTTTGCCAGTGTTTTAGCGATTACCTGTCTTTATCCGAGGATAAAATCATTTTTACGCCTGGAAAACTTCAAGGCTAAGGCATTGAGATTTATCTGCGAAGGCTGCCTGGTTTCTTTTTGCGCCTGGATTGGGACAATGGGGATCATTGCTTATAACTTTCGCATTGTCTCGCCAATAACTGTTTTGGCTAATATTTTTATTGTCCCGCTGGCTGCCCTGATTACTTTATGCGGCTTTAGTCTGGTTTTATGCGGTTCTTTTTGCCCTTTCTTGGGAAAGATTATTAGTACAACTACCGCCATGCTGATTACTCTGCTTTTAAATATAAACGCCGCAATAATTAAAATCCCAGGCGCGTATTTCTATCTCTAGGCTTGAATTCCGTTAAGGGCCTGCCGGCTCCTTTTTTCTTTTGACAAAGCCTCCAGGCTATGATAATTTAAGACATTATGCGGAGTATAATTTTAAGCTTATTATTCATTTTTTTTCTATCTATCCAGCCGGCACACTCCTATTGGATTTGGACTCCTAAAAGCGGCAAATGGGTTAATCCTAAGAATCTGCCAAAAGATAATCCTCAGGAGCAGTTTGCTTATGCCAAATCTTTCTTTGATATCAGTAAATATGAAGAAGCCAAACGGGAATTTCGTAAATTGCTTAAAGCTTATCCTAAGTCTGCCGAGGCCGCGGAAAGCCAATATTACCTTGGACTAACGGAGGAGGCCCAGGGTAAATTATATGAAGCTTATCAGGCTTATCAGATGGTGATTGATAAGTATCCTTTTAGCGAGCGTATCCAGGAGGTTATTGAGCGGGAGTATAAAATCGCCGAGAACTTTATGTCCGGAGAAAAGCGAAAGGCTTTTGGGGTAGATCTGCCCGTAGAGAATCCCGCGATCGAGATATTCGGCAAGGTAATAGAAAATTCTACTTATGGCCCTTTAGCTGCCCGGGCGCAGTATAAATTAGGGCTGGTTTTAAAGGGGTTGTTGCGATATTACGAAGCAGAAGAGGCCTTTAACAAGGTGGTCTCCCGCTACCCGGACAGCGAGTGGGCATCTGCTGCGAAATTCCAGATTGCCTCTTGCCGCGCCAGCTTATCCAAGGGCCCGGCTTATGATCAGGGCGCAGCTCAGGAGGCAAAAGAAAGGTTTGAAGATTTCGTAAAAGAGCATCCTGATGCCGTGCTTTCTCTTGATGCCGAAAAAAATATCAGCGGTATCAGGGAGAAGGAGGCGGAGGCAAACTATAATATTGCCGCTTTCTATGAAAAGCAGAAGGCATTTGATTCAGCCAGGATCTATTATAACGATATAATCAATAATTATGCAGATACCCCATGGGCAGCTCAGGCTGTGGCCAGGCTGCAGATATTGGAGCGCAAAAATGAAAAATAAGATCAGCTTTTTCTTATCTTTGCCTACTGTCTTCTGCTTGCTGGCTACTGTTTTAAGCGGTTGCGGCTATACTACCCGTTCCATGCTTTCCGGCAAATTCAGCACGATTTATATAACGCCATTTTTAAATAAAGTGGATGTTACCCAGGAGGGATATTCTGCAAATAAGTACCGGATTTACCGGCCAATGCTCGAAACTGATATTACTAAAAGGACAATTAACCGCTACCTCTTTGACGGAAATCTTAAGCCGGTAAAAGAGGAATCAGCTGACCTTGTGCTTAAGGGCGAGTTGATTGAATATCGTAAAGATCCTTTAAGCTATACTCAAGATACTGAGAATGTTATGGAATACCGCATTAATATTTATGTGAACATAAGCCTCTGGGATCAAAAAGAAAACAAGCTGGTTTGGCAAGAGAATAATTTTAACGGCAACTCCTCTTTTTTTACTGCTGATGCTCCTTCTAATGTATCCCAAGGGAATACGTCAGAAGATAAAGCCGTAACTAATGCGGTGGAAGATTTAGCTCGCCGGATCGTTGAGCGCACAGTTGAACAATGGTAGTATGGTTTATTTACTTATCGGCCAGGATGTGCAGGCAAGAGAAGATCAGCTTAGGAAAATAAAACAGGAATTCCTACCAAAAGAACTTCAAGATTTTAACTTCGATACATTATACGCTAAAGAAGCAGCTTTAAAAGTTATCCAGGAGAGGTTCCTGGCCATTCCCTTAAAAAGCGCCAAAAGGATTATCGTAATTAAAGACGCCGGCTCCCTGGATGAGGCATGCCGGGATTTTCTTTTGAGCTATGTTAAAAATCCGGATAAACAATTGGTTTTGGTGTTAATCCTGGAGCATTATGATTATCAGGATAGTTTTATTAAGGGTATATCCCGGGCTGCCAAGGTTATGCGTTTTAAGGAAACAGTTAACCCGGACACTTTTGTTTTAAGCCGGCAGATTGAGTTAAGGAAGCCGGATTCGGCGCTTCGCATTTTAAATCAGCTTTTAAAGAATGGAGAGGCCCCTGAACGTATCCTGGGAGGCTTACGCTACGCCTGGGAAAAACAGGGTATCCAGGGTCAAGAGGCAAGGCGTAAACTTAAACTTCTTATTGGCTGTGACGTGGAAATAAAAACAGGCAGGCTAAAGCCTGCCTGTGCCCTGGAGAAATTAATTGTTGGTTTATGCGGATTTGCCCAAACGGCGCATTAAGCGTGATTTCCTGCGGTCAGCCGTTGCCGGATGGATGATATTCTTTTTTGCCGCCTTATCAAGCTGAGAAAAGACCTTGCTAATGAAAGTTTTTGCTTCAGCGGTTTCCTTTTTGGCAAGCAGCTCCTGGAATTTCTTTATTGTTTTCTTAAGTTGAACCTTTACTTTGAGGTTGCGGGTATGTTTTCTTTTATTTACGCGGTTGCTTTTTAATGATGTTCTACGCCTTGGCATATATTCTCCTTATAGTTAACTTTATTTTTCTATTAATAGCATAATTAATTATTCATGTCAACAAGCAAATATTCCCTAGGCAGACACAACCAGGCAGTCGCGCGTTCGGCGACTATCATCAGCCTGGCTACCCTTGCTTCGCGCGTCCTGGGTTTTATAAGGGATGTGGTTATCGCCAGGCTCTTCGGTGTTTATCTCTACGCCCAGGCTTTTGTTATCGCTTTTCGCATACCCAACCTTTTCCGGGATTTTGTTGGCGAAGGGGCCTCTAACGCGGCGATTGTCCCGGTCTTAAGCGAGTATAGCTTTAAGCGCTCAAAAGAAGATTTCTGGGAGTTGGCCAATATTCTGCTTAACCTTCTGTTGGTTATATTAAGTGTTATAACTATATTGGGGGTTATTTTTTCCCCCCTGATTGTTCGTCTGATTGCCCCGGGTTTTATCGCTTTTCCGGAGAAATTGGAATCAACTATCAGGTTGAACCGGATTATTTTCCCTTACATATTGCTTATCGGCCTGGCTGCATATGCTACGGCCGTGCTGAATTCTCTTAAGAACTTTACTGTTTCGGC
>JBAZOE010000053.1:0-8454 GCA_041648875.1 Candidatus Omnitrophota bacterium
TACCACGACGACCCAAGCACGGTTACCGCTTTAGATATAGCCAAAGCCGACGGAATAATCACAAAGCCCTTTGAGCATAAAAAGCTTTATAACACGATAAAAGAGATTTTATCCAATAATTCCGGGATGAATAAATCTAAGATTAAAAAGGAGAACAGGGATGCCTAAAAATAAAATATTAGTCGTTGATGATGAAGTGGATTTTACCAAGCTGTTAAAATCTAATCTTGAAGAAACAGGGAAATTCGAAGTATTGGCATTATCAAATGCTAATGATATTATATCCCAGGTCCATGGTTTTAAACCCGATATTATCCTGCTCGATATCATTATGCCCGGGACAAAGGGGATTGAGGTTTGCGAGATACTGAATAAAGACATAATCGGCAAAGCCATACCTATTATTATCATTTCCGCGCTGGCTAAAGACGCGGATAAGTACAAGGCTTACAGGGTCGGCGTAGTGGATTATATGGAGAAGCCAATTGAAGTAGGCCGCTTAATCGAGAAAATAGATAAGTATATTCAGTTTAAACAGAAGCAATAGTAATAAAGACGCTTTACATAACTAACCTATTCACTTCAGGTTACAAATTAATTATTTAAATTCAGGAATATGTAATTGTTTTATAAACTCTAGGCACATATAGAGTTAAATAAAGCGTCTTAGGATTTTTTTTATTGACAAAATATTAAAAAAGTATTAATTTTATATTTATAATTTTCTAATAAAAAACAAAATGGAGGGAAATATGAATACGGGCCTTACCGCTATTAACGAGAAAGTCCAGAAAGAGAGTCTATTTGTGCAAAGCCTGATCGCTGAAATAGGCAAAGTTATTGTCGGCCAGAAATTACTTATCGAGAGGCTGCTTGTAGGTTTATTCGCCAATGGCCACATACTTGTCGAAGGCGTCCCCGGTTTAGCCAAGACATTATCTATTAAGACATTAGCTCAAGCCATAAATACAAAATTCCAAAGGATACAGTTTACCCCCGATCTGTTGCCGGCAGATTTGATCGGTACGCTTATTTATAATCCTAAAGACGGAATATTCTCTACCAAAAAGGGGCCGATATTCGCTAATATTATCTTGGCGGATGAAATAAACCGCGCGCCGGCAAAGGTGCAGAGCGCGCTTCTTGAGGTGATGCAGGAAAGGCAGGTTACTATCGGAGAGAATACCTTTAAGCTGGATGACCCGTTTTTAGTCATGGCCACCCAGAACCCCATAGAGCAGGAAGGCACATATCCGCTTCCCGAGGCCCAGGTTGACAGATTTATGCTTAAGATTAATATAACTTATCCGGATATTGAGGAGGAGCATAAGATACTCAAGCGCATGGGGTTCACTGAGAATAAGATCGAGGTCAAGCCGGTCGTAGAACCGCAGGATATTGTCAGGGCGCGCAGCGTAGTAGATGAAGTGTATATGGATGAGAAAATAGAAAAATATATCCTGGATATAGTTTTTGCCACAAGAGAGCCGAAAAAATACAAACTTAATGAGCTGGAAGGCCTTATACAATATGGCGCTTCTCCAAGGGCAAGTATTTATCTCATGCTGGCTTCTAAAGCTTATGCTTTTATCCAGGGCAGGGGTTATGTCACTCCTCAGGATGTAAAATCCATCGGCCCGGACGTATTGCGGCACAGGGTAATTGTAAGCTATGAAGCAGAGGCTGAAGAGAAGACTTCGGATGATATAATTAAAAAGATATTTACCGACGTAGAAGTTCCTTAAAAACAAAAATGATCCCTAAAGAAGTCCTGAAAAATATCCGCCGTATCCAGATAACTACCTCCCGCATGGTTACCGATGTTTTTGCCGGACAGTACCAGAGTGTGTTTAAGGGCAAGGGTATGGAGTTTGAGGAGGTGCGCGAGTACCAGCCGGGAGATGAAATACGTTCCATAGACTGGAATGTTACCGCCAGGATGGGCTCTGCCTATATAAAGAAGTTTGTGGAAGAAAGGGAATTGACGGTAATGCTTATCCTGGATATGTCGCCTTCCTCTTTTTTCGGGACGAGAAACCAGCTTAAGATGCAGCTTGCGGCTGAGGTTTGTTCGGTGCTGGCGCTTGCGGCTATAAAAAATAATGATAAAGTGGGTTTTATCGCCTTTACCGAAAAAATCGAAAAGTTTATCCCGGCGCGTAAAGGCCTGCGCCATGTTCTGCGCATTATCAGCGAGGCTTTATATTTTAAGCCTCAAGGCAGGCAAACTGATATCGCAGCAGCCCTGGAATACCTGAACAAGGTTACTACGCGCAAGACAGTCACCTTTGTCATTTCTGACTTTTATGCTCCTGAATTTAAAAAGATGCTGGCAGTAAGCAACAAACGCCATGACATCGTGGCCATAACCGTAACCGACCCCAGCGAACTTGAGCTTGCTGATGCGGGGATAGTAAAATTAGAGGATTTAGAGAGCGGAGAAACTTTTATGGTAGATACGGCAGACCCCGCCTTGCGCAAGAGATATGCTCAAGATGCCAGGCAAAGACAGGAAGAAAGGGATAAATTATTCCGTTCAATAAACGTAGATACTATAGATGTAAGGACGGACATGCCTTATTCGCAGAGCCTGTTCAGGTTCTTTAGGTCAAGGGAGAGGAGATTGAGGACAAGATGAAGAAAAACTTAAAAATTATTTCAGTCGTAATTATCCTGTTTATAATCGCCGGGTTGTTTGTTGCGAAAAATTTTACCGGCAATGTAAATAGCAGCCAGAAACCAGCCTGGACAGATAAGATGCAATTAGGTTATGCCAATGCCTTGCTTGCCAAAGGTTTGTATGCTAACGCGGCGCAAGAGTTCGAGGCCTATATAAAAAGAGGGGGATCCGATAGCAAGGACCTGGCCAGTATATGCTATAAATTGGGCAATATTTACATGGATTTAAAAGAATATGAGAAAGCATTGGCTAATTTCTATAAAAGTGAATTGCTTAATCCCGATCCTGAATATAAACAGGATTTGAACCAGAAAATAGTCAGCGCTTTAGAGAGCTTGGGGTTAAGCCAGCAGGCGCAATACGAACTCGAAAGCCGCACGTCCGTAAACCCCGCTGTACAGAGTAATGAAAGAATCGCCGTCAGGATCGGCAAAAGAGAGATATCAAATGATGAGATTGATATGGTTATTAACAGGCTCCCCGAGCAGGTAAAAAAGGAGTTGAATAATAATGACGCTAAACTTAAATTTATCCGGGAATACGTGGCTACGGAAGTGCTTTATGAAAAAGGCAAGAAACTGGGGCTGGATAAAGATGCCAAGATCCGCGGGGCGGTTGAAGATTTTAAAAAACAGCTTGTCCTGCAGGAACTGCTGGGGGGTGAAATAAGGAAAGAATTAAAGGTTACCCCCGAAGACATCCTGTTGTATTATAAGGCCAATAAAGATAAATATAGCATTCCCGCTGCGGCCAAGGTATCTTTTCTTGAACTTAGCGACTTGGTTAAAAGCGATGAGGTAAGCGCTGAATTAAAAAATGGAAAAGGCAAAAAAATAGAGCAATGGATCCAGAAGGGCTCTGCTTTCATTTCGGAAGACATAGGGGAATCAAGGGAGGCGGTAGAAAATATCCTTAAGCAGGGAAAGGGCGCAATTGTAAGCCCGGTTAAGATTGAAAATAAATTATATATGTTTATCGTTGACGAGAAAGAACCGGGGAGGGAGAAGCCTTTTGAAGAAGTAAAAGGCCAGGTTGAAAGCGAATACCGCGCGCAGAAGGAGCAGCAGATTGTGCAATCCCTCTTAAACAAAGCCCTGGAGCAGCAGGAAGTCGAAATTCTATACCAACCGAAAATAGAAAATGAGAAAGTTGCAAAATAGAATATTTTCCTTAGGATTAAGCGTATTTTTCGTAACCGCAGTATTATCCGGTTGCGCCAAAGCCAAGAAAGATCCGGGCCCGCCCATTACGGTTAAGGCATCGGTAGATAAGCCAATTGCCGCCATAGGCGACAAAATCAAATACACAATCTTTATTGAAAAGGATAAAGATATTGAGATCGAGCCTTTTACTTTCGGCCAGGATTTAGGTAATTTCGCGATTAAAGATTTTGGCTCAAGCAAAAGCGTATTTTTAAATAAAGAAAAGATATCTCAATGGTATATCCTGGATACATATATTACAGGCAAAACCATTATCTCTAAGGTTAGGATTAAATACAGGAAAAGGAATGATCCGGATTGGAGCCGGATTGATACCGCTGAAGTATCCATAGAGGTAAGAAGCCTTCTGGATAATGCCGGGCGCAATATCCAGATGCGGGATATAAAGGGGCCGGTGGGCTTGCCTTCGGTAATAAATAAATACCTTATTCCGGCAGGTTTATTGTTTTTGGTTGTTTTAGCCTTATTAGCCGGGTATTTCTTGAAGAAAAACAAAGAAGAAAAAGGCATCCCCAAGAAACCTGCCCATGAAACAGCTTATGAGCAGCTTGAGGCCTTGAGAGCCAAAGATTATATCAGCCGGGGGTTGATCAAGGAATATTACACGGAGATTTCGAATATTATCAGGCATTATCTTGAGAACAGGTTTAAGCTCAGGGCCCCTGAGATGACTACTGAAGAGTTCCTCGCCAGCGCCAGAGAGTCCGCGGAGTTAATCAGCGAGCATAAAAACCTGCTGAAAGAGTTCCTGCTTTGCTGTGACCTTGTAAAGTTCGCTAAATACGCTCCAGCCGCCGATGAAATAAACTCTATTTTTGATTCAGCAAGGAATTTTATAGACCAGACAAAAGAAAATGAACCTGCATGATCCGCTTGTTTTAATCCTTATACCATTAATAATACCGTTTTTTTTGTATAAACGCAGAAAACGGGCTGCCGTATCCGCCTTCAAATTCTCCTCGGGAGATTTGGTGGGGAAATTAAAAGGTTCTCTTAAGCTTAAGTTGAGCCAAAACCTGATTTACTTAAGGGTTTTGGCGGTTATCTTGTTGATAATTGCCTTGTCCAGGCCGCTTGCGCCGGTGGCTGATTCTAAAATCCAATCCGAAGGTATAGATATAGTCCTGGCAATTGATTGTTCAACCAGTATGCTTGCCGAAGACTTTAAATTAGGGGGGCAAAGGCAGAACAGGATAGAGGTTGTTAAGAATGTGGTCAGGGATTTTATCCTGGGCAGGAAAAACGACCGCATCGCTATTGTAGCTTTTGCTTCCCGGGCATATACGGTTTGCCCTTTAACTTTGGATTACGGCTGGCTGCTGGATAATCTTGACAGGGTCAGGACAGGCCTGGTTGAGGATGGCACGGCAATAGGCTCAGGGATTGCTACTTCATTGAACCGGCTCAGGGATGTTAAGGCAAAAAGCAAGGTGGTTATTTTGCTTACCGACGGACGTAATAATACCGGAAAGATTTCTCCTCTAACCGCAGCAGAGGCAGCCAAGGCTTTGAAGGTTAAGGTCTATACGATTGGCGCCGGCTCAAAAGGCCCGGTGCCTTATCCGGTGAAAGATTTCTTTGGCAATACCGTGTATCAGCCGATACAGATAGATATTGATGAGAATACATTGATAAAGATCGCGGATATGACCGGGGCAAAGTACTTTAGGGCAACCGACACTGAAAGCCTGCGTAAAATATATAAAGAGATAGACGGGCTCGAGAAGACTGCCATAGAAGAAAAGGGGTATATGGAGTACAATGAGCTATTCGGAATATTTTTAATCCTGTCTCTTTTGGTTTTGTTTTTAGAGATTGTTTTGTCGAATACCATACTAAGGAAGATACCATGAGATTTGCGGCAGTAAATTTTGCTTTTGGTTTTATAGCTCTCCCGGCTTTGCTCTTATTTTATTTCTGGGCGGCTAAGCTGCGCAAGAGCGCCCTGGAGAAATTCGCCCAAAAAGAGCTTTTAGCCCAATTATTATCCTCCCTTGATAATAGGAAAAGATTCCTGAAAACCGGTTTAACGGTTTTAGCGATAGCGCTTATGTTTTTTGCCCTTATGCGCCCGCAATGGGGTTTCCATTGGGAGGAGGTAAAAAGAAAAGGGGTTGATATTTTGATAGCGTTAGATACTTCAAAAAGCATGCTTGCCGAGGATGTAAAACCCAGCAGGTTCGAGCGTTCAAAGTTAGCGATCAAAGACCTGGCGCGTAATCTTAAAGGAGACAGGATAGGCTTGATTGCTTTTTCCGGCAGCGCTTTCCTGCAATGCCCGCTTACATTAGATTACGGAGGATTTTTGCTTTCACTGGATAACACAGGCATAGATACGATTCCCAAAGGCGGAACCTCCATAACCAGCGCCATAAAAGATGCCTTAAGAAGTTATGAGGGAGGGCAGAAAAAATATAAGGTGCTGGTTATTATTACCGACGGAGAAGATCATGAAGGCGATCCTGAACAGGCGGCTGAAGAGGCTAAAAAGGAAGGGATTAGAATATTTTGTATCGGTATCGGTACTAAAGAAGGCGAGCTTATTCCTGTTACGGATGAAACCGGTCAAAAGGGATTTCTTAAAGACAGCCAGGGCAATGTGGTTAAGTCCCGCCTTGATGAGTCCGCTTTGCAGAAGATTGCCTTAAAAACCGGAGGAGTATATGTAAGGGCTACTAACGCGGAGTTTGGCCTGGACCTGATTTACCGGGAAAGAATAGCAAAAATGGAAAAAAGGGAACTTGAGGCAAAGATGAATAAGCATTACGAAGAGAGGTTCCAGATATTTTTATGGCTGGCGCTGCTTTTACTGACAGCCGGGAATTTTATAAGCGACAGGAAACTGACAAAAGGTATTTCGTAGGATGAGAAGATCAGTATTTATTATTTTACAGGCAGTATTTATTTTATGCGGGTTCCATCTATTTGCTTTCGCAGAGGACAGCTTTGGCCTGGTAAAGAAGGCAAATAACTTATACAGGGAGAAGAAATATGATGAGGCGGCCAAACTATATAATGAGGCGCAAATTAAATCTCCGGATTCGGCGCAGATTAGTTATAATATAGGCACAACCCAGTATAAAAAAGGCGATTATCTTTTAGCCGTCGGTTCTTTTGAAAAAGCAACTGCTTCTAAGGATAAACTTTTGGAATCCAAGGCAAACTTTAATATCGCGAATTCAAAATATAAGCTTGGCAAGCTAAAAGAAAATACGGAGCTTAAAGAAACGGTGAATTTATTGCGTCAATCGTTAGACTATTATAAAAGGGTAATAGAGTTAAATTCCAGGGATGAGGACGCAAAAATTAATCATGAATTGGTAGAGAAAGAGTTAAAGGCGCTTCTGGATAAATTAAAACAAGAGCAGGATAAGAAAAAAGATAAATCTGAACAGTCTCAGAATGGGCAACAACAGGAACAGAAGCAGCAGGCATCCGGCGCCCAAGAACAAAAAGCGGATCAGCAGAAAAATGAAGAAGCTAAGACGGGCAGAGAAGCCAGGCAAGCCGAGGGGCAGAAGCAGGACCAGGCTAAGGAGGAAGAAGCTAGGGGCCAGGGTGCCGAAGAGGCTGGGGAGATGTCTGAGCGGGAAGCAACCATGCTTTTAGAGGGTCATAGGCAAGAAGAGGATTCCTCAGGGAAATTAGAAGATAATAGAAAAGGGGCCTCTTCGGAAGAAGTGTTAAAGGATTGGTAATGGATGAACTGAAGAATACAATTATTATAGGTAAGCGTCTAAAAGGCCTTATTTTGAGTTTGGCTTTGGTCTCTTATGCCTTAAGTTTTGCTCTTCCTTGTTTTGCCAAAGAGCTTAATTTTGAAGCCACGGTAAATAGCAATAAAGTTTCTTTGGGCAGTTCTTTGCAGTTGGCTTTAAGTTTCAGCAACGCGCAGAATATCCCGGCTCCGGAGTTACCGGCAATAGATGGTTTCCAAACCCGTTATTTGGGTCCTTCGACGATGATGTCCATCGTTAACGGAAAGGTCTCAGGCTCTATTACGCACAATTATGCGCTTTTGCCTACGAAAACAGGGACTTTTAAACTAGGGCCTTTTAAATTTGAACATAACGGCGATAAATATACTTCTAATCAATTAAGCGTAGAAGTGTTGCAGGGGCAGGTGCAAAGCCCTGCTCTGCGCAGCAGCCAGCCAGAGCCAGGGATAAATGATTTAAACGAAAGGGTATTTATAACGATGCAGGCAAAAAAGGATGAGGCTTATTTAAATGAAACCATCCCCTTAACCGTAAAATTGTATGTTAACAGGCTTGGTATAAGGGATATACAGTATCCGGAATTTGACCATGAAGGTTTTTCGGCAGGCGCATTTGATAAGCCTAACCAGTATCAGGAAACTCGTAACGGGGTAAATTTTGATGTAATAGAGTTTAATACTTCAATCTTTGGTTTAAGGCCGGGAGAATTCAAGCTTGGGCCGGCTCATCTTAAATGCAATCTGATTGCGCAAAAGCAGGCAAGGAGCGGGGCGGATATATTTGATGATTTCTTCGGCAGATATGAGACTTACCCTTTGGATTTAAAATCCGA
>JBAZOE010000054.1:0-8331 GCA_041648875.1 Candidatus Omnitrophota bacterium
AATAACCTTAAAACAGAATAACCTTGCATTGCCTGTAATTTCTTTATACTGTGCCGCGCTACAATGTGGCCCACTTCGTGCGCTAAGACACAAGCCAGCTCATCGTCGTTTGAGACCTTATCCAGTAACCCGCTGTTTACATAAACATAGCCCCCGGGCAAAGAAACGGCGTTGACCTGATCATCCTCTAAAACCTGGAAATGGTAATCGATCTCTTTCCTGTCGCTTACCGCGGCTATTTTATTGCCTATATCCTGAAGGCGCTTTTGCTGCAAAGGGTCGCCGGAAAATTTATACTCCTTTTGCACCTGCCGGTCAATTGCGCGGCCCATCTGGACCTCTTTATCCGTACTGTAATAATATTTTTCCTCTTGCTTGGTAACCAGGTTGTATTCAGTTGAACAACCGGATAAAAAAGCAGTAGTTAGCAGGCAGAGAATAAAAAACTTTAAATTCAGTTTCTTAAACATAAGATACAGTTTTCTTATAGGCAGGCCCACGACGTTATAGAAACACCCATCTATCCTTTTGATAAAAAAAGCTCCCTTGCCCTGGATATCAAAACTTCCCGCCTTATCCATAGGAGAAACCCGTTTAAAATAATCAGAGATCTCAGTATCGCTTAACTTATCCATATAAACTTTGGTTTCTTCATGATCAAGCGCGAGCTTTTCTCCGTGCCTGTTTTTTTCTATAACCGCCAGACCCGTGTATAGGCGCTGCGGCCGGCTTGATAATTTCTTAAGCATGCTGCGGGCATCCCGCATATTTTGCGGCTTACCGAATATTTTACCATTCTGTACACAGATAGTGTCGGCGGCAATAATAATTCCACTTTTAACCTTTCCAGCAGCCTCTTCGGCCTTCCTCTGCGCATTCAACTTTACCAGCCTGGCATAGGAAATCCCCTCAGCGTTTCTCCTCTCCCTGACTTTACCCGGCAGGGGTTTAAACTTCAGCCCCATATCTTTTAATAACTTCTTGCGGGCTTTAGAATTGGACGCTAAATATATTTGTATCTGCTTCATGCTAATTCTTCGCGGCGCTTTCACCAGCAAGATAACCGGTTGAAAACGCTGCCTGAAGGTTAAAGCCTCCGGTATCAGCATCCACATCAATCATCTCTCCGCAAAAATACAATCCCTTAATAATGCGCGACTCCATGGTGCGCGGATTTATTTCTTTTAAACTTACTCCGCCCCGGGTAACCATGCCCTCTTCAATGGGCCTGGCGCAGGAAATATCCATCCGGAAACCTTTAAGCAAAGAAATAATTTTCTCCCTTTCATCTTGCGTAATCTGGCTGCATTTTTTAAGCAGGTCAATTCCGGCAGCCGCTATAAAAACCTTGATCAATCTTAAAGGCAATAATTCTTTCAGCGCGTTTTTAATGCTTTTTTTTGCATTTACTTTAAATTCCCTGAGCAGGCGGTTATCTAACTGTTCAATAGTTAAAGCCGGCTTTAAGTCTATCTCAACACAAACATTCTTATTTTGCGCCAACATATCGATTACCCTGCCACTTAAAGTGATCACCAGCGGACCGGATATCCCGGAAGCGGTAAAGATCAACTCTCCGATTTCAGAAACAATCTGCGTTTTGCCATCGGAAAATTTAAGCTTAATATTGCGCAGGGTCAAGCCTTCTAATTTTCCCGGGTAATCCTGTTTTACATCAAGCGGTACTAATCCCGGCCGTAAAGGCACAATACTATGCCCAAGTTTCCTGGCAATATTTATCCCTGAACCATCAGAACCGGTAAAACTATAGCTTAGCCCGCCGCCGGCTAAAATTAACTTATCGCAGGCAATAACGCGGCCGTTTTCCAAACGCACAGCTTTAACTTTACCGGCCGATAAGAGCACATCAACCACCCTGGCTTTATAAATAACATGCGCCCCGGATTTCTCCAGTTCTTTTTTTAATATATCGAGGATGCTTGCGGAACGGTCGGTCTGCGGAAAAACGCGCATCTGGCGCTCAATCTTGAGTTTTAAACCACGCTGCTCAAAAAAATCCATAAGCTGGCGGCTAAAAAATCCCTTAAAGGCATCCCTTAAGAAATCCCCGTTTTTAGAGAAGCGCCTTAAGAAATATTCGAGTTCTTCTGTGTTAGTGAGATTGCAGCGGCCTTTGCCGCTTAAAAGAAGTTTGTTGCCGGGGGAATCTTTTTTTTCAAGAAGGGTAACATCCCGGCCAAGGCCTGCTGCCCGGATTGCCGCCATCATACCTGATGGCCCTGCGCCTACTACTACAATTTTTGTCTTTTGCACAAAATTTACCTAGAGGCCAAAATCCGCAAGTTTAAAGATTGATTCCAATTTTAAGCCCGCTTTAGCCAGGTTATCGACAGCGCCTTCGCTGCGATCAACAATCACAATTGCTTTATCGACGGTTACCCCGATCTTATCTAACGTAAGCTTAGCTTCCATGATTGCTTTTCCGCTGGTTGCCACATCATCTACAAGAATTACCCGGGCGCCTTTTTTAAGCGCCGGCCCCTCCACCTGTCTTTGTGTGCCGTGTTCCTTAGCCTGCTTGCGCACAATAAAGGTTTTAATCGGCTTGCCATTAATATAGCTTAAAGCAGCCAGGGTGCCTACAATAGGATCAGCCCCCAGGGTCGGCCCGCCAATGGCATCCAAAGCTTCATCTTTAACCATGTCCAATATTATAGCGGCAACCAGATACGCGCCTTCCGGGGTCAAAGTGATTACGCGGCCGTCAAGGTAATAATTGCTTTCCCTGCCTGATGAAAGCACGAATTTACCCCGTTTTAAGGCCTCTTTATTCAATAAATCCAGCAGTTTTGCTTTAAGCTGGGCCCTGGTTTCTTTTTCCATATTTTTATTTTACTATCGATAGGGCCGGCTGTCAATTACTTTGACAAAGGCACTTTTCATTGTTATTATATCTTTATGCTGCGCGGCTTTTTTAAGGGCATGAAGGATTTAATTTATCCAAATTGCTGCCTGGCCTGCAAAAACAAGATAGGCCCGGATGAAAAGCAGGATTTAATCTGCCTCCGGTGCTGGGAAAAACTCGAAAGAAACCTTCCCCCCTTCTGCGTTTCATGCGGCAGGCGGCTGGATAAATACAGAATAGTTAAAAACATATGCTCAGGATGTTTGAAATCCAAATTTCATTTTGACCGGGCATTCAGCCCATGCGCATATACGGGAACGATAAAAAAACTCATCCATGAGTTTAAATATTGCGGCAAAGACTATTTAGGAGAGACCCTGGCCAGGCTGATGAATGAATTCATTCAGGATTACCGCCTACCTATTGAATACCTTGATTTCATTATCCCTGTGCCGCTGCATAAAAGCAGGATGAGGGAAAGGGAATTTAACCAGGCTCAGGTTTTAAGCGAACAAGTAGCTAAAAAGTTTGGCAAAGAAGTGCTTGCCGATGTTTTAATACGCAACAGGCCGACCAGGACCCAGACAGATTTAGCTTTTGAAGAGCGGCAAAAAAATGTCGAGCGGAGTTTTACGGTAAAGAGCCCGGGATTAATCAAGGGTTCCAATCTGCTGCTCATCGACGATGTATTGACTACGGGAGCCACCTCAAGCCAGGCGGCTAAAGCTTTGAAAGATTCCGGGGCAAGAATAGTTCTTGTGATGACCCTGGCAAACTAATAACACCATGAAGATACTGCGTAATTATATATTAAGGGAATTTTTTTCGCCCCTATTACTGTCACTTGGCGTGCTCACCTTTGTCATGGTTTTAATCGGTAATTTAAAACGTATTGCCGACCTGGTTATTAACAAAGGGGTGGACTTCTTCAGTGTAATACAGATATTTATCTACCTTACCCCTTATATAGTTACCTACACCCTGCCTATATCGGTGCTTGTGGCGGTTTTACTTGCTTTGGGCAGGCTCTCCAGCGACAATGAAATAATCGCTATACGCTCAAGCGGCGTAAGCCTGCTTAAATTAATCATGCCGCTATTGATTGTCAGCCTTATCTTAAGCTTAGGCCTTGTACTTTTCAATGACCAGGCAGCTTCCTACGCGCATTTTGCTTACCGTAAAACTTTAAAAGAAATGGGGATAAAAAACCCTACCGCGGCCTTTGAAGAAGGGGTATTTATCGACAGCTTCCCTAAATACATTCTTTTTATCTATCATGTCGATCAGAAGAAAAACCGCATGAACAACATACGCATTTATGAACCTCAGGGGGAAGACAGGCCTACGCGCACGATCGTGGCTAAAGCCGGAGAATTTATCAGCATGCCGGATAAGAATATCGTGAAATTAAAGCTCATTGACGGCACAAGCGACGAACCTGACCCGGAAAACCCCACTAATTTTTACAAGCTTAATTTTCGCACTTATTTCATGAACCTGGATATGGGCCAGATGCAGGAAAAAGTCGTGGATAAAAAATATAAAGAGATGACAATCCGGGAGTTAAAGAAAGAGGCTCAAAAACTTAAGAAAGAAGGGATCAGCCCGGCCCCCCTGATTACAAAAATTAACGAAAAGGTGGCGCTGGCTTTTTCCTGTTTTGTATTCATGCTCCTTGGTTCGTCGCTGGGCATCATCACGCGCAGGCGCGAAAAGTCCATTAATATCGGTATAGCCGTATTGATTATTATTTGTTACTACCCCTTGCTTATCGGCTCCGAAGCGCTGGCAATCGAAGGGCACCTGCCGGCAGGCCTGGCGCTTTGGATACCCAACATCATATTCGCCGGTATAGGCAGCTACTTAACTTATAAACTATGCGCATCTTAGAACGCTATATTTTAAAATCGGTTATTTATATATTCTTTTCCTGCATTTTCAGTTTTCTTTTCCTCTACATCATCATTGACCTGCTTTCTAATCTGGACGAGATATTAAAACACCGCGCCACCTTGATGATTTTAAGCCGCTATTACCTTTCGTACCTGCCGGTGATGTTCGTGCAGGTGTCCCCTTTTGCCTGCCTATTAAGCACGGTATACACATTTTCCAAGCTCAATCACAATAATGAAATAATCGCTATGCGCTCAAGCGGCTTGAGCATATTTGAAATCGCCAGGAATGTCCTCTTCTTTGGCCTGTTAATCAGCCTGCTGGTTTTCTGGGTGAACGACAGGTTTGCCCCTTCCGCTTTGGCGGAAAACCAGAAGATTAAGGCCCAAATGGAAGACGGCTCAAAAGGCGTTAAGAGCAGAAGGCCTGAGATGATCTTAAACCTTTCCATGTACGGCTCAAGGAACAGGCTGTTTTTTATCAGTAAATTCTTTATCGGCACCGGAACCATGGAAGGCATTACTATTTTGGAACATGACGACAACCAGAACCTGACCAAAAAGATCGTCGCGGATAAAGGGGAATACATAGACGGGCTGTGGAGATTTTCCCGCTGCATTACTTATAATTTTGACCATAACGGCCAGGTAATCGATGAGCCGTCTTATTTTGAGGAAGAGATTATGGCGATACCCGAGACCCCGCGGGAATTTGCAAACCTGAGGCAGAAACCCGAACTGATGGATATCCGCCAGATGCAGGATTATATCTGGAGAGTTTCCAAAAGCGGAGCGACAACCGTAATCCGGAATTTAAAAGTAGACCTCTATCAACGCTTCGCCATGCCATTTACCAGCCTGATAATCATACTTCTGGGAATTCCTTTTTCTCTTATGACGCATAAGCGCGCCACAGGTATGGCTTCTATCGGCGTCTCCATTATTGTGGGATTCCTTTATTATATCCTGGATGCCGTCTGCCTAGCCTTAGGAAAATCCGGGCTATTTCCGCCTGCCATGGCTGCCTCAACGAGCCATTTAGTCGTCTTATCCGCCAGCATTTATCTTATCGCAAAATTACCATAGGAAAAAAGGGACACTTCTCCGATTGGCTCAAGAAACGTCCCTCTTCTTTAAGAGATATAGATGCGGGGGATGCGGCTGCCTAAACCGCAGGTAATTTCATAGGGGATGGTTCCGGCTAAATCCGCCAGCTCTTCAACAGTGATCGTTTCTTTACCCTGTTTTCCGATCAGGACCACTTCATCCGCCAGCCTGGGTTTAAATTTACCCACATCAGCCATAATCTGATCCATGCAAACCCTGCCGCTGACATAAAACCTCCTGCCGTTGATTAAAAGCGGGCCAAGGTTAGAAAGATTACGCGGGTATCCGTCTCCATAGCCGATAGGCAAAGTAACAATGTAGGTTGAACGCTTGGTCACATAGGCGTGCCCGTAGCTTATCCCGTATCCGGCGGGGACCTGTTTCATAAAGATCACGCGGGTTTTAAGGCTCAAGACAGGCTTTAAATTTATCCCCAGCCCGGGTTTAGGGTGCAGCCCATAAATCACAAGGCCGGGCCTGACCATGGTAAAGTGGCTCTCATGATAGTTGATCAGGGCAACGCTGTTGGCGGCATGTACCAGGGGTATATTGACGCCGCATTTTTTCAATTCGCCGACCAGGCTGTTGAACAACTTGACTTGAAAGAGGGTAAACTTGCGGTTGGAATCCGCGAAAGGAAAATGCGTAAATATGCCTTCGATTACAATGGACTTAAGCTTGTGTATCTTCCTGATTAAATCAAAAGCATCATGGTGGGCTACTCCGATCCTGCCCATTCCGGTATCTATTTTAATATGCAGGCGCATATGTTTGTTTAATACGGTTGCTGTCCTGCTTAGCGCGGCAGCCGACCGGTAATCACAAATAGTAGGGGTAAGGTTAAAGGTAAAAAGCGAACGGATATCCCGGTTAAGGATCAACCCCAGGACAAGGATGGGTGTTTTTATACGCGCCTTTCTTAGTTTTATCCCTTCGTCAATGGAAGCAACCCCAAGATAATCCACGCCGCCGGCAGCCAGCCTTTTAGATACGGGAATCAAGCCATGGCCGTAAGCATCGGCTTTTACGGTGACTAAAACTTTTGTCTGTGGCTGCAGGCGCGACTTCACCTGCTTAAAATTATGTTCCAGGTTATTAAGATTTACCTCTGCCCAGGTGGGCCGGTAACCTATTTTGCTTTTATCTGGCATTCTTGCGGGTATAAATAAATTGGGTTAACCGCCTGCGCCGTGCTGAATTGCCCGGCCTTTATTTTGGCCAGCGCAAGCTCAATAAGATTATGCGCCTTAGGAAACCAATAATCCTTATCCAGAATATTTGCGCCTTTTATCCCGGTCAGTATCTTATCTCTATATAAGGCTGCCGCGTCCCCTAAGACTATCGCTTTATTGGAAAACTTCCTGACAAACTCATCAAGGCTTAAAAGCAAATATTCACTTTTACGCTTCAGGAGACCGCGTTCCCTTTTATAAGAACAGCAATAAATAAGGCCCCTCCTGGCGTCTATCGCCGGAACAATCAACCCGCTGCCATGGGGGGCATTTTCTGCCAGAATATCCAGAGTGGATATTCCGACAACCGGCTTGCCCCTGGCAACGCTTAACCCTTTTATCGCGGCCAGGCCTATGCGCATGCCGGTAAAAGAACCCGGGCCCAGGCCGCAGGCAAAATAGTCGATATCCGCTATTCTGAGTCCCGCAGCCGTCAAAACCCTCTCTATAGTTGGGACCAGCAGGACAGAAAGATTTCTGCCTGTTTCAAGGTTGTATTCATAAAACTTCCCGCCCGCATACAACCCAAGGCACAAAAAATTAGTGGTCGTATCAATAGCTAATATCTTCATCTATTCTCTTTAGTAACTGTTTATACGCAGGCCCCCTGCCCGCAAATTCGAGCATCCTGCGGTTCCTGGATTTACTAGATAGCTTAATCTTTAAAAATTCCCTTGGCAAGAGGAATTTGAGCCGCTCCGGCCATTCAATAACCGTTACGGCGTTAGAGTAAAAATACTCCTCATATCCTAAGCCCATAATCTCTTCGGGGTTATTGATGCGGTAGAAATCAAAATGGTTCAAGAAATGCCTGCCCTTGTATACACGCAGCAAAACAAAAGTCGGGCTGACTACATTATCTTTATTAATACCCAGGCCTTGCGCGATCCCCTTAGCCAAAACTGTCTTGCCTGCGCCAAGCGAACCGGCTAAAAGGATAATTTCCCCTCCGTGAAAGTTACGCGCAAGCAACCTGCCTATTTTTAATGTTTGATTAACTGATGTAGATAATTTTCTCATTAGAAATGTCTGTACCCGCCAAAATTAAGCCTGGAATATTTATTCTTATTATTAATCAACCTCAAACCGAATGACGCGGGCATAATCTCCCCTATTACTTTAAAACTATATTTTGAAGACTCAATGATCTTACCGGCCTGGTCTCTTGAGGCGGTAAAAAGCAGTTCAAACTCCTCCCCGGAACAAAGCGCTTCTTCTATTCCCTTGGCCTCTT
>JBAZOE010000055.1:0-8157 GCA_041648875.1 Candidatus Omnitrophota bacterium
GTTCCTTCTCGCGGTAGGTCTGTGCAGTCTCGCCGTCGTCTGCGTGGCCGCCGGCTTCCTCGCCCTGAGGGCATGGCGGCTGCTGAAACGCGGCATCAGGATCTCACGTGTGGCCGGACCTCTGGCGGCCGACCTCGCGGTGCGCGCCGAGGAGATCGCGCGGCTCGGCGACGACATGGCCCTGCAGACGGCGCAGGTCGTCGCCAGCGTCGATCGCCTGTCGGCGTCGATGCGCCGTCTGCAGGTGATCCTTCAGGCGTTGAGCGACGGTCTCGCCCCATACCGGCGGGTCATGGACTACTTCGGAATCTAGCCAACAAGGCGCACGCGTCAGAGCGACGGCAGTTCGCCCCAGCCGCGGATGCGGTAGTAGTCGGCGAGCATGTAGTCCATCTCGGACTGCGGGAAGGTGAGCGCTCCCTCGTCCTCCATTGGTTTGTCGGTGACCCACGCAGGCAGCCGCTCCGACTCGCGCCCGATGCCGCGCGCCGCATTGAAGTCGTGCGTCATGGTCACGATGCGGTTGGCCACGCGATGGAGGTCGTCTTCGGTGTAGTCCGTGCCGATGGCGGCGTTGACCACCGCCGTGATGTAGGGCCACTGCACGAGGTCGCGATAGAAGCGGCAGTAGACCAGGCAGTCCATGATGGTGAGCCGGTCTTCCCAGTCGCAGTAGATGGCAGCCTTGCCCTCCAGCTCATCGTACGGGCTGACGCCCATCAGCTCGGGCTTGTACATGGTGGCGCGAAGGTGACAGGCGCCCCGAGACGTCGTGGCGAACCCGAGGCCCATGCCCTTCATCTTGCGCGGCTCGTAGCCCGCCGGCTCCATGCCCTTCACGTGGACGGCCACGCCCTCGAGCCCGTACTCTTTCTCGACGCGCAGGATGCCCTCGGCCCAGATGTCGCCGATCCCCTCCCGCAGACACATCTTGCGGAGAAACTCGGCGACGCAGTCCGGGTCGCCGAAATCCATCGGCTCGTCGATCAGGCCTCTCCGAGACGCCTCGATGGCCAGCGCGCACAGGTTGCCGGCGCTCATCGTGTCGACGCCCAGGCGGTCGCAGATGTCGTTGAGCCACATGAGCTCGGCGAGGTCGTCGATCTCGCAGAGGCCGCCGAAGACGTAGGCGGTCTCGTACTCGGGGCCTTCGCATTCGAGTCCCTTGTGCCTGCCCTCGAACACGAAGTTGTGCTTGACGCACTTCATGACGCAGGGCGGGCAGAGCTCGTTTCTCGTCCCGTGCTCCGCCAGCATGGTCTCGACCGTGAGGCGCTCGAAGTGCTCGGCTGTACCCTTGCGCCAATAGCGCGTCGGAAAGGCGTTGGCGCCATTCATGATGCGCACCATGTTCATCGTGCCGCCGCGTTGATAGGCGGCGACGCCGGGATCGTCCTTGGTGCGCGCGACGAGGTCGCGGACCACAACCTTGTAGTCGTCAGGGCGCGCGACCTCGGCCCTCTTCTCGCCGTGCCAGACGATGCCTTTGAGGTTCTTGCTGCCGAAGACGGCGCCGGGACCGCCGCGGCCGAGCTGATGCCAGTAATTGTTGTTGACACAGGCGAAGCGCACCAAGTTCTCGCCGGCTTGGCCGATGACACAAGCCTGAGCCTTCTTGTGCGGCGTGCGCTCGAGGATCTTGTCCTCGCTCTCGAAGGCGTCCAGTCCCCACAGATCCTCGGCGCTGTGGAACCGCGCACCCTCTTCGCCGACCTCGACATAGACGCGCCCGTCGGCCTTGCCCTCGACGATCACGACCTTGTAGCCGGTCCTGGCGAACTGCGGCGCCAGATTGCCGCCGGAGTAGCATTCGCAGTACGCGTTGGTGAGCGGCGAAGCGAAGTAGAGAGCGTAGCGATTGCTCCCCAGCATGGACGTGCCGGCCATAGGGCCCGCGACGAAGATGAGCTTGGCCTGCGGACTGAGGGGGTCGACCTCCGGGCCGACCTCTTCACAGAGATAGTGCGTCCCGACGCCCTTGGCCCCGATGAGCTCCCTGATGAGCGCCGGTGGCACCGTCTCCTCCCGGGATGTACGGGTGGCGAGGTCGATGCGGAGTAGATCGCCCATTCATGCTCCTTTGCTGCGCCAACGCCCGGTACCCCTGCCGCCGGCTGCGACCGCCGCCGTGCGCACGGCCGGCCAAGGGAGCGCGGAAGCGCCCCACAACGGATGGAGCCGCGTTCGGACGTGCGTCCGAACGCGGCTCCATTTTGGCACGAAGACCATGGCTTGGCCATTGGACGCCGCGTCCTGCCGAATCCGCTCCGGCCAGCGATACGTCTAATCTCCTGCCTCGAGCCCCACGACCAGGCCCTCAAGGGTGCCCTTGGCGTCGCCGAAGAGAAGGATGGCCTTGGGGTCCTCGTAGAGCGGGTTCTCGACCCCGGAGTAGCCGGGCTTCTCGTCGAGGTTGCAGACGATCACGGCGCCGGCCTCGTGGGCCTTGAGGATGGGCATCCCCGAGATCGGCGTGCCCTCGGTGGAGATGGCCGCCGAGTTGACGACGTCGCAGGCGCCGACGACGAGCACCACGTCGGTGCTCGCGAAGTCGTCGTTGATGTCCTTCATCTCGAAGAGCTTCTCGTACTCGACCTCGGCCTCGGCGAGCAGCACGTGCATGTGGCCCGGCATGCGCCCGGCCACCGGGTGCACGGCGAAACGCACCTGCTTGCCGTCCTTCTCGAGCAGGTTGGCGAGGCGCACGACCTCGAACTGGGCGTGCGCCTGGGCCATGCCGTAGCCAGGCACGACGATCACCGAGTCGGCCGCGCGCAGGGCGGCGAGGGCGCGGCTCTGGGGGGTGTCGGCGGCGGCCGGCGTGGCGGCGGGGGCCTTCGCCACCGGAGCCTTCGCGGCACCGGCCTTGGCCTTCTTCTGGCCGATGAGCACGTTGAGAAGGCTGCGGTTCATGCCCGTGCACATCACCCAGGTGAGGATCGAGCCCGACGACGCCACGGTGGCGCCGGCGGCGATGAGCAGCGTGCTCTCGATGACGACGCCGACGAACGCTGCCGCCAGACCGGCGGTCGCGTTCAGAAACGAGATGAGCACCGGCATGTCGGCGCCGCCGATGCGGATCGCGAACACGACGCCGAGGATCATGGACATGACGACGAGGCCGAGCAGCAGAAGCGACTGCAACGCTCCGCCGCTGAGGATGGCGCCCGTCGTGAGCCCGGCGCCGGCCGCGATGATGAGAAGGAGGATCGCGTTGTGGTGCTTGAAGACGGTCGGCTGCTGCTTGATCTTGTTGGCGAGCTTGGCTGCGGCGATCATGCTCCCCGCGAATGTGGCCGAACCGACGATGAGCCCGACGTAGCCGGAGACGGTGCCGATCGGGGTGAGGTCGGCGGTAGTCCGGGTCAGCTCAACGAACGAGACGAGCAGCGCCGCCACTCCGCCGGCGCCGTGCTGGAACGCGACCAGCGCCGGGATCTGGATCATGTTGACGCGCACGGCGACGAGCCAGCCGGCAGCGGCGCCCACGAGGAACGCGGGCACGATGACCGCCCACGAGCGCACGTCGTTCTCGACGAGCACGAAGACGATCGCCAGAGCCAGCGCGAGGGCGGCGGTGTAGTTGCCGCGACGCGCGCCAGCAGGCGAGCGGAACTGCGCGATCCCCGCGATCAGGACGACGATGATCGCCAGTTCGATGAGAAGCTTGGCCGTGTCTCCCATGTTCCTCGCTCCCGGCGTTGCGGGGATTGACCGTGAGAAGAGCCTCGACGCGAGCCGTTCCTGGCCCGCGCCGAGGCTCGGTACTACTGCTCGATCAGCGCTTGAACATCTTCAGCATGCGGGCGGTGACGGCGAAGCCCCCCACGAGGTTGAAGCCTGCCGTCAGCAAGGCGACCGCACCGAGCGCGAGCTCGAGCCCCGTGGCCTCGCCGGCGAACAGCAGCAGGGCGCCGAGGATGGTCACGGCCGAAATGGCGTTGGTCATCGACATGAGCGGCGTGTGTAGTCGCTGGGGCACCTTCGAGATGAGCGCGTACCCGATGCCGAACGAAGCGCCGAACACGACCACCATGAGGATGATCCTGTTGAGGTCGCTCACGATGCCGTCCTTCTACTCTCGCCGCCTGGTCAGGCGGCTCCGCCCATGGCGTGCAGCGTGCCCCGATGGACGATCGCGCCATCGCGCGTGACCAGGGAGCTCTTGACGATCTCGTCGTCCCAGTCGGGGGAGTCCACGCCGTTCTTAAACAGGTTCTTGACGTACTCGAGCATGTTCTTGCCATAGAGCCAGCTGGCGACCACGGGCATGGAGCCGGGAATGTTGGCCACCGCCGAGACGAGGACGCCGTCGACGTACACTTCTTTGCCGGCCTGGGTGCAGGCGCAGTTGCCGCCCTGGTCGACCGAGACGTCGACGATGACGGAACCGGGGTGCATCGACTTGACCATCTCCTCGGTGATGAGCACCGGAGCCACCTCGCCGGGGACGAGCGCGCTGAGGATGATCAGGTCGGCGTCGGCCACCAGCGGTTTGAGAGCTTCGCGCTCCTTGGCCAGCCACTCTTCGGTGAGAGGCTTGGCGTAGCCGCCCTCGCCCATGGCCACCTCGGCCGGGACCTCGAAGCCGGCGACCTTGGCGCCGAGACTGTCGGCCTCGGCGCGGGCCGCTTCGCGGATGTCGAAGGCTTTGACGACGCCGCCGAGCCGCTTCGCGGTGGCGACGGCCTGCAGGCCGACGACCCCGGTGCCGACCATGAGGCACGACTTCGGCTTGGTGGCGCCGATTGCGGTGCCGATCATGGGGATGAAACCGGGCAGATTGAAGGCGCCCATGATGACCGACTTGTAGCCGGTGATTGTGGACATGGAGCTGAGCGCATCCATAGTCTGGGCGCGGGAGATACGGGGGATGCCGTCCATGGTGAGGGACGTGACGTTGCGGTCGCGCAACGTGCGCACATACCCATGATTGGACGGGTTCGCCGGATGCAGGAAGGTGATGAGCATCTTGCCCTCGCCCACCAGACCGGCCTCGTGCTTGCCCAGGACCGTGTTGAACGCCGGCTGCTTCACCTTGAGGACGATGTCCGCGCGCGCGAAGAGGTCCGAAACGTCGGTGACGATCTCGGCGCCAGCGGCCTCGTAGTCGTCGTCGGACTGGAACGCCGCCGCGCCCGCCGCCGACTCGACCAGTACGGTGAATCCCATCTTGACGTACTCGGCGACCTCGCCGGGTAGGGCGGCTACCCTGCCCTCATGTTCGAGGACCTCTTTCGGGATTCCGATGACCATGTGCTCTCCTCACTCGTCTTGCGCGGGTCTGTGGACTGCCGTCCGGCTCTCGCGATCGGCGCAGACCCCCTGACCAGGACAACTGTACCGCCAGCATCACACATTACCACATGCTTCGAACAGAAAGTAACAGAATAGCAAGGAAGCCGCTACGAGATGCGCCACAATGTGCAATTCTGTCTCAGGCGCCGTCCCGCTCCATCCAGGCGTTCGTCAGACCCCGCGGCAGCGACGACCACTTCCGCGCGGCCTTCATCACCACGAAGATCTCACTCGACGCGATGCCGCCGACTTCCAGCAAGGAGCGGTTAAGAAACCCGTAGAGCCCGGCCACGCCCTGGTCCGTGATCACCTCGGCGACGATGTCGTACCGCCCAGTGACGACCGCCGCCCAGCTGACCTCGTCGAGGTCAGCGACCTTCTGCAGGATCTCGTCGAGACGGAACTTGTCGAGCGTGAGGCCTACGAGTGCGGTGGTGAGGTCGCCGACCTGAGAGGCGTCGATCAGCCCGGTGACGCGGAGCACCCCGTCCCCGGTCAGCGCCTTCACGTGTGACACCACGGTGGGCCGCGACACTCCCACCTTCTCAGCGGCCGCGGCCAGCGGCAGACGGCCGTCTTCGCCGAGCAGGCCGATGAGGGCCTTGTCCAGGGTGTCGAGCTGACGTGCCACGTGTCCCTCCTCCGACGATCGTGCGGACAGCGGCGCGCATCGCTCGCCGCTCCTAAGGTGTACCACATGCCGTCCGTGGGGTGCGCGCACCGCTGTCGCGCGTCCTCGGCGGAGGCGTTCTTCGCGGCCACAGCGACGACCTCTCCGGGCCGGCAGCGAAGTTCGCCCTGCGTCCCTCTGGCCTACACTCTCGCCGCTCGTATATGTTTACGACAGCCGACGGAGGGAGTCGTTGCATGGCCAGCCTCGCGCGTGCCCACGACAGGATCGCAGCCATCGCCTCCGCGCTCGGCGGCACGGTGGGCGTCGCGGCCCGCAACCTCGCGAGCCAGGCGAGCGTGTGCGTCAACGCCGACGACGTCTTCCCCATGGCCAGCTGTTTCAAGATCCCGGTCATGGTCGAGGTTATGCGCCGCGTCGACGTCGGCGGCCTCCGCCTTGACGACCGCCTCACGCTTGCCGAGACCGACAAGAGTCCCGGAAGCACGCTGATCCACTGTCAGGAGGGCCTGCAGCCCACCGTGCGCGACCTGCTCTATCTCATGATCACGCTGAGCGACAACACGGCCACCGACATGCTCTGGCGCCTCGTCGGCCTCGGCACAGTCAACGAGACGATGCGCGAGCTGGACCTCGCTACGATCGACTGCTTCATGCCCAACCGCGAGTACTTCCTCATGGAGTGCGGCGCCGGCAGCGACTGGCGCGGCCTGAGTGGCGCCGAGACCGTCGCCAAATGGCGCTCCTTCGAAGCGCGCGACGAGCACGAGGACGCCTTCCAGCGCGTGCTCGAAGAGAACGAGCGCCTCAATGGGGCCGGCTTTCAGCACCTGTACGACGAGCGCTGGGGCCGCGACGAGTCGCGTGGCTACGACGACGCATTCGCCATCGACCAGGCCTTGGACAATCGGGGATCGCCGGGCGACATGGCCGGGTTGCTGGCGATGATCACCGAGAGTCGCTGCGCCTCGGCGCCCTCCTGCCGGCTGATGATCGAGATACTGAGCCGCCAGGAGTGGCGAGAGAAGATCCCGGCAGGGCTGCCGCCGGGTCTGTTCGTGGCCAACAAGACCGGCGGCGTCTCGGGCACCAGCAACGACGCTGCGATCGTCTATACACCGTCCGGCGCGCCGCTCGTCATGGTCGTGTATTTCAAAGGCCTGCGTTACCAGGCGCAGGAGAAGGCGCCCGCGGCCATCGCCGACATCGCCGCCGTGCTGTACGAGCACCTCGGGGAGCCGGCGTGAACGTCCGCAGCGCCCGCATCCTCGTGATCGGGGGCGTGCACCGCCTCGGCCGCGCCCTGGCCCTCGATCTGGCCGCGCACGGCGCGGCCGTGTGCGTCTCGTCGCGATCCGCCGGCGAAGACGCTCTGGTGCAGGTCGACGCGCTGCGCGCGGCAGGCGCGCCGACGGCCGCCGCCGTGGCTGGCGACGTGCGCTGGCCTGCGTCCACACGTAGCCTCGTCGCCGCTGCCACAGAGGCGCTCGGCGGGCTCGATGCGCTCGTCTTTGCCGCCAGCGGACCCTTCGTGCCCACTCCCCCCGAACGCCTCGACGAGACCTCGTGGGACGCTTCCCTCGACACGATCGCCAAAGGTTTCTTCTTCGCGGCTCTCGCCGCGCGCGAGTGGTTCCTGACCGGCGGGGCGACGGGCGGCGTGATCGTCGCCGTGACGGATTGCCTGGGGCTGCAGCCGTGGGCCGCTTTCGCGGCGCACGGCGCCGCGAAAGCGGCCCAGATCCACCTCGTCAAGGAGCTCGCACGCGCGTGGAGCAAGGACGGCGTGAGAGTCTGCGGCGTTGCCCCGGGACCGGTGGACATCGAGGATGACGAGCATCGAGAGGCGACCCTGCGGGCGGCCGCCAAGGGGGCGTCGCAGCGCCTCGTGGCGCCGACGGACGTCGGCGCCGCGGTCTGCTTCTGCCTCGAGACCGATGCCGTCACCGGCGTCAACGTGGTGGTCGACAACGGCGCGCTGGTGATGTCCTAGGCGGACTTGCCTTTCTTGGCCTGATCGATGAGCTCTTTGGCCTTGAGCGCCAGCCAGAACTCCATGCGATCCTGCGACTGATCGAGGTCGCGGCCGGTGATCTCCTCCACACGCTTCATGCGGTAGCGCAGCGTGTGGCGGTGCACGTAGAGCTTCTCCGCGGCGTCGCCCCAGTGGCCGTTGGCTTCGAGAAAGCAGGCGAGGCTTTTGACGAGGTCGCTAGAGCTCTGTTCGT
>JBAZOE010000056.1:0-7996 GCA_041648875.1 Candidatus Omnitrophota bacterium
CTTATGCGCATTTTAGATGGTAGATTCCCGCAGTTGACTGCGGGAATTAATTCGCGCATTAACTTACTCATACTACGTATTCGTAAGTTAAGCGCTCATTAAATTATGAGAAAGATTCCATTAGAAAGAATAAGGAACATCGGGATTATCGCCCATATCGACGCCGGGAAAACTACGACCAGCGAGCGTATCCTGTTTTATACAGGCAAGAATTATAAGATCGGTGAGGTCCATGACGGGGCGGCAACCATGGACTGGATGGTCCAGGAACAGGAAAGAGGTATTACTATTACTGCTGCCGCTACCACTTGTACATGGAAAGATATAACTATTAACTTAATCGATACGCCAGGCCATGTTGATTTTACTATTGAAGTTGAGCGTTCCTTAAAGGTCCTGGACGGAGCGGTGGTTGTTTTCTGCGGGGTTGGCGGAGTTGAACCGCAATCTGAAACCGTATGGCGCCAGGCAGACCGTTATAATGTTCCGCGCATTGCCTTTGTAAATAAAATGGACCGCACAGGTTCAGATTTCTTTGAAGTCATAGATCAGATGCATAAAAGGTTAGGCGCTAATGTTGCGGCAATCCAGCTTCCTTTTGGAAAAGAGTCGGATTTTAAAGGGGTTATAGACCTGGTTGAAAAAAAATTGGTTTTATATAAAGATGATTTAGGAAAAGATATAGAAATAAAAGATGTCCCCGAGGATATGCTTGAGGACTTTGAAAAATACCGCTTGATTTTAGTGGAGAAGCTATCCGAGGCGGATGATTTGATTATGGAGGATTATCTGCAGGGGAAAGCAATACCTAACGAGCAGATAAAAGAAACGATCCGTAAAACCGTTATTGCCAATAAATTTGTACCGGTACTCTGCGGGACTGCTTTTAAGAATAAGGGCGTGCAGCTGGTTTTGGACGCGGTAAAGGATTATTTGCCTTCTCCGATTGATGTGCCTCCAGTAAAGGGCACTAATCCGGATACAGGCGAATTTGAAGAAGTTGCTGCTGATGATAAAAGTCCTTTTACCGCTTTATGTTTTAAGGTAGCCACAGATCCCTTTGTCGGTAAAATATATTTTATAAGAATGTATTCCGGCACGCTTACCTCTGGAACTTATATTTACAATGCTTCGAAAAGAGAAAGAGAGCGTGTGACCAAAATTGTTAAGATGCACGCTAACCACCAGGAGGTAGTAGAAAGTATTTCTACGGGAGATATTGCCGCAGCGGTAGGTTTAAAAGACACTAAGACCGGAGATACTTTATGTACCGAAAAGAATCCTATACTTATCGAGGCCATGCGTTTCCCTGAACCGGTTATTCAGCAGGCGATTGAGCCTAAGTCAAAAGACGCTCAGGAAAAATTGGGCCTGGCTATGCATAAACTGGAAGATGAGGATCCGTCGTTCAGGGTTACCTACAACCAGGAAACCGGACAGACTCTTATTGCCGGGATGGGGCAGTTGCACTTAGAGATTATTATTGACAGGATTTTGCGTGAATTCAATGTAGAGGCTCAGGTTGGCGCTCCGCAGGTGGCTTACAGGGAGACAATCAGGAAAAGCGTTTCTAGCGTCGGTAAATTTATTTCGCAATCCGGCGGCCGCGGCCAGTATGGGCACTGTGTCATAGAAATGAGCCCGCAGGAGATTCCCGGAACCGGTATAACTTTTGAAGATAAAATTAAAAGCGGTGCCATACCGCGTGAATTTATCCCAGCGGTAAAACAGGGCGTAATAGGGGCCGCTAAAAACGGAGTCCTGGCGGGTTATCCTGTTACCGATATAAATGTTATTTTAGTTGATGGATCATTTCATGAAGTTGATTCTTCGGAACTGGCATTTAAAATGGCAGGTTCCATTGCTTTTCAGGACGGGATGAGAAAAGCTCATCCGGTGCTCCTTGAGCCGATTATGGATATTGAAGTAATTGTTCCCGAGGAGTTCATGGGCCAGATCATCGGCGATCTTTCCAGCCGCCGGGCAAAAATTATTGCCCTGGGCCAGAGATTAAATTTACGCACTATCCGAGCGAACGTTCCGTTGTCTGAAGTTTTTAATTACGCGACCGTAACAAGATCCTTGACACAAGGCCGTGCATCGTATACAATGGAACCTTCCTTTTACAGCGAGGTTCCAACGCATGTGGCGGAAAAAGTTATTTCAGGTTCAGCGAATACAGGCGCAAGAAAAACTTTTTAAAAAATAGGAGGACTAAGAAATGGCTAAAGAAAAATTTGTAAGAAGTAAACCACACGTAAACATTGGGACCATCGGCCACATTGACCATGGTAAAACTACGCTGACTGCCGCCATTTGTAACGTTTTATCAAAACTCGGTAAAGCCGCGCATAGAGATTATGCGGATATCGCTAAAGGTGGGACAGTTAGAGACGATACAAAGGTAGTTACTATTTCAGTTGCCCATGTGGAATACGAGACCGACGCACGCCACTATGCTCATATTGACTGCCCCGGCCATGCAGATTACATTAAAAATATGATTACCGGCGCAGCTCAGATGGACGGGGCGATTTTGGTGGTTTCAGCAGCTGACGGCCCTATGCCTCAGACCAGAGAGCATATTCTTCTGGCGCGTCAGGTTAATGTTCCGGCTATGGTTGTATTTATGAATAAAGTTGATTTGGTTGATGACAAAGAGCTTTTGGATCTGGTCGAGATGGAAATCAGGGAGCTTTTGACCAAATATGGTTACCCTGGAGATAAGACTCCGATTATCCGCGGTAGCGCAAATAAGGCTTATTCCGCAGCTGATGCGAATAGCCCGGAAGCCAAGCCGATTTTAGATTTAATGAAAGCGGTTGATGAGTTTATTCCTCTTCCTCCCAGAGAATTAGATAAGCCTTTGCTTATGGCTGTGGAAGATGTTTTTAGTATTGAAGGTAGAGGTACCGTAGGCACAGGTAGAATTGAGCGTGGCAAGGTAAAGGTCGGAGAAGAAGTTGAAATTATCGGCCTTAGGCCGGAAGCCAAGAAATCGGTAGTTACCGGGATTGAAATGTTCCGTAAGCTGCTGGATGAAGGCCATGCCGGAGACAACGTCGGGCTGCTTTTAAGAGGTGTTGAAAAGAAGGATATCGAGCGTGGGATGGTTATCGCTGCCCCTAAATCTATCCTGCCGCATACAAAATTCAAGGCCCAGGTTTATATCTTGACTAAAGAAGAAGGTGGAAGGCATACCCCGTTTTTCAAGGGTTACAGGCCGCAATTTTATTTCCGTACTACTGATGTTACAGGTTCAGCCGCTCTTCCGGAGGGAGTTGAGATGGTAATGCCCGGAGATAACGTGGTTTTGGAAGTAGAGTTGATTACTCCTATTGCCATGGAGAAGGAATCACGTTTTGCCATCCGCGAAGGCGGTCATACCGTGGGTGCAGGCGTAGTTACGGAGATTATTGGATAATCAATGAATACTCAGAAGATTCGTATTAAATTAAAAGCCTATGATCACCGGCTTTTGGATCAGGCAGTAATCGAGATCGTAGATACTGTTAAGCGCACCGGGGCCAAAATTTCCGGCCCCGTACCGCTTCCCACTAAACGTGAAATTTATACGGTATTGCGTTCTCCCCATGTTGACAAGAAATCTCGTGAACAGTTTGATTTATCTACCCATAAGCGCCTTATTGACATCTTTGAGCCCACAGCTAAGACCATCGATTCATTAAGGAAATTGAACTTGCCCGCAGGTGTGGATGTAGAGATCAAGTAACAAATCAAAAACGGATAAACTAAAAATGATTGGTTTGATCGGTAAAAAAATTGGGATGACTCAGGTTTTTGCGGCGAATAACAGCCAGGTTGGGGTTACTGCCATACAGGCTGGGCCTTGTCCTGTTTTGATGGTTAAAGATAAAAATATCCAATTGGGTTTTGACGCAGTTTCTGAAAAGAGCCTGAAGAAACCCCAGTCAGCCTTCTTTAAGAAATTGAATATTTCACCGCGCAAGGTGATTAAGGATCTCTCGAAAGAGGCTAATGTTGAATATAAGGTAGGAGATGAGCTTAAGGTTGACCTTTTTGCCGAAGGTGATTTTGTGGATGTCTGCGGTATTTCTCTTGGAAAAGGTTTCCAGGGAGGTATGAAGCGCTGGCATTGGAAGGGCGGACCAAGAACGCATGGCTCAACTTCACACCGTAGGGTTGGATCTATCGGTTCAACTACCACACCCGGGCGCGTATGGAAAGGGCATCATATGCCCGGGCATATGGGTACCGCTAAAGTTACGATTCAAAATCTTAAGGTTATCAGGGTGGATTTAGCAAATAACATTCTTTTGGTTGAAGGGGGAGTTCCGGGATTTAAGAATGGCTATTTGGTGATTACTAAAGCCAAGAAAAAGGCTTTTAAGAAAGTAACGGTTAAGAAATAATATGTTTAATTTACCTGTTTATAATTGTGAAGGCAAGGAAGTCGATACCATAAAGCTCAATGCGGAAGTATTTGACGGAGCCCAAAACACGGATTGTCTTCATCAGGCTATTGAAGCTTACAAGGCCAACCAGAGGAAAGGCTTGGCTGCGACTAAAACCCGCGGAGAGGTTTCGGGGGGCGGTAAAAAACCGTGGAAGCAGAAAGGTACGGGACGTGCCCGTGTCGGCTCTACGCGTTCGCCGCTCTGGAGACATGGCGGAGTAGTCTTTGGACCGCACCCGCGCGATTTCTCTTATGAGTTACCCCAGAAGATTAAATCGCTGGCTTTAAAAACCAGCTTAAATACCAGATTAAAAGAAAATAATTTCCTGGTCTTGGATGAATTTAGTGTTGAAGCACCTAAGACCAAATTAGCGGTAAAAATATTAGCCAACCTTAAATTGTATTCCCCTAAAATTAAAAAAGAAAAAAAGGTTTTATTTCTAACTCATAAATTAGACTCTGAATTAAAAAAGGCTTTGAAAAATATCAGTTTCTTGACAGTTGATTTAGCTAAGGATTGTCATGCTTATGAGGTTATGAATAACCAGAAACTGCTTATTACCAAAGCCGGTTTAAGTGATTTGACTGAGAGGTTAAAATAATGAGCCAGGGTCAGATTATAATCAAGGCGCTTTTACAGACGGAAAAATCCAGTACTTATCAGCCCGCGGGGAAGTATCTTTTTTTGGTAGTTAATTCCGCCAATAAGATTCAGATCAAGAAAGCTGTGGAGCAGGCATATAAAGTGAAGGTAAAAAATGTAAATACCTTTGTTTCATTCGGTAAGCTCAAAAGGGTAAGGCATCAGTTAGGGCGTACGCCGGATACAAAAAAAGCCGTAGTTACTTTAGCTGCCGGGCAGAAGATAGAAACTCAGTAGATAGCAGTAGTATTTAGTATATAGGAAAGAACAATATGGGAACAATAAAATTTAAACCGACAACACCATCAAGAAGACATATGAGCGGGCCGGATTTTTCCGAAATCACCAAACATAAGCCGGAACGTTCTTTATTGCTGCCGCTTAAGAAGACCGGAGGAAGAAATTCTTATGGGCGTATAACTACCAGGCATATAGGCGGCGGGCATAAGCGGATGCTGCGAATAGTTGATTTTAAACGTGATATTTATGATCAGCCGGCAAAAGTTTTAGCGATTGAGTATGACCCTAACCGTTCAGCCAGAATCGCTTTGGTCGAGTACCCGAATAAAGTAAAGCGTTATATCATTGCGCCGGTGGGCCTTAATGTAGATGATATGATTATATCCAGTAATCAAAAAGATATGGAGATAAGGATAGGTAATTGTCTCCTTCTGCGCAATATTCCCTCAGGCACCTTGGTCCATAATATTGAGTTGTTTAAAGGCAAGGGCGGGCAGATTGTGCGCGGAGCAGGAACCAGCGCTCAGATCATGGCGAAAGAGGGGGATTTTGCCCATATCAGACTGCCTTCCGGCGAGGTGAGATTGATAAGTCTGGATTGCCATGCGACTATCGGCCAGATCGGAAACATAGAGCATGAGTCGTTAATTTTAGGCAAGGCAGGCAAGAACCGCTGGCTGGGGATTAGGCCTTCCGTAAGAGGTGTTGTAATGAATCCTTTTGACCATCCGCACGGTGGAGGCGAAGGTAAAAGCGGCCAGGGAAATCCGCATCCGGTTACTCCCTGGGGTAAGCCCACTAAAGGTTACCGCACCAGGAATCGCAATAAATATTCCAATAAATTTATTGTTAAGAGAAGGAAACCATAATTATGCCACGTTCATTAAAAAAAGGCCCGTACGTTGAGGAGAGTTTATTAAAGAAGGTTGAAAAGTATACCAAGAGCGGCCAGCGTCAAGCGATCAAAACCTGGAGCCGGCGTTCTACCATAATCCCTGATTTTGTTGGTTTGACTTTTGCGGTCTATGACGGTAAAAGGCATATTCCGGTATTTGTTACTGAAAATATGGTAGGCCATAAATTAGGGGAATTCTCTCCCTCGAGAATATTCAGGAAACATGGCGGCATCAAGGCTAAGAAAGCCCTGGAGAAAACTTAAGATGATTTCAAAAGCTGAAGGAAAATTTCTAAGAATTTCACCCAGTAAGGTGCGGCTGGTGATGGATTTAATCCGGGGCAAAGATGCTGCTGAAGCGCAGAGTATTTTGCTGCATTTAAATAAAAGGCCGAAAGAATATCTGTTAAAGATATTAAAATCCGCGGTTGCCAATGCTAAAGTTAAGGGATTTGGAATAGATAAGCTGTATGTTTCTAAAATTGTTTGCAACCCCGGACCGATGTGGAAAAGATTTAAGGCTGCTGCTTTTGGCCGGGCTGCATCGATAGTCAGGCGTACCGCGCATATAAAAATTGAATTAGATTTAAAGGAAATCACCCGGCCTTAAAGGAATGGCCGGTGTGCCCTTTGTGGGCAAGGAGAATAATTTATGGGACATAAAGTAAGTCCTTTGGCATTAAGGATTGGTTTTATAAGACAGTGGCATTCGCGTTGGTTTGCTAAACCTAAAGATTTCCCTCTATTTATACAGCAGGATTCAAAGATCAGGAAGTTTATCAAGGAAAAATTTAAGCAGGCAGCGATCTCCAAAATAGTTATAGAAAGACTGGCAGAAAAGATCAAGGTCCGGATTTTCTCCGCCCGCCCGGGCATCATTATCGGACGGCATGGTTCGGATATTGAACGTCTGCGCTCAGATTTGAACGGTTTGGTAAAAAATGAACTTTCTATAGACATACATGAGATAAACAACCCTGCCTGGGACGCTCAACTGGTAGCGGAGAATATTGCCTTACAACAAGAGAAAAGAATCGCTTTCCGTCGAGCCGTAAAACGAGCCATGGAGCAATCTATTGCCTCAGGGGTAAAAGGAATAAGGGTGAGTTGTTCCGGCCGGCTTAATGGGGCGGAAATGAGCCGTAAAGAAACTTATAAAATTGGTAAGGTTCCTTTGCAAACTCTGCGCGCAGATATCGATTATGGTTTTGCCGAGGCTTTAACGACATATGGCCTTATCGGGGTTAAAGTATGGATCTATAAGGGTGATATCTTAGGAAAACAGTTTATACAGGAAGAAACAAAGACAGCCGGTCAGCAGCAGTCCAAGGAATCTTTCAGGCCTCAACGGTAAAATAAGGTGCTTGCCCTTGCTCGCTTACGCTCGCAAGGACTGCATTGGATAAAAGATTAAGGAGTTAGAATGGTTTTAATGCCCAAAAGGGTTAAATATCGTAAATTACAAAAAGGCCAGAGGCGTGGAATCGCCACTTGCGGAGCGACCCTGGCTTTCGGAGAATTTGGTTTAAAGAGCCTGGATAATGGATGGGTCAAGAATACGCAGATTGAAGCGGTGCGTGTTATTTTGGCGCGCCAGCTGCATAAAGGCGGAAAATTGTGGATTAGGGTTTTTCCGGATAAATCCATAACCAAGAAACCGGCAGAGGTGCGTATGGGTAAAGGTAAAGGCGATCTTGACCATTGGGTTTGTGTTGTAAAAAGAGGGCGTATACTTTTTGAGTTAGGCGGAGTCCCTGAAGAGTATGCCAGGGCATGTTTT
>JBAZOE010000057.1:0-7955 GCA_041648875.1 Candidatus Omnitrophota bacterium
GATAAAGTCAAAAGAATTAGCATGCTTATACATCATCATGAAGGCGGCAATCAAGAAAGCTGTGCCGATATGCGTCATGACAATATAAATCATCCCCGCCTGGATGGATTTTTCATGCCCGGTATCAAAAACTACCAGGAAATATGAAACCAAAGACATAATCTCCCAGAATACCAGGAATACAAGCACATTGCTTACAGTAACCACAAAAGCCATGGACAATACGAAGATAAACAATAAAAACCAGGCAAGCGCTATTTTAGCGGGAGAGTATTCACCTTTTAGGTAACTAAAAGAATAAATAGCCGAAGGGAAAGAAACAACAAAGATTACGCAAAGAAAGAATATTGAAAGTGGATCAAATAGAAGAAACTGTTTTAGGAAGGAATCTAACATTTAAGCTTTGATAACCTCTATAAAAAAAGAGAAACCTTTTTTGGCTGATAAATCGGCCCACAAAGGTTTCTCGTATTTTCGCTATCCTGACCCACCTTAAAACTCGGAATTACTTTATTAAAAGGATATTACCACTTCTCCAAATTAAAATCAAGATATTTCGCAAAGATTCAAAAAGGGTTAATTCTTGCCGAAAAGCAGGTTAAACGGCAGAATAGCAATACCCCAAACTCCTTTTGCCCCGGTCTTAGCCGTACCCCAAGCCGAATTAAAAGTATCCCCTATTTGAGAAACCACCGGTATAATCTTCAAATTAATCAACTTGCCTATATCCGTATTCTCTATCGCCTTAGAAACAACCATCCTGACCACGTCTTGTTCATTTGTAAGGTTAATAAACGCCGCGTTCTTTATGCCTATCGGATAAACATGCTCTTTTTTATTCGGCCCGCTGTAATCAACAAACCTTACCTGGCCGACACTTAAAACCAGCATATCGAAATAAAATGGGGTCTTATCCTGTATAGCGGCATCCCCATTTTTCAGGGGATTGATCTCTTCCAGGTTAACCTTGCCTTCTTTGTTTTTCATTATATTCAAGCGTTTAAGATTTAGACCCAAAACATAGATATTCGGTTTTTTACTGGTGATGATTTCTATGGGGTCGCATACAAAATGGATCGCCTCAATATAGGCAAGCTCTTTTTCTTCAAAACCAGCGGGGTTATATATGGTTATGCCGCTTAAGCCGATATGCGCTAGCAAAGGAGAAAATTTTATTTTTTCTATTGAAACATCGATTCCCAGGCTTTGCTCTATCTGTTTCTCCACGATCTCCCCAATCTTTAAATGTTTTATGACAGCAAAACTGGCAAGCGAAATAACAGCCAGAACAAGAAAGATTATTCCGAAAACAAAAACTAATTTCTTGATCATCTTCATGATTTAATTATCCAATCCGCTTAGCCTACTGTTAGCCTAAACTATCTTCGGCCTCTAGTTTTTAAAAACTTGAAGTAATATTATTATCAACAACCGAAACTGCCTTAAGAACCCCGCCCGGAGATTTATAATACTCCACGGTCACCGTATCATTCGACTCAAGGTCATCAAGCATTATATCATCTATGCCCCGCTCTATTCTGGCCCCCGGCTCTACTTTAAACCTCCATTCTTTAATACCGTCGAATATCACTAAAAGCGAACCGACTGAATCAATCTGAGTAACAACCCCCTGCCTGGCCTGCGTTTCAGGGGCATCCTGCTCCTGCTGGCAAAAAGTCAAATCCGGGGCCGTTAAAGAAATCATCAATGCGCAAATACTCAGCCATATTTTCATAGCCTTCTCCTTAGCTTAAAATCATTTTATATTATTTTCCTGGGCTTTTTTCTTTTTTTCATCAAGCAGTTGCGCCTTCTTCTTTTTAACCGCCTCTTGAACTTTAACTATCAGGGCCGAGTCCCCGCCCTTAAAACCTAAAGCCAGCCCCTGCTCAATCGCCTCTAACACAATATTCCCTGATTCGCTTACTTTAGCGCCGGCTTCAACCAACGTGTTTATAGACTCAAGAGAAACATTTAATTCTTTATCAGTAAGTCCTTTCCTGGTTAAATTAAGAACTATACTCTTTAAATCGCCTTTGGCAGCCCCCTGCTTTAGCAAGCTCTTTAGGGCCTTTGCGATTGAGTTAATGTCTCTATCTTGTACTCTTGAATTCAACAATTCATTCCTCAGCTGTTTGAATAAAACACTGGCATCTTCATCCTGAGCATAAACGAAGCATGAGCGCAAAAAACCAAAAAAGCCAGCTAGCACAATTATGAATACTAATTTCTTCATAACCCCCCCTTTGTTCTATAACAAATTATCTTTATTAAGCTATCTTCTTCCTAAACCTGAGGGTACTCATGGTAATCACAAAAATACCGAATACTAAAAGCGTCAGAAAGTTTACCCACAGAATATCCATCCCCACTCCTTTTAAAAATATACCCCTGATAATAGTCAGATAATAACGCATGGGGTTGATCAAAGTAAACCACTGGATAGCCTGGGGCATATTGGCTATAGGATAAGCAAACCCTGAAAGTAAAAATGTCGGCATATAAAATAAAAATACCGACATCATCGCTTCCTGCTGGGTTGAGGCTATTGTGGAGATAAACAGCCCTATACCCAAGGTAGTGAATAAATACACGCAGGTAGCTAGTACAAGCAGGGACAAGCTGCCCCGAAACGGAATGTGGAACCAGAATATCCCCAGTGTCGTAATCAAAGCACACTGAATAAGCGCGATCACCCCAAAGGGCAGGAGTTTGCCGAAGACAAGTTCAAACGGCCGCAGGGGACTGACAATAAGCTGCTCCATAGTACCGATCTCTTTCTCCCTGACTATCGCCATAGACGTCAATAAAAGCGACATAATCGTGACTATCGAGGCGATTACTCCCGGCAGATAATAATTCCGGGAGATAAGGTTTTCGTTAAACCAGGCACGGTCCCTTAAATCAACATTTGGGATTTTAGATTGTACGCCTAAAGAATCCGCGTCGCTTTTAAGCAAATCATACTGGTATTTGCTGATGATCGTATTGGCATAACCGGCGATGATCATGGCGGTATTTGAATCCGAACCGTCAAGCGCAAGCTGGACGCTGGCGTCTCTGCCGGCTTTAATATCACGGCCGAATCCCCGGTCAATGCGCAACACGGCGTTTACCTGCCCTTTATCCAGCAGATGGTCTTCTTCGCGCCCGCTGTTAATATAGTATTTCGGCACGAAATATTTAGAATACGTAAATTTATGCAAAAGCTCCCGGCTTTCCTTGGTGTTATCCTGGTCATAAATTGCCGTAGGGATAAAATCAATATCCTTATTGGCGGCATAGCCAAAAATGATTATCTGTATGATAGGTGAAATCAAAATCACTGTTTTCATCCGCGGGTCGCGCAGGACCTGCTTAAACTCCTTGATCAATATGGCCTTAATCCTCTCAAACATCTTAAAATACCTTCTTCCTGAATTTTATTATCGCCAGGCCGAACATAGAAAGGGCAAATATCAATAAAAACAGCGCCTCATCCCACATTACATCTATACCGTTGCCTTTTAAAAACAGGCCGCGCAGGATAATAATATAATAGCGCGCGGGTATAAGATAAGTAATGGCCTGAACCGCCTGCGGCATATTAAAGATCGGATAAATAAACCCGGATAGCAGCATCGTCGGTATAAAAGTAGTCAGTGTAGCCAGCTGACTTGCCAGTAACTGAGTCCTGGCTACAGTAGAGATCAATATCCCCTGGGAGAGCGCCCCGGTCAGAAATAAGGCGCTTAAAAACACCAGCAATAAATAGCTGCCTTTAAAGGGCACGCCAAATAAAAACCTGGCCATAACCACTGCCACAAAAAGATCGATAAAACCAATCACAAAATACGGAAGAAACTTGCCAATGATCAACTCCGGAGCTTTTACAGGAGTAGAGATTAACTGCTCCATAGTCCCCCTCTCCCATTCCCTGGCTACACAGATAGAAGTAAGGAGAGCGGCGATAATCATAATAATCATCGCGATTACCCCCGGGACAATGAACCACCTGCTGTTTAACCCCATATTAAACCAGATCCTTGAACGCATCTCAACAGACCTGGCCGGGCTAAGCCCCAGGCTTGAAAGTGTATCAACCAGTAAGGTCATATTATATTTGGCAACCACTGAACGCACATACCCCATGGCGATAGTGGCGGTATTGGAGTCGCTACCGTCAACTAATAGCTGCAATGTGGAGGTTTTTCCGGATTCAATGAAACGGGAAAAGTCTTTTGGGATGACCAGGGCCATCATTACGTCGCCACTGTCAATCATACGCTGCATCTGTCGGTAATTATCCGTATATTTGACAATTTTAAAATACTTTGAATTCTTGAAATTTAGCAGAAAATCGCGTGAAATCTTGCTTGATGCGTCCTGGTTCCATACAACAGTGGCTACCCTGTCGATATCCAGGGATAGGCCATAACCGAAGATAAGAAGCAATAACACCGGTATGACTATAGCCAGGCCCAGCGAACGCACGTCGCGCCGGATCTGAATAAACTCCTTGTTGGATATGGCTAAGACTCTTTTAAAATTCATTTATCTTTATGCGAGGCGTCATAATCTTCTATCAAGGAAACAAATACATCTTCAAGAGAAGCCTTAATCTTATTCACGGAATAACCGGACACTCCTTCCTTTTCAAAAAGCTTCTTTAGGTCAAGCGCGGCAGCAAGCGCCTCATAAGCAACAACATGTATGTTTACTCCGAAAAGTGCGGTCTCCTTTATAGATTTAAGGCCGGCTATTTTTTCAAGCCAATTCTGCGCGCCTGGTATAACAATCTCAAGAATCTCATGCTTCATAATCTTAGTCTTCATCTCATCCGGAGAGCCCATGGCAATCATCGTGCCGTGATAGATCATCACCAGGCGGTTGCAATTCTCCGCCTCATCCATATAATGCGTAGTCACAAAGATTGTCCGCCCTAAAAGCGCCATCTCCTTGATCACGCTCCAGAAATTCGCCCGGGTGATCGGGTCAACCCCAGAGGTCGGCTCATCGAGAAAAATAATCTTCGGCTGATGGATTATCGCGCAGCCTAAAGCCAGGCGCTGTTTCCACCCTCCGGAAAGCGTGCTGGTCAGGCTGCCGCGGAAAGCCTCTATCCCGGCTAATTGGATCGTCTCATCTTTACGCTTTTGCCTTTCCTTCTCCGGTATATTATATATACGGCTGTAGAAATCTATGTTTTCCTCAACGGTAAGGTCATCGTAAAGAGAAAACTTTTGGGACATATAGCCGATATGCTCTTTGATCTTGAATTGCTCCCTGATAATATCAAAACCGCCTACGCTGCCGCTGCCTGAAGTAGGCGTATATATGCCGCAGAGCATCCTGATCGTCGTGGATTTTCCCGCCCCATTAGGCCCCAGGAACCCGAAAATCTCGCCTTGCTTTACTTCAAAGTTTATATGGTTGACCGCGGTAAAATCCCCGAATTTTTTCTCAAGGTCCCGGACGCTGACGGCAATCTCATTACTTTCCATGTTCGAGCTCATAATCATTGACTATCTTGATAAAAGCCTGCTCCAATGTTTTCACATTAATCTCTTTTTTGATATTATCCGGGCTGTCACAACGCAAGAGCCTGCCTTTATGTATAAGCCCCACCCTGCGGCAGCGCTCTGCTTCATCAAGATAAGAAGTTGAATAAAGGATGGTTACTTTCTCTTTTAACAGGTCATAGAGTATCGACCAAAAATCCCTGCGGGAAACAGGGTCAACTCCGTTGGTCGGCTCATCAAGGAACAAAACTTTCGGGGTGTGTATAAGCGCGCAGGAAAGCCCAAGCTTCTGCTTCATGCCGCCGGATAATTTACCGGCTAAGCGCTGTTTAAAAGGCAGGAGGCCGGAAAACCCGAGCAATCTTTCAATTATATCCCGGCGCTTGTTTTTCGGGACGCAGAAAACATCCGCGTAGAAATTTATATTCTCCAGGACAGTGAGCTCTTCATAAAGTCCGAAGCGCTGAGACATATAGGCAATATTTTCTTTGAGACTTTCAGATTCTTTTACAATATGCTTGCCATAAACCCAGCCTTCTCCACTGGTCGGCTCAAGTATTCCTGTCAGAAGCCGCATGGTGGTGGTTTTTCCCGCCCCGTCAGGGCCGACTAAGCCGAATATCTCTCCCTCTTCTATCTCAAGGTTCAGGCCGTTAACCGCAGAATTATCCCCAAATTTCCTGGTAAGTCCGGAGGCCTTTATAGTAACCATTATTCTATGATATAGGCGTCTGCGGGCATGCCGGGTTTAAGCTCAAGGCTGGAATTATCAACCCTTACCTTTATCCTGTAAACTAATTTGACCCTTTCTTCCGTAGTCTGTATGGTCTTGGGGGTAAACTCCGCTTCACTGGAGACAAAAGATACCCAGCCCTTATATCTCCTGCCAGGGTAGGTATCGGCAACAACATAAGCCTCCTGATTAAGTTTTACCCGACCAAGATCAGTTTCATTTATATAAGCGGTAACCCATAAGTTATTCAGGTCAACAACGGTAAAAACAGGGGCGCCTATCTGCACCACCTCTCCCGACAATGAACTTTTGACAAGCACAAACCCGTTAAGCGGAGAAACAAGTTCGGCAAAACCCAATCTTGTCTTAGCCAGTTCAAACGAGGCTCTCAAAGCCTCAATGTTAGCCTTATCCGCTTCAGCGAGAGTTTTAGCCGCGTCTCTTTGCTGCATGGATATTGCCCCGGCTTTAAAAAGATTCTCCGCGCGCTCATAATCCAGTTTATCCAACGCATACTGATGCTCCGCCGCCTTTAAAGAACCCTCGGCATTATCGCGTATCTTGACTAATTCATCGGTATTAAGCCTGGCCACCGGCTGGCCTTCCTTAACTACGCTGCCTTCATCGATAAGCAGTTCGATGATCTGGCCCTGCACGCGGAAAGATAAACGCACATCATCCCCTTCAATGTTTCCGGAGACCTTGATCTGGCCGTGGTTATGGTTATGCGTCTTCCAAAAATACGCAGCGGCGGCTGCGCAGGCGATCAGGATAAAAATAATCAATAGTGCCGGTTTAACTTTTTTCTTCATTAATTCCTCCCTCCAAGAAACTCTTCCCCAAAGTCCTGTCTAATTCTGCCTGGGCCATAAGGTAATCATAAATACCCTGCGAAAGGTTCGTCTCAATCTGGCTTAACGACACCTGCGCGTCAAGCACATCAAGGTTTTTGGCCTGGCCATTATCATAACTAATCCTGGCTATCTCCAAAGCTTCTTTGGCCTGGCCGACATTATCCTTTTGGGAATCAATCACTTGTTCGGCCTGTTTTAAATCAAGGCATGCCTGGCGCACATCAACGGCAATCTGTTCAACCAGGTTTTCCTTGGTCAAGACCGCCTGGCTGTAACGCAGTTTAGCTGCATCCACTTTAGCCTTAGTGGAAAACCCGTCAAATACCGCAAAAGATAATGTCAAGCCGGCATTCCAGTTATTATGCTTTTTATTGATCATATTACCCCAGCTATTGGAACGAAAATCATAACCTGCGCTTGCGTTAACAAACGGCCGCCATCCGGATTTTGCCATCTGTATCGACCATTTGCTGATATCAATACCCAAAGTTCTTAAAGCCATCTCCGGCTTATTAAGGTAAGCCTGTTTTAGAAAATCATCCTCCCTGATCTGCGTTAATGAATAGTTAAGCCGCTTATCAATTACCTCCAGTGCCTGCTGTTGCTTAAAATTAAGGAGTTTTTTCAATTCCGCTTTGATAAGCTCAACGGCATTCTTGGCTTTTACCAGCTCCGGCATGGTCAGGGAAACCTGCACGCTGGACTGCAGGAGATCAAACCTGGATGACAAACCCTGGGCATGCCTGTTTTTTACATCCTCATAATGCTCCCGGGAATTATCCGTAAGCTCCTGGGCGATCCTCTCTGTTTCATAAGCAAGCAGCAGGCCGTAATAAAGGCGTTTTGCCTCAAAATCAATATCCAGCT
>JBAZOE010000058.1:0-7910 GCA_041648875.1 Candidatus Omnitrophota bacterium
CCATGATTGCCGGATTGGCAGCGGCTGTGTGTTGGCCAATAACAGCACCCTGGCCGGACACGTTACCATCGAAGATAAAGCAGTTGTAGGCGGGATAGTCGCCATCCATCAGTTTGTCAGGGTCGGCATGCTTTCTATTATCGGAGGCTGCTCCAAAGTTGTTCAGGATATCCCGCCTTTTTCTACATGCGATGGGCATCCGGCGCGCGTATATGGTTTAAACCTTATCGGTTTAAGGCGCAAAGGGGTTTCCCGCGAATCCATCAGGCAGATTGACCAGGTTTTTAAATTAATATTTAATTCCGGTTTATCCGCCAAACACGCTATTGAAAAAATTGAAAAAGAATTAACCGGGAATGAAGAGATAGCTTATCTGGTTAATTTTATCAGGAATTCAGAGCGCGGCCTGTCCCGTTCCTGCCGCTAAACCAGGGACGTTTCTGTCCCCAAAGCAGGGACGTTTCTTGGCCCAATCGGAGAACTGTCCCCTAAAAAAACATATATGGAAAAAATTGGTTTAATTGCCGGAAACAGGAAATTTCCCCTGCTTTTTGCCGCAGGCGCCAGGAAAAAAGGCTATACTGTTATCGCTATCGCCATTAAAGGCGATACCTCGCCTAAGCTAAAAAAATTAGTTGATAAAATCTACTGGTTAAGCCTTGCCGAATTTCATAAAATATTCTCTATATTCAAATCTGAAGAGGTTAAGAATGTGGTTATGGCCGGACAAGTCAGCCCGGCCAGGTTGTTCAGCGGGGAAATTAATCAAAGTGAGGAGCTAAAGCAGATATTAGCCAGCCTGAAAGACAAAAGAGCAGATACTTTATTTAGCGCAGTGGCGCAAAGGTTAGAGGCAGCCGGCTTTAATCTTTTGGATTCCACTACTTTTATCGAGGAATATTTGCCTAAAAAGGGCACACTTGCGAGCCTGCAGCCGGATTTTGATACCTGGGAGGATATTTATTTCGGGTTAAACCTGGCTAAGGCCGTGGCTGATCTGGATATAGGCCAGACAGTGGCGGTGAAAAGCAAGGCTATAGTCGCGGTCGAAGCTTTTGAGGGAACGGATAATCTGATCCGCCGGGCAGGAAAAATCGGCCGCGGCAAGGTTGTAATTGTCAAAGTAAGCAAGCCCAAGCAGGACATGCGTTTTGATGTCCCTGTTATTGGTTTAAATACCGTAAAAAATCTGGTTAAGGCAAGAGCCAGATGCCTTGCTTTTGAGGCAGGTAAAACACTTTTTATTGACAAAGAAGCAAGCCTTAAGCTTGCCGATAAGAAAGGTATTTCAATAGTCGCGGTGTAATTTATTAAAAACCTTGACATCGGCGGGTTGTAGTGGGAAAATAAAGCCAATAAATAAAGGAGGGAGCTATGCCACGGTTAGCTGGAACAAAATTAACAGAGTTTAAGTTGTATGCCCCTGGGGCCAAAAAGGTTGTGCTTGCCGGGAGTTTTAATAAATGGAATACCAGTAAATTGCTTGCCAAGAAAGACAGCAAGGGTAATTGGCTGGTAAAGGTCGGGCTTAAGCCGGGAAGGCACGAATACAAATTTGTTGTCGACGGTTCATGGATAAATGACCCCCGTTGTACTTCTTGTGTGGCTAACTCGCTTGGAACGCATAACTGTGTTGTTGAAGTAAAATAATTGAACCTTCTTGAGGGTTATTAAATAAACTTTAGGGCGCTACTTAATGAGTAGCGCCCTATTCCTTGTTCGCTGATACTCACAAGCTATGAAATATATATACGGGCCGATAAAATCACGCAGATTGGGGCTTTCTTTAGGGTTAAGCCTTAGCTTGGATAAAACATGCAATTTTGATTGTATTTATTGCCAGTGGGGGAAAACCCCGGTGACTGTTTCTGAAAGAAAAGAATACGCTACAGTCGAAGAGATCATCTCTGAGTTGAAATCGTGGTTGTTAAGTCATCCTCAAGAGGCCAAAGAGCTGCGTTTTGTCACTCTCTCCGGGCTGGGTGAGCCGACATTAAATACACGCATCGGCGAATTGATCAGTCAGGCAAGAAAAGCAACCGGAGCCAGCATCGCTGTTATTACCAATTCCACTCTTTTAGGCGACCCTTTGGTACGTAGGGAAATCCTGGAGGCAGATTTGATTGTCCCTTCTTTGGATACCGTTGACCCTGACATATTCAAGAAAATCGACCGCCCTTGCGCCGCTGTTAAATTGGATGAGATTATCGAAGGGTTAGTCGCTTTAAGGAAAGAATTCCGCGGTAAGATTTGGCTTGAAGTGATGCTTGTTGCCGGGGTAAATGACGATATCCGGCATATCAAGGAATTAAATAAAGCAATCCAGCGCATAAACCCGGATAAAATTCAGCTTAACTCTCCGGTACGTTCAACCGCCGAGAAAAATGTCTTTCCTGTTGAGAGGGCTAAGCTGGAGAAGATCCGCGATATTTTAGGTAATAAGGCGGAGATTATTTAATGCGCCTGTAGCTTTAATGAGCCCACAACTTACGGAGCCTTATCTTTGAGGAATAACGACGTAAGTTGTTTGGGCGAATTAATCCTTTGCGTGCGATGAAGATTCCGCAAGGAATCTTCAAGCGGTTACGCAAAGGGCAACTGGATAGACAGTATTTAAAGTTTATTAATGCGCCTGTAGCTCAACTGGATAGAGCGCTAGCCTTCGGAGCTAGGCGTTGCAGGTTCAACTCCTGCCAGGCGCACAAAGATTGTGGTGATTCCTGCGATGAGTCTTAATAAAACAATATACGTTTTAGTTATTTTTATCCTTTTGTTTACAGGCATAAGCCCGGCGCAGCTTTTAGACTCCGGGACAAGTGAAAAGAAAACAGTCCGTTTTAAAGAAAATTCTTTTCTTGTGGAGGTAGCGCAAAGCCGGCAAAAGCAGATACAAGGGTTGATGTTTGTTAAAAGTTTGCCCCCTGATTCAGGCATGCTCTTTATTTATGAACATCAGGCGGATAGAGCTTTTTATATGAAGAACACCTATATACCTTTAGATATTATCTGGATGGATAAGGACAAAAAAGTCGTCTTTATAAAGAAAAACGCCAAACCGGCAAATTCAAATGTTTATGAAACTATCCATCCTGAAAAAGAAGCTATGTATGTGTTAGAATTAAACGCCGGCACTTCGGATAAAATCGGGCTAAAAATTGGCGATCTCTTGCAGTTTTAGGTTTTTAACGAAAATTTAGCTTATCATTTAAAATGAAAGTGGTATAATTGACAAAAAGGGGGTAAATATGAATAAAATTGTTGTTTTTTTATGCTTAGGGTTATTAGGCTGCTCTACAGTCCCGAAGGATAATAAAACTTCGTGTCCGGCCGGGAAAGAACCAGTGGCTGCCGTAAGTACAAAATCTACCGCTAACGTAGAAAGCGTGCCTTTAGATCCAAAAGAAATAGACAATATTATCGATATATTCAGCCAGGCCATCAAGGCTAAACCTGATTACGCGGGCGCATACTATAACAGGGCGGCTGCCTATTTTTATAAAAGTGAATACGATAAAAGCTGGCAGGATATACATAAGGCGGAAAAATTGGGGATTAATGTCGATGCAAGATTTACAGAGCTGGTCGGTAAATTAAAGAAAGCTTCCGGCAGAGATAAATAATTATTTCAGGCAGGGGAATTGTCTAAACGCATACTCCGTTCCCTTTTGCTTATCCGGCACCCTCCTTTAAGCTGATGCCCGAATATATTTGTCCGCATTGCAAGAAACCAATTTATGATGATGAAGCGATTTTGTGCCTTTATTGCGGAGAAAGCCTCGGCCGCGGCGTAGGTTTTATGGGGAAATTAAGATACCCCAAGCATACAATAATAATTACAATTTTAATCGCTGGGATGCTGCTGAGTTTTTTTATATTGATGGTTAAATAAGCGCTAAAAAAAGCAGCCAAAAAAAGGTTGATTTTAGTTTATAATGGCGGGATAATAAAACAGGCTTATAAAGCAGCCGTAAGGTTAACGCCAAAGGAGAATGAGATGAAAAAGAAAATAATAGCATTATTAATCGTGGTCATTATAGGTTTAATCATCGGGTCTTTCCTGTTAAAAGGCAGGATAGGCTCAGGCACGGCCTCTAGGGCATATTATCCGGACGGCCAGCTGCGGGAGGCAGGAAGGACTAAAGACGGCCAGCTCAACGGGGTATTCAAGTCTTATTATCCGAGCGGCCATTTAAAATTTACCTGGACCTACAAAGACGGCAAGAAAGAGGGTATAGCTAAGTTCTATTTTGAAAGCGGTAAGCTGCAGGCGCAAGTAAACTACAAGAATGACCAGTCAGACGGGGTATCTAGGTTTTATTTTGAGAACGGTAAATTGCAGGCAGAAATGACTTACAAGGCCGGCAAATTAGACGGAGTGTCTAAGACATATCGCCCTTCAGGGGAAATTATATATATTGATACTTATGAGAATGGCGAAATGAAAGTTCGAAAACCCATTGATGAAAAGAAATAAATCAGGGTTAATTTCTGCGCCTCTCCGCATTCCTTCAGTAAAGAAGTTGCAAATTTAACCGTTTTAAGTTAAAATACTCTTTAATCTTGGGGCCATTAGCTCAGCTGGTAGAGCAGGACACTCTTAATGTCAAGGTCGTAGGTTCGACTCCTACATGGCTCACTTAAATTAAAGGGGTTTGATGAAATCCCGGATAATCCCTCCATATTTTGTATTTATTAATTCTTTCTTCTCTACACAATGAATATAACAACGCAGCCAAAACAACCTAAAAACATGGGCTTTAAGGAACTGAAAGATAAATACCAGTTACTTAGGGACTTGATGGATTTTATCCCGGATGTCATATACTTTAAGGATAAACAGGGCAGGTTTATCATGGTTAACCAGGCCCATGCGAAAGGCCTGGGGGTAAAACCTGAAGCGTTGGTGGGGAAAACAGATTTCGACCTTTTCCCAAAGAACCGGGCCAGGAAAATGGCCCAGGATGACGCGCATGTTATGAATACCGGTAAACCGATAATAGACAAGGTTGAAAGAGCGACCCGGCCGGACGGAGTGGATAATTATGTCTCCACAACCAAGATACCGCGCTATGACGATAAAGGCAGGGTTATCGGTTTAATCGGCATTACCCGGGATATCACCCGGCGTATGCAGTTTGAACGGTTGAGAAAAGATAAGTTAAGCATTGAAAAAAAACTGGAGGCTTTAGAAGAGCTCAGCGCCATGAAGTCGGAGTTTATCTCCACTGTCTCCCATGAATTACGTACTCCATTAGCGGTGATTAAAGGGCTGGTCACGATTGTTTTTAATGAAGTCGTCGGCCAGATAAACCATAAGCAAAAAGAGGTGCTTCAGAAGACATTGGATAACACGGAGCGCCTGAAGAAGATCATCGATGACCTGCTGGATATCTCGCGGATCGAAAGAAATGCCCTCAAGCTGCATTATTCCCTGGTGGATATAGTTGACCTTATAAAAGACTCCGAAGGATTTTTTATTAAATTGGCCGAAGAAAAGAATATCCGCCTGAAATATGTTTATCCTGATGAACCGGTGAATGTTTTTATCGACGCTGACAGGGTAAGGCAGGTTATTTTTAACCTTATCAACAACGCGATTAAGTTTACCACGGATGGCGGCAAGATAAAGGTAGAGGTAAAAATCTTAGAAGCAAAAGTCAGGATAGGGGTTATAGACACCGGTATCGGTATCTCTAAGGCTGACCTTTCTTCGATATTTAACAAATTCACCCAGGTTTCCAAACTCCCCGGAGCGGAAAATAAAGGCGTAGGGTTAGGCCTTTCTATATCCAAGAAGCTGGTTGAAAGGCACAAGGGGGAGATTTGGGTTGAGTCTAAAGCCGGGCTAGGGAGCAAGTTTTATTTTACCTTACGCCGTTTTTATACACTTGATATGCTTGGAAAGAGCTTAAGAAATAAAGTGAGCAGGCTGATGAAGAGCGGCATATCCATGCATTTTGTCAGCTTGTTGATTTTAAATTGCGGGGAATTCAGAAAACGCATGAAGGTCAGTTTGGACTCGTTGTTTAAGGACCTGCATGCTATTCTCGATTTGGTCCTTAAGAACGCTAAATACGCAGGCGCCGGTAAACAGGCGATGTCCGTGATAAACCCCAGGGCGGGAAAATTCAGCATAATCCTTCCCGGCGCCTCAAGCAGGCAGGCGGCCAATATTTCCAGCCTGCTTAAATATAAGATAAAGCAGTATTTCTCCAGCAACAAAGTCGAAGATGTTTTTATAACCATAGGCTCTTTGTCCTACTCCCAGAAAGTCTTCTCTCAGGATGACGGGTTTGCCCCGTCGCGTTTCTCCATCAAAGAAATATATATAGGCTCGGAGATGCGCAGGTTCAAGAGATTGTCTTTTAAAACAAATATCAAACTTTTCCTGCCGGGGGAAAAAGTCGAATTATCCGAGTCAGTAGATGTATCTGAGGGAGGAATTTGCCTGGTAATCAAACATTTGCTAAAGACTGATTCAGAGTTAAGGCTAAGTTTTGCTTTCCCGGAAAATAAAGAATTCGTCATTACCGCTAAAGTCCGCGTTGCCTGGATAAAAAAGATCGAGCTTTTGTTCGGGGAGGCCTGCGAAAAATATAAAGTGGGCCTTGAGTTTATAAACTTAGAGAATAAATACAAGAAAATTATTCGCCTGAGATTGTCGAATAAATTTTAAGGGGTTTAAATATGTCGAAGAAACGGATATTGCTCATAGAGGATGAAGCCGATATGGTATACGCCCTGAACCTCCAGTTGGAGGCGGCCAATTACGAGGTCTTAAGCGCCTCCGACGGCCAGGCAGGCCTGGATATGGCGCGTAAAGAAAAGCCGGATTTGATCATACTGGATTTAATGCTCCCCAAAATTGACGGCTATAAGATCTGCAGATTGTTAAAATTTGATGAGAAATATAAGAAGATCCCCATAATTATGTTTACCGCCCGGGCCCAGGAGCAGGACAAGAAGCTTGGCCGGGAGGTGGGCGCGGATGCTTATATTACCAAGCCTTTTGATTCTAAAGTTCTTTTGGATAAAATAAGCGCGTTACTTAAGAAATAATGAAGGCAGCTTATAAGCTTATCGAGCATACCGCCGATATCGGCATCAGTGTCCAATCATTCTCCCTGGCGGGTTTATTTAAGAACGCCGGGCTTGCCATAACCGATTTGTCCTTTAAGAAGCAAACATCCCAATATCCCGGAAAGCATAATATCATAATCAGGAAAAAAGCGCCAAATCTGGAGGAGCTTTTTATCAATTGGCTGAATGAATTACTGTCAGTTTCAGCGGTAGAAGCCCTGGTTTTTGAAGATATTAAAATAATCCAGATCAATGAGAACTTCGTGGATGCCATTGCCATAGGAAGCGATATAAGAAATTATAAATTCTGCGCTGAAATCAAGGCCGCTACTTACCATCAGTTAAAGGTTAAGAAAACCGGCCTCTTCTGGCAGGCCGAGGTAATTTTTGACGTATAAAAAAATGAACGGAAAAATTCCATTAGAAAAAATCGATGATTACCGCTGGCGCATCCCGCGGAGCTATAAACCGGGAATGCGCGTACCCGGTTTAATTTATGCCGACGAGAAACTGCTGAAGGATATTTACCAGGACAAGGCCCTGGAGCAGGTGGCTAATGTGGCTTTCCTGCCGGGGATAGTGAATAACTCTTTGGCTATGCCTGATATTCACTGGGGCTATGGTTTTCCGATAGGCGGAGTGGCGGCTACCGATATCGAAGAAGGCGGAGTTGTTTCTCCCGGAGGGGTAGGGTTTGATATAAATTGCGGGGTAAGATTATTAAAAACTAATCTGGAATATGATGATGTTAAGGATAAAATTAAAGATTTAATTTACCGTTTATTCTCCGATGTGCCTGCCGGAGTAGGTTCCGAGGGCAATATAAGAGT
>JBAZOE010000059.1:0-7841 GCA_041648875.1 Candidatus Omnitrophota bacterium
AGACAACCGCTTCTATTTCCTGTTTTTTATCAATATTGCCGGGATTCAACCTTATTTTATCCGCTCCATTTTCAATAGCGGCAATTGCCAGGCGCCAATCAAAATGGATATCCGCTACCAAAGGCAGTTTTACTTTCGCTTTAATTTTCCTTAAAGAAGCCGCATCGTTAAAATCATTGATTGCCAGGCGCACAATTTGGCATCCGGCTTTCTTTAATTCATTGATCTGGATAACGCTGCCTTCTACATCACTGGTCCTGGTCTTGGTCATTGACTGGATAGCTACGGGGTGGCCCCCGCCTATCAAGAGGCCACCGATTCTTACAGCCTTGCATTTTCTTCTTACGATTTTCATATTAGCCGCCTAAGAACTTGCTGATTTTCTCGCCGTAAAGCCTTAATATATCATTATAAGTAACTAACAGCGCTACTGTAATCATCAAGGTAAAGCCAATGTTGTTTACTGCCTGCTCCGCCTTAACCCCCAGCGGCTTCTTCCTTAATTTTTCCAGACCCAGCAGGAATATATGCCCGCCGTCAAGAATAGGCAAGGGAAGAAGGTTGAATATCGCAAGGCTTACGCTTAAAACAGCGATCAAGTGCATAAGCGCGATTATCCCCAGCTTTGCCGTCTTAGAGGTAATATAAAATATACCCAACGGCCCGGTTACGGAATCGCGCATGGACATCTTACCGCTAACCAGCATCCACAGCCCCCTGTAAGTCATAATAGTCAAATCTATGGTTTTTTTGACCCCAAGATAGGCCGACTCAAGAAAACCATGCCTGACTTCAACAATCTCGTCAAACGGGCTGATACCAATGATACCTAATGACTTTTTCTCCCCTAATTCATCGCCCAAAACCTTATCTTTAATCGATACCCTGAATTTTAACTCCTGGTTATCGCGCAAAACCGAAACTTCCACGCTTTCTTTTATTTTTCTTTTCTGGATCTGGAGCTGCAGGTCTTCCCATAAATCAACCCTCTTGCCGTCTACGACAATAATCTTATCCCCTACCGCTAAGCCGGCCTTTTTAGCCCCGTAGCCGTCAATCAATCCTCCAACCTTGCTGGTCAAGCTGGGATAACCCGCAAAGAAAATACACCAAAAAAACATAAAGCCGAGCAGATAATTTAAAAACGGGCCGAAGAAGATAATCTGGAACCGCCTGCCGATACTTTTAGCGAAATATTCATCACTCTTTCCGTTATAATCTGAGCGGCTGTCTCCGGCCATCTTTACGTAGCCGCCTAAAGGGATCAGGCTTATGCTGTATTCGGTATCCTTTATCTTCTTTTTAAATATCTGCGGGCCAAACCCCAAAGAGAAATTCTCAACACGCACCCCATTTCTTCGCGCGGCAAAAAAATGCCCGGATTCATGCACGATAATAAGCAGGCTTAAAATAAAGATAAAAATAATTATGGCAATCATGTTTAATTTAAATTATCCGCAGATACATGCGGCTTCATCCCTGGCCCAGGCATCGGCGGCCGTTATAGCTGCTAAATCCGGATTAGTTGTATTCGCGTGGCGCCGCATCACTTTTTCTACAATTTTCGGTATAGACAAAAAATCAATGCGCTTGTTTAGAAAATTGTTCACAGCAACTTCATTAGCCGCGTTTAATACCGCCGGCATAGTCCCTAAATCTTTAGCGGCCTGATAAGCAAGCCTGAGGCAGGGGAATTTCTCAAGGTCCGGTTTCTCAAAATGCAGTTCCTTAAGGCGGTAAAAATCAATTCCCGCCAGCTTATTAACCAACCGCCGCGGATAAGATAAAGCATACTGTATCGGTATACGCATATCCGCCGCTGAAAGCTGAGCCATAATCACGCCGTCGTTAAACTCGACCATAGAATGAATCAAGGCTTCAGGATGAATCAATACCTTGATTTTCTCTACCCCTAAATCAAATAAGAACATCGCCTCAAGCAGCTCTAACCCTTTATTCATCAAAGTTGCCGAATCAACCGTTATCTTCCTGCCCATCTTCCAGCGTGGATGCCGTAATACTTGCGGCAGGCTGACTTTTTTAAATTTACTGGCCGGCAGATTTCTTAAAGGACCGCCGGAAGCAGTCAGGTACACCCTCCTGACATCGGCCGGCCTCAAACCTCCCAGCCCCTGCCAGATGGCTGATTGCTCGCTGTCAACCGGCAGGATATTAACCTTATGTTTCTTTGCCAGCCGCATAATCAAAGGCCCTGCCATTACCAAAGCTTCTTTGTTAGCCAAGGCGATATCTTTACCGTTTCTAATTGCGTTGAGCAACGGCTTAAGCGCGGCAGAGCCGGGAATGGCGAACATTACCAGCTCGATCTTGGCATCTTTAACCATTTCAAGCAAGCCTTCTTCAGCGCAAAAAACCTTTGTCGATGAACCTAAATCTAAGCGTAATTTAAAGGCTGCCTCTTCATCTCTTACACATACAAGGCGCGGCTTAAATTCTTTTATCTGTTGTTTTAGTTTAACAATATCAGAATTGACGCTTAGAGCTTCAACCTTAAATTGCCGCGGCAGGCTTCTAGCCACCGAAAGCGTACTCTGGCCGATCGATCCGCTGGAACCTAAAACCGCGATTCTCTTCATCTTACGGTTGCGCTAAGGTAGAAATAAAATACCGGGGCAGTAAACAACAAACTGTCAATCTGATCCAACACTCCTCCCATACCCGGAAAAATGTTTCCTGAATCTTTGATCTGACAGTCCCGCTTAAGCAGCGATTCGGAAAGATCCCCCAATTGGCCAAGAACCCCTAAACTAATCGCAATTAATAACAACTGCCCATAGCTAAATGGCAGAAAAGGCTTGCTGATTAAAGCACCTAAAACACTGAACAATAACCCCCCCAAAGCTCCTTCAACTGTTTTCTTTGGGCTTATATGCTGCATTAAGGGCTTCTTTCCCCAACGGCTTCCCACCAGGAATGCTCCGATATCACCCAGTTTGACAATTAACAATAAAGCGGCCAAGAAACCAAGCCCTCCGGGAAGATAGCGTATTTTTATGATAAAACTAAAAAACCAGGAAACATATAGTATGCCAAAAATAGTAGTAGAAATATCCACGATCACTCCGGAGGAATCCCGGCGCTTAAACTGCATAATCAGGATAAAAAACAGAGCCAAAACGATAAAAAGGAGCTCCCAGCTTTTTGTCGGTTCAAACTTTAACACGATAGATAAAGGAATTACCGTTCCCATGCCGATACCGAAATATTTATAGATGTTTATCCCTTTTTTCTCCAGCATCACAAAATATTCATATAATCCGGCAACAATAAAAACAGTAGCCACTAATCCACAGAGCCAGTCAAAAAAGATCACTAGCGAAATAATACTGATAAGTATGGCGGAGCTGATAATTCTTTTATGGAACATTCAAACCTCCAAACCTGCGTTCTCTCTTTTGATATTCTTTAATCGCTTCCTTTAACTCTTCAATCCCAAAATCCGGCCAATATTTTTTGGAAAAATAAAATTCGGAATATGAAAGCTGCCAGAGTAGAAAATTACTGATGCGCATCTCTTCGCTGGTGCGGATTAACAGGTCAGGATCCGGGGTATCGGCGGCATAAAAATAACGACTAAATTGCTCCGCCTCCAGGCTATCGGGATCAGCTTTGCCGGTTAATGCGTCCCTGGCGAATCTCTTGGCGGCATCAACGATTTCCTGCCTGCCGCCGTAATTTATAGCCAAAACAACCTTTAAGCCGGTATTACCGGCGGTTTTCTCCTGAGCTTTCTTAATCTTGGCCTGAAGATATTTGGGGATAGGTTCATCCCTGCCGATAACCGTAAAACGCATATTATTCTTATGCAGATATATAATCTCTTTATCCAAAAAATTAGCCAGATAACGCATCAAGATGTTAACTTCATTTCTCGGCCTGGACCAATTCTCCGTTGAAAAAGCGAAGAAAGTAACTATCTTAATTTTCAATTGGCTTGCGCCGCGGATAATCTCTTTTACGCGCTTTACCCCCTCCAAATGCCCACAAGTACGGCTTAGGCCTTTTTCTTTTGCCCAGCGGCCGTTACCATCCATGATAAAAGCTATATGCTTAGGGATTTTTAGATTGTCCTGCATACTACTGATGTAGCTGGTAATCTATATTTGGAAAGAGATTATCTTTATACTCAATATCCGACAGCCAATTCTCGTTAATATTATTGGACTTGATATCTTCATAAATACGGTTAAACCTTAAAAGGTGGTCTTTGGTGCGGCGCACCGCGTAACTTGTATGCGTGCCTGTGCCAAGGATAAATGCCCAATCCGAACTTTGCGCCAGCAGAAGTTCACGCAGAGCCTGATTTAACGCCCGGCGCAACAACCCTTCGGCCCGGGGAAAACTCCTGGACAACTCGCTCATCCGTTCTGAAGCCGCGTGCAAATGCCGGTAAAGCCAGTCATTTGAACCTTGCAGCCACATTTCCGAATACCCTTTATAACCCCAGCTGGAAAGCGAAGGAGTAATCACCTGATTACGCGGATTCTCTTCTAAGTATTCCGAAGGAGTGATCATGCGTATTTCATTCTGGTCACAGGCAACTTTACGGAAAAGAAAATCCAGCCACATCGGGCCTTCATACCACCAATGCCCAAACAGCTCAGCATCATACGGAGAGATAATAATGGGCGGCTTGCCCATAAGATCGTTAAGATAGCAGGCCTGTTTCTGGCGGTTAAACATAAAGTTACCGGCATGCTCTGCCGCCCGATCCCTTGCCCACTCCGCTACATAAGGCTCCTTATGGTTGCCTGAACCGGTAATGCGGTAATATTTAATCCCTGTATTAATACGCACCCCGTCGGGATGAATATAGGGCTTGATATAATCAAACTCCAGGTCAAAACCGATATCACGGTAGAATTCCCGGTAATTATAATCTCCCGGATAACCTTCGATAGAAGACCAGACCTGTTTTGACGACTCCAGGTCCCTGCCAAAGGCGGCTACACCCGTGCCCCTGCAATAAACAGGGGCAAACACTCCATATTTAGGGCGGGGCGTGCCATGCAGTAACCCATGAGAATCAGTAAAGAAATAACGAATTTGGGCCTCACGAAGTATCTCATCATGCCCGGGGCAGAAACCGCATTCCGGAAGCCAAATACCCCGAGGCCTCCTGCCAAATACACTTTCATAATGATTCGCCGCTACCTTTACCTGCGCGCGTACCGAATCCCGGCAAACATCCATAAGCGGGAAAAAACCATGCGTAGCCCCGCAAGTAATTATCTCTAATTTGCCTAAATCCTGAAATTTCTTAAAAGCATTCACCAGATTACAGTTATATTTCTGGAATATATCCCGGGCGTGCGAGAACCTGTTAAAATACATCTCCGCCAGACGCCTGAATGCCTCCTGCCACTTGGTCCTTTCCATTTCTTTATTCGACAACTCAATAAGCTTATTTATATGTTTTAAATAACGCTCCTGCAGCAGAGAGTCTGAAAGCATGGAGATAAGCGTAGGGCTTAAGGTCATGGTAATCCGGAAATCTATCCCGTCGGCAACGAGCCCCTCAAAAACAGAAATCAAGGGCACATAAGTCTCGGTGATCGCCTCGTAAAGCCAATCCTCCTCCAGGAAATCCTCGTGTTCCGGGTGGCGCACAAAAGGCAAGTGTCCATGCAAAACTAAGCAAAGGTATCCTTTAGGCATAGGTTTATCTAGTCTCTCTGGTTACGATTGGAGTAATAGTACGTTCTTCTAGTTTATCCGCGGAGGTCGCCTTAACCGGGATAATTTGTTTGCCATCCGGCAAATAATAACGCAGGGTAAAAGTTCCGTCGGGCCTTAAGTTAATCGGCTGTCCCTGCACGGTGACTTTTGCGTCAGGCTCAGTGGCTCCATAGACGATTAATTCACAATCCACTTTCATCCAGAAACTTCTTTCCTTGACCTCTTTCCTCACCGGACTTGAAGATATCCCTGAGCTGAATAATCCCTTTTTCAGGCGCTCCTGCCATGAGCGGCCTACGGGTGAGCTTTTGCCTAAACCAAAACCCATGCCATAAAGCCTGGCAAAAATATCTTCCGGGATCATCCATTCCTCATCAGTGATCCAAGACGGCCCATCCAAAGGAGTCTGAACAACATTAGAACGTAAAATAGTAATGAATCTGCCGTCGGTCAACATCAACCCCAGGTCCACGCACCAACAACGCCCCGGGCCAGCTGTATCAATATACCAGCTATTGGCAAAATCATTATACTGGATATCAAAAAAACTATTGGCGTTAGAACCATTAAAAACAATATTAGTGACATCATAAACCCTTAAAATCTTTTTGGCGCGGTAGAAATCATCTCCCAGTTTATTCTTTAACTCCTCGATAGCCTGGCTTCCTAACTCCCAGTAAGTATGCAGCCAGCGCACATCACGCACCTGCAAGATAATCTTATCCTTCCCGTAACAAGAAGGAAGCTCCTGCGGCATAGCGCTCCTGGCACGCATATCTTCCGGATGAGAAAATTTTGTGTTGACGGCGATAGTCTCCTGAAAACCCGGGATATCCCTGATTACTGAGGCTGGCCGCTCGGCGGAAACCGGTTTATTTTTCTTTGGTTTTAGAGAAACAGGCTTAGCACGGATAATTTTCTTCAGCTTTTCCTTCACTTTATTTAATATCTTCATAAGCCACCTCCCTCTAATAAAAAAGGGGGATAATCTCCCCTTTTCACAAAACAATTACTGCACTCATTCAATCTCCCTTTATTTCATTAAATTATTTCCCGGAGGGCTCTTTGGCTTAACTGCTTTCTGCAACTCATCTTTAAGGCTTTGATTAGCCAGCTGCTCCTGGGCTAAAACTTTTTTAGTCTCCTCAAGCGCTGCCTTTGCCTCTTCGGCCTCTTTTTCCTTCGCCTTGGCCCTTTCCTCTAAAGCTGATCTCTCCTGAGAAAATTTATTCATCTTCTCTTCCAGTTGAAGCCGGGCGACCATTTCTTTATCGCGGCCGGCTTTTTGGCGCATCGCGCTATTGCATGAACTAAGCGTGGCAAAGAAAAATATACACGATAATACCGCTAAAATAATTACTATGCGGTTTTTTGTTAAACGGTCATCCATTAATTATTTGAGATTCTCCTGAGGTTCTTTGAGCGCGGATGGCTCCATATTAAGATCCTCTTCAGTGGCCTTTGCCCCTATTGACTCCTTAGAATCGCCTTTAACTTTAGCGACATTGGGCAGAATAACAATCTCCACCCTGCGGTTCTGTTTACGCCCCGCCGATGTTTCATTAGAATCAACCGGCCGGTATTCCCCGTAGCCTATCGCGGATAAACGCTCAGGCGCAATCCCCTGATCTTTAACCAGGTAATGCAAAACACTTAATGCCCGGGAAGTAGAAAGTTCCCAATTAGATTTCCATCCGGAAACTTTAATCGGGACATTGTCGGTATGACCCTCAATACCCACATTAAATTGAGCCATATTATCTTTTAAAACCGACGATACCTTGTTTAATAAATTATAAGCTTCAGGCCTGATATTGGATTTCCCAGAATCAAACAAAAGATCCCCCACGACGGTAATAACCAACCCTTTTTCCATCATTTGGAGTTTTATCTGTTTATCATTTATTTCCTGGCCGAGCTTCTGTTCAAGCATGCTCTTTGAACGGGAAAGTTCATCCAACTGGGCATTCAGCTCTTCGATTTTCTGGGCATCAGAACGCCTGCCGCTTTGAAAAACAAAACTACATCCAGCTAAACCTAAGGTTATGAATAAAACCAGCGCGAATTTAAAAAATTTATTTCTCATCTTACTCTCCTTGGCCCTCCAGCCTGTTTACTTGAAATTGAAGTTTAAATATAAC
>JBAZOE010000060.1:0-7386 GCA_041648875.1 Candidatus Omnitrophota bacterium
CAGGTTGATCCCTTTAAGGAAAGGTACCTCTAATTTAACATTATACTGGCTGTCTACGATAAGAATTATCCCCAGTATCAAACCCAGGATAATCTGGCTTGAGAGTTTTACCAAAGGGGACAATCCGCCGGCCTTTTTCTTGATCTGCTTTAAATAATCGTCAAGAAAACCGGTTGAGCCAAGCCAGATAGTGCTGAAGAGGACAATCCACACACAATGGTTGGTAATATCAGCCCAAAGCAGGGTCGAAATAATAACCGCTCCCAGGATAAGGATACCGCCCATAGTCGGCGTATTTTGTTTGTGGCGGTGTAAATCATCAAGCTTAACGCTGTCAGCCTTATTGATCTTCTCTCCAAGCTTGAGCTCCTTTAATTTCCTGATAAGCGGAGGGCCAAAAACAAGGCTTAGTATGAAAGCGGTTAAAGCGGCCATTGCCGCCCGGAAAGTAATGTAGCGGAAGACATTGAAAGCAGAGATAAAATCTCTTAGAGGATAAAACAGGTGGTAAAACATTAAACTTTAAAAACCTCTTCCATTTTCATCGAACGGGAGCCTTTTACCAGGATTATGTCCTGAGCTTCCGGGGAAATCTTATTAAACAGCAAATCTCTTGCTTGCGCAGCGCAGCCACAGCGGAATATATTCTTGCTTTTAAAACCGCGCGCTTTGGCTTCCTGGGCAGTCAAAGCGGCTAAATTACCCACCGAAACCAACACATCGCATATATTAGTTATACTACCAGCAACTTGCCGATGCAATAATTCTTTTTGCTTACCCAATTCAAGCATATCACCCATAATCAGGATCTTTTTTCCCTTGCATTTTACGGCATCAAGTGCGATAAGGGCCCTGCTTAAAGAAAGCGGGTTAGAATTATAAGTATCATCGATAAACTTAAGCCCTTTAACTTCAATGAGCTTTAGCCTCCCTCCGGGAAAATCAAAATCCGCTAACCGGCAGGCAATCTCGTTATGCCCCAGCCCCAATATACGGCCCACGGCAATCGCAGCCAGGGCATTGCAAACATTATAAACTCCTAACGTTGATAAGCTAAAACCAAACTTTCGGTTGAGCCTGAATTTTACTTTTCCATCCTCCAATCTAATCCCGGAAGCCATAAAGTCATTTTTATCCTTGATCCCGTAACTAAACACATACGGCCTTCTCTTCAGCCGGTTAACTAAACAACGCAGATATTGGTCGTCGCCATTAATCAGGGCTATTGCCGGTTCCGCCAGGTTATTTAACAAGCTGGATTTTTCTTTTAATACACCCTTAAGGCTATTTAGAAACTCCAGGTGTGACGGCCCAATATTAGTAAGCACGCCGATATTCGGCCGGGCAAGGCCGGACAGATAATCCACCTCTCCGAAATGATTAGTGCCTATTTCAACCACCGCGAAATCATTTTCTTCCCTGAGCTGGATTAACGTCTGAGGCAGGCCGACCTGATTATTCTTAGTGCCTTCGTTTTTCAATACACGGCCGCGTGCCGACAAAACCCAGGCAATCATATCTTTAACAGTGGTCTTGCCATTTGAACCGGTAACAGCGATAACCGGCTTATTGAAACTCTCCCGCTTAAAACGGGCAAGGCCCCCTAATGCCAAAGAAGTATTCTTAACCTGCACAACCGCAATTGCCTTAGGGATCTTTAAGCCGGATATTTTCTCAACAATAACACAAACTGCACCTGATTTTAAAGCCGCGGAAATAAAATTGTGGCCGTCGTAATTATCCCCCCTTAAAGCAAGGAATGCCTCCTGAGGCTTTATCCCCCTTGAATCAGTAGAGATATTTATCTGCTTATCCTGCAGGCTGCCCTGAATAAGCAGGCCTCCGGTAGCTTTAATTATTTCTTTCAACGTAAACACTTTTGCACTGCCTCCCGGTCGCTAAAATGTAAAACCCCGTCCTTGAATATCTGATACTCCTCATGCCCTTTTCCGGCGATAATCAGGCAGTCGTCTTTTTTGATCAGCTTCAGGCCTGCCCTTATCGCTTTAAACCTGTCGGCAATTACGCAATAATTATTCTTGCGTATGCCCCCGAGGATATCCTTAATGATACGCAACGGATCCTCGGAACGCGGGTTATCGCTGGTAATAATAACATAATCCGCAAGGCTACTGGCTATCTTGCCCATCTTTGGCCGCTTAAGCTTATCCCTCTCACCGCCGCAGCCAAAGATTACAATGATCTTAGCCGGCACCAAGGGCCTCAAGGCGCTGATAACATTAAATAAAGCATCCGGCGTGTGCGCGTAATCCACGAAGATATTAAGCCCTTCTTTAAAGCTAAGTTTTTCCAACCTGCCGGGCACATTCTTGAATTTCTCAATGGCGGCCTTTATATCTTTAAGGCACAGGCCTTCGCTTATCCCCCAAGAGACAGCCGCCAAAATATTGTAAATGTTGTAGCTGCCGATCAGCTTTGTCTTGATCCTGGTGTTTACTCCCGGAGCGATCAGGTTAAATTCGGTACCCCGTATTCCGGAATCAATCTGAGCGGCCATAACCGTTGACTTATTTTTTATTCCGTAAGTTATCAAGCGGCAGCCAATTAATTTCTTTATCCTACGGCTGTATTTATCATCGTTATTAATTACCGCTGTCCCGCTTGCCTTAAGCGCGCTAAAAAGCTTAGCTTTTGTTAAAAAATAATTTTCCAGGTTTTTATGGTAGTCCAAATGGTCCTGGGTAAGGTTGGTAAAAACCGCGTGAGCAAAATTTATTCCCAAAACCCTTTCTTGATCCAGGGCATGAGAAGAAACCTCCATCGCGCAATATTTAATCCGCTGAGCGCGCATTTTTGCAAGCAGCCCCTGCAGCTCTACCGGTCCGGGAGTGGTATTTTTCGCGGCAATCTCTTTGCCTTTAAAACGATAGTTAATCGTGCCGATTACTCCGCAGTCAAAACCTGATTCCCTGGCCATGGCCTCGATCAAATACGAAATAGTCGTCTTGCCGTTGGTGCCGGTAATACCTATAACCCTGAGATTCTCCGAAGGACGGCCATAAAATTCAGAAGAAGCTTCTGCCAGGAATCTACGGCAGTCTTTTACCATAACAAGCTTTAGCTTCCCGGGCAATTTTATTTTCGGCGCCTGCCCCTGCGCCACCAAGACGCTGGCGCCATTGGCGGCTGCTTCTTTAATAAAAGAACCACCATCCTGAAGGCTGCCCTTGATGGCCACAAAAACAAAACCCTTTTTTACGGCTTTAGAATTACAAGTTATCCCTTTAATTTCCACCCCTGAAATCTTCATTGCGCCATTGCCCCAATCGGTATTTCGTTACCTTTAATATAGCGGATAGCATCCCCTGCTACTTTTTGAAAAACTGGAGCCGCCACTACCCCGCCAAAATAATACGGATATGGTTCATCAACTGTCACCACAATTGCCAGTAAAGGATCCTCGGCGGGGGCGAAGCCAATAAATGTAGCAATAAATTTTCTATGAGAATAGGCGCCGTTTGGCTCAAGCTTCTGGGCAGTACCGGTTTTACCGGCGGCGCTAAAGCCGGAAACTCTGGCCATTTTCCCGGTCCCCTCCTCCACAACCCCGGTAAGAATCTTTTTTATACGCATGGCGGTATCCACGGAAATTACTTTTCGGATCAATACCGGCTTATTCTGTTTAATTATCCGCCCTTCTTTATCGCGCACTGATTCAATAATATACGGCTTCATCAATTGCCCGCCGTTAGCGATTACGGAAATCGCGCTGGCTAATTGCAAAGCAGTAACCCCCACCTCCTGGCCAATGGGGACAGCGGAAATCGATGTCTTAGACCAAGCCCTGGTCGGCTTGATCATGCCGGAGATCTCCCCTGAAAGGTCAATCCCCAGTTTTGAACCAAAACCAAAAGCTTTTAAATACCGATAAACTGTATCCGGCCCCAAAAGCTGCGCGACTTTTACCGTCCCGATATTACTTGATTCTTCAATTACCTGCCGGAAAGTAAGCGTCCCATGCGGGCGATGATCATGTAAAATACGCCCCCCCACCCGATAAGCTCCATTTTCACAAAAAAATTTATCTTCTTCCGTGACCTTTTTCTCTTCTAAAGCAGCGGATGCGGTAACTATTTTAAAAACAGATCCGGGTTCGAATAAATCACAGATAGAACGGTTACGCATAGAATCCTTGCTGACAGAAGAATGGTCGTTTAAATCATAGCTAGGCCGGCTGGCCATAGCCAGGATCCTGCCTGTATGCGGATCCATAACAATGATACTGGCGCCTTTTGCGTTGTAATGCTTGAAAGCTTTATCCAGTTCCCTTTCAGCTATATACTGGATAACTTCATCGATGGTCAAAACCAAATCCAGTCCGTCAACAGGCAAAACCATCTTCTCCCAGATATCCAGTTTTTTTTGCCTGGCATCGCGCAGAAAAATCGCCCAGCCGGAATTCCCCTTCAAGTAACTATTAAAATCCCTTTCAATTCCTTCAAGGCCTGTGTTGTCCATACCGCTAAAACCGACTATGTGGCTAGCCAAATAACTGTTTGGATAAATACGCTTGGTTTCTTTTATAAATCCCAAGCCCTTAATCTTAAGCGCCTTTATAGACTCGGATTTATCCGGGGAGAGTTTACGCGCCAACCAGATAAAAGATTTCTTGCGGTAAAGCCTATCCTGCAGATAAGCGCGGTCAACCCCCAGGATAGGCAGGAGTTTCTCAACTATCTTGGCCTTATCCCTGTCTTTGATGGCATTGGGTTCGGCGTATAGCGAATCCATGGATAAGTTAAATGCCTGCGCTTTAAGATTACAATCGTAGATCGACCCGCGCCGCGGCTCAAGTTCCACGAATTGGTTATGTTGTTTTCTGGCTATTGAAGTTAGATAATTTGAACGGAAAAACTGGATGAATAAAAGACGGATTACGCAAAACAGGAGAAAAATAAAAAAAACCAAAAATACCGCCTCATTTCTTCGGCGATAATTGCTTATATACACTATTTTTTAAGGAGTAATAAATATTAGGGGTTAATTGTCTTTGCCTGAGCTTCACGTTTCAGGCTAAAAATAGCCGCCAGCAAACCTTCTTTGCCATGATTTTGATTCGCTGGCTTGATTCCATCTTTAGAAGCTACAACTTTTACAAAACGATATTTATCCGGCATCTGGAAATCACTGGTAGAGTTAAGCCGGTTACCGATATTTACCAAAGAGGAACTTTTTTGAATATTATAACTTAATGTGGTATTCTTATCAAACAATTCGTTATAAGTGACCTGCCTTCTTGAACCCAGATAGGCCAAGCGGAAGATTTCGCTCTGCTGATAAACATAAAGCAGGCAAAAAGAAGTGATAAATATTGTTGCGGAAAAAAACCTGGTCATTTTCATGTGCTTTAGATCCTTTCAGCTACCCTGAACTTGCTGCTGCGGCTGGAAGGGTTAGCGGCAACTTCAGCCTCCGCAGGGGTCAAGGGTTTAGCCGTAATAATATCAATTAATCCTTCGGCCTTAAGGGCCCGGAAAGTGTGTTTTATTACGCGATCTTCCAAAGAATGAAAAGAAATAACACATATCTTAGCTTTCTTTTTCAAAATTGCAACGGCTTTTTTAATCGCGCTTTCCAGGATCTCCAATTCCCGGTTTACGGCAATGCGTACCGCCTGAAAAGTACGCGTAGCCGGGTGGATACGATAATAACTTCTGCGATATCTATAAGGAATAGCCCGCATCACTAAATCAGCCAACTGGCTGGTAGTCGAAATAGGCTGGTTCCTGCGCTCTTCAACTAATAAATGCGCGATGCGGTTATGCCATCGCTCCTGCCCGAAACTCCAGAGCATATGGGATATCTCGCTCTCATTAAGATTATTCACCAGGTCATAAGCCGATATATAGCTGCTTTTATCCAAACGCATATCCAGCGGGCCCTCCTGTTGAAAACTAAAACCCCTCTCTGCGTCTTTAAGCTGATACGTGGAAATCCCCAGGTCAAAAACTATTCCGTCTATTTTATCTATACCGAGATTCCCCAAAACCTGGTCTAAATCCACAAAGTTTGCGTGCACAAATTCACAACTACCGCTGAATTCACTAAGCCTTTGACGGCAGACAGCTAATGAATCTTCATCCCGGTCTATCCCGATCAGCCTGCCTCCGGGAGTGATTCTTTTCAATATTTCAAGGCTGTGCCCGCCGGTCCCAAGGGTCGCATCCACAATAATCTGCCCGGGCTTTAGATCCAGATAATCTATAACTTCAGACAACATTACAGGTATATGCAGCTTTTCTTCTACCACTTAAACATCCATTAATTTCTCGGCAATTTCTTCGAAGGATTGCCGGCTGTTTGAATAAAATTCATGCCACTTATCTCTTGCCCAGATCTCTATACGGTTGGAAACACCGACAATAATCACGTCCCTTTTGATATCGGCAAAATCTTTCAGGTATTGCGGCAGTAAAACCCTTCCCTGCTTATCCGGCCCCACTTCAACCGCGCCGCTAAAAAGCAGTCGGTTAAAAGTACGCGACTGCTGTTTTGTAAATGACATGGTCTTGAATTTATTTTCCTGTGAACGCCATTCCTCCTCGGAAAACATAAAAAGGCATTTATCTAGGCCGCGGGTAACAAAAAACTTTTCCACGAATTGGTTCTTGGCGGTCTCGCGGAATTTGGCAGGCAAAATCAGGCGGCCTTTACGGTCTATTGAATGCTCGAACTCACCGTAAAACATTTTTCCCTCTCTTCCACTTTACTCCACTTCTATCCACTTAATATGCAAAGTATAGATAAAATACTCCCTTTTGTCAAGAAAAAATTTTCCTAACATATATAAAATACAATAAGTTGTATACAGGCAGCTGATAAGGCCAAGCTATTGTGGTATCTAACGGTAACGCTGCAGGATCATGCGGGATGAGATTACATCTTTCTTGATTTGGGCGGATAAATCTTCCATAGAAGCGAATTTCTTGTCGGGGCGGATTAATTTCACGAATTGTATCTCAAGAAACCTTCCATATATTTTTTTATGAAAATCAAATATGTGCACTTCAACCTGAATATGTTTTTTCCCTGCGTTGACTGTAGGCCTGCTTCCGATATAACAGATCCCGTCATATTTTTTCCCGGAGAAGATAACCTGTACGGCATAAATTCCGGACGGCGGGATAACTTCATGATGGGGATTGATATTAGCCGTAGGAAACCCTAAAAGCCTGCCAATCCTTGAGCCTCTGACTACTGAGCCCAAAACACTCACTCTGCGGCCAAGCAGCCTTTGCGCCTCTTTAATTTTAGAGCCCCTGATCAACTTTCTTATCACGGTGCTGCTGATCGGACGGCCGCCGGACCTGATTACTTTAAATTTGTTGAGGATAAAGTTATTTTCCTTAGCCCTGATAGATAGTA
>JBAZOE010000061.1:0-7182 GCA_041648875.1 Candidatus Omnitrophota bacterium
CTTACCTTTATATATAAACTTTATGGATGCCGGGACCTTTAACCAGCATTTACCGTCAATATAAGCGCGGGCCAGGTCTGTCGAACCCATGCCCGTGGCATAAGCGCCCAGGGCCCCATAAGTACAGGTGTGAGAATCGGCGCCAATAACCAAGTCTCCGGGCATAACAATCCCTTTTTCGGGAAGCAGCGCGTGTTCTATCCCCATAGAGCCAATCTCAAAATAATTCTTTATCCCATGCTCTTTGGCAAAATTAGCCAGGACTTTACATTGATTGGCGCTTTTTAAATCTTTAGCGGGAGCAAAATGATCCGGGACCAAAACAATCTTATCTTTGCTAAAAACCTGCTTAAAACCGGATTTTTTGAACTCCGAAATAGCCAAAGGCGCGGTAATATCGTTGGCCAGGGCAACGTCAACTTTAGCCTGGATAAATTCACCGGGCTTAATTGACTTTTGGCCTGAATGCTTTAATAAGATTTTTTCCGCGATAGTATAAGACATTTTAGAAAAAGGGATATTTGTTATTGCTTGAACTTCTTTACTATGAGCGAGGCGTTATGCCCACCGAAACCCAAAGAATTAGACATGCAGGCTTCTACGTTGGTTTTGCGCGCTATATTAGGCACGTAATCCAGGTCACAATCCGGATCAGGATGTTCGTAGTTGATGGTGGGGGGAATAACTCCGTCTCTAATTGCCAAACAACAGGTCAAAAACTCCACTCCGCCTGCGGCGCCTAAAAGATGGCCGGTTACAGACTTTGTGGAAGAAATCATTACTTTCTTGCTATAAGCGCCAAAGGCCTTTTTCATCGATAAAGTTTCAATCTTGTCATTCAATTTAGTCGAGGTTCCATGCGCGTTTATATAGGTAACCTCCTCCGGTTTCATCCGCGCGTCCTTTAACGCCATGGACATTGCCTGGGCAGCCCCGGCCCCGTCAGGATCAGGAGCGGTTATATGATAAGCATCGCAGCTCATGCCAAAACCGGTAATTTCAGCGATAATATTAGCGTTTCTTTTTTGCGCATGCTCTAAAGTCTCTAAAACAACCAGGCCGCATCCTTCAGCCATTATAAAACCATCGCGGTCGCGGTCAAACGGACGGCTGGCCCTCTTAGGATCATCATTCCTGGTTGAAAGCGCCCTTAAGGCGCAGAAACCACCCACTGAAGTAGGCACAATACAACTTTCCGTGCCTCCGGTAAGCATTACATCGGCGTCTCCATAAAGGATCATCCTATACGCTTCACCTATGGCATGGGAACCGGAAGCGCAGGCAGTAGCCACACATGAGTTCGGCCCCTTTAATCCATGGATAATGGCAACCATGCCGCTTGCCTCATTTACAATAAGCATAGGGATAAGAAAAGGAGAAAGCCTCGAAGGACCTTTACTGAGAAAAACCTTGTGCTCTTCTTCAATAGTATGCAGGCTGCCGATACCTGAGCCAATAACTACCCCCATGCGGGTGGCATCTTCTTTTTTTGAATCTAAACCGGAAGATTCCATGGCTTGCTTGGCGGCGGCTATAGCAAACTGCACGAATTTGGCCGTTCTTTTAATATCTTTAAGAGAGATACCGTAACGGGTAGGCTCAAAATCCTTTACCTCCGCGGAGATCCGGGAATCAAAAGCAGACGCGTCAAAGCTGGTAGTCGGCCCGACCCCGCTTTTGCCTTCTTTCAGGGATTGCCAAAATGTCTCTACGTCATTGCCTACCGGCGTGATTGCCCCTAAACCTGTGATTACTACTCTTTTTTTCATCTTTTATTCTAACAAAATTTACCCCGCCATGACTAAAAAAAGCGGGGTAAATTGTTTACTTAACTCTATCTAATTATTATTTGGCGCTTTTCTCATCAATATATTTGATGGCATCGCCAACAGTAGTGATCTTCTCTGCGTCCTCATCAGGTATTTCAATACCAAACTCTTCTTCTAAAGCCATAACCAATTCTACAGTATCGAGTGAATCCGCGCCTAAATCATCAACAAATGACGCTTCAGGAGTTACCTCTTCGGGCTTTACGCCTAACTGTTCTGCTATAATAGACTTTACTTTCTCTTGTACTGCCATTCTTTTTTCCTCCTTGTGTAGAAACACATTTACGCCATGACCATGCCGCCATCTATCGTGATAACCTGGCCGGTTATGTAACTTGATTCATCCGAAGCCAGGAACAAACAAGTATTGGCTACATCCTGAGGAGTACCAAGTTTAGCTAAAGGTATTGCCTCCAGCATCTTCTTTTTTATATCCTCAGGCAGTTTGGCGGTCATCTCTGTCTGGATAAATCCGGGAGCGACAGCGTTAGCATTAACATTACGGCTGGCCAACTCCTTAGCTACTGTTTTTGTAAGAGCGATTATCCCCGCTTTTGAAGCGGCATAATTTGCCTGGCCGGGGTTACCCATTAAACCGATTATCGAAGCGATGCTGATGATCCTGCCGCTTCTTTGTTTTATCATCGGCCTGGATACGGCCTTTATGCAGTTAAATGTACCTTTAAGATTAACATTAATTACCGCATCCCAGTCCGCTTGGGACATTCTAAGCAAAAGATTGTCCTTAGTAATCCCAGCGTTGTTAACTAATATATCAACCTTTCCCATTTTGTCAAGAATTTTATTTACGCCTTCTTCAACCTTTTCGTAATTGGTTACATCCATCTCTAAAGCCAGCGCTTTACGGCCCAAAGCTTCAATTTCAAGAACGGTTTTCTGGGCAATTTCCAAGTTAACATCGGCTACTACAATATCAGCGCCCTCCCTGGCAAAGGTCAGGGCAATTGCCTGGCCTATACCTCTTGCTCCACCTGTAACTAAAGCTACTTTATCTTTTAACCTCATTTTATCCTCCTTACCCACGGGGGTACACCGGCCACTTGCGCTACCTAGCGCACACCGACGCAATACATGTTAGCGTCGCGTGTCTATCAAGGCCGGGTGTTAGCCAATTGCTCAATATCGGCAGTTTTCTCTATGTTGGTAACCTGCGCGTTACTGTCGATGCGGCGCATCAGGCCTTTTAAAACCTTGCCCGGGCCAAACTCAATGAAATTTGTTACACCCTGGGATAAAATAAATCTCATCGATTCTTCCCATCTTACCGAACCTCTTATCTGATGGACCAGGTTTTCAATTATCTGGCCGACTTTATATTGCGGCTGCGCGGTATAATTACTAATCACGGGAATCTTAGGCTCAGAAACCGGTATATTATCCAGAACGAGTTTTAATTCTACCGAAGCCTCAGACATCAAAGAAGAATGGAATCCTCCGCTGACCTCAAGAGGGATCACTCTCTTTGCCCCCGCCTGACTGCATAATTCCATAGCCTGGTTAACCGCTTCCGCTTTTCCGGTAATCACTACCTGGCCGGGACAGTTTAGATTAGCGATCTCAGCTCCGGACTTCAGGCAGATATCTCTTAATGTTTCAAGCGGCAGCTCCAAAACCGCGGCCATTTTTCCGGGATGCTTCCTGGAGGCTTCTTCCATGATCTGGCCTCTTTTTTGTATCAGACGGATACCGTCATCAAAAGTTAGGCTGCCTGCGGCAATCAAAGCGGAATATTCCCCTAAACTTAACCCCGCGGCAAAAGAAGGAACAAGATTTGATTTGGTTTTGAAAACTTCGTAAGCGGCGATACTGGCTGTTACAATCGCCGGCTGTGAAACATTAGTTGATTTAAGTGTCTCTTCAGGGCCGTCAAAGCAAATCCTCTTTAACTCAAAACCTAAAAGTTCTTCAGCCCTGTCGAATACCTTGGCCGCCTCGAGGAAAGACTCATATAAATCTTTGCCCATGCCCACATATTGGCTGCCCTGGCCGGCAAAAAGAAAACCTACCATTCAATAACGCAGGCGCCCCAAACCAAACCTGCCCCGAATGCATCCAGAAGGATAATGTCCCCTTTTTTAACCCTGCCCTCCTGCACTGCCTCGCAAAGCGCGGTAACCGTGGAAGCGCTGGACATATTCCCGCATCTTTCTATATTAAGGTAAACCCGGTCCTCGGGGATCCCTAATTTTTTCGCTACAGCCATAATGATACGCGCGTTTGCCTGATGCGGAATAATCAGGTCGACATCAGCAAAAGCCATGCCTGCCTGTTCCAGGACAATCTCGGCGGCTTTAGTCATGGTATTGACCGCAATCTTAAATAGTTCATTGCCCTGCATTTTTATAAAATGCTGACGGTTTCTTACGGTCTCGGTAGTTGCCGGGTTTGCCGAGCCTCCGGCAGGCATATTCAATATGCCCGACTTTGAGCCATCGCAACCCAGATACGTAGAAATAATCCCCCTGCTCTTTACTTCTGATAAAACCGCAGCTCCCGCGCCGTCTCCAAATAAAACGCAGGTATTGCGATCCTGCCAATCTGTAATGGAAGATAAAACCTCAACACCGATAACCAGGGCATTTTTATAAGTAGAGCAGGCAATAAACTGCTGCGCCACAGAAAGCCCATACACAAAACCCGCGCAGGCAGCGGAGATATCAAAAGAAGCGGCGTGCTTTGCGCCAAGTTTATTCTGCAAGATAGAGGCTACCGAAGGAAAAGGCATATCTCCGGTAATTGTCGCAACCACTATAAGGTCTAAATCTTCTGGGTTAATTTTGGCGTTTTTTAATGCCTGTTCTGCGGCCTTAAGAGCTAAATCCGAAGCAGCCTCACCCTTAGCCGCCAAATGCCTTTGTTTTATCCCGGTACGCGTAGTAATCCACTCATCAGAGGTATCGACCATTTTCTCAAGGTCGGAGTTGGTGAGTATTTTCTCCGGCAGGTATTCGCCTACCCCGATAATGCCTACTTTTTTCACGATCAACCTTTCTACTTCAATGCTTCAAGAATTTTAGCGTTAACCTGGCGCTCGATCTCTTCTTTGGCAACCCTGATGGCGTTCTTTATCGCCTTCTTATTAGAGCGGCCATGGCCGATGATCACGACGCCGTTGACTCCCAATAAAAGCGCTCCGCCATACTCGGCATAATCGATTTCTTTCTTAAAATGTTTCAGGCTGGGCATCATAAAGATCAGGCCGATCTTACCCCAAATACTGCTTAAAAGATGCCGTTTCAGGAATATCTGCATGGATTCGGCCGCGCTCTCTGAAACCTTCAAAGCCACATTACCCACAAAACCATCGCAGATAATAATATCGCATTTGCCGCTGAAAAGATCCTTGCCTTCTACGTTGCCGATAAAATTAAGCTTGCTCTTTTCCAGAAGCTCATAAGCTTCCCGGATAAATTCCGTGCCCTTCTTCTCTTCTTCCCCGATATTTAATAGCCCCACGATAGGGTTAGATTTATTTAAAATATTCTTGCAGTAGGCATCAGCCATAATTCCGTATTGCAGCAGTTGGGTGGGCTTAGGGTCGATGTTAGCGCCGACATCAATAATCAAAGAGTTGCCTTTTAAGGTAGGAGTAACAATACCAATGCCAGGCCGTTCAATCCCCGGAAGAAGCCCCAGGCCTAAGGTTCCGGCGCAAACTACAGCTCCGGTGTTGCCGGCGCTAAAGAAGGCGTCAGCCTTGCCTTCTTTTACCAAATTAACGCCAATGACAATAGAAGAGTTCCTTTTTCTCCTGATGCTGGTGGCGGCGGATTCGCTCATCTCGATTACTTCAGGAGCGTGCTGCACGCTGATCTTACTGCCGGTGTATTTAGCTTTATGCAAAAGGGCTTCAATTCTCGGCTGGTCTCCTACAAGAACGACATCTACATCATATTCTTTTACCGCCAGGATGCTGCCATCAATAACCACGCCGGGGGCATGATCTCCGCCCATAGCATCAACGACTATTTTCATTATATGGTCTCCTAAAGGGGCTTATTTCTTCTTTCCTACCTCGCTAACGCTCGGTAGGATTGCGCTAAATCAAAACTTTAAGGTGCTTACTTTTTCTTTTTCTTTTCTTTGACTTTTATTTCGACGACTTGACGACCGTCATAAAAACCGCAGACCAGGCAAACGCGATGGGAAAGTTTTAGCTGTTTGCATTGCGGACAAGGGACTAAATTAGTCTTCTTGATCTTCCAATGTGTACGGCGCTTGCGGCCGCGTTGTGCTGAATGTTTCCTCTTAGGTAGAGCCACAGTTACATCCTCCTTCGTTTTTGTTTTTGCCGCATTTTACGCAAAGCCCTTTACATTCCGGGCCGCATAAGGGCTTTATTGGGTAATCCAACATCACTTCTTCTCTTATATCGGGGTTCAAATCAATAAAGGTTGTGTCGCTGTCAAAAGTATAGCTCATGCGCGTATTCTTATTAAACTGCCACTGGAACTCCGCAAGGCAGCGGGAACAAGGCGCCGAAAGCAGCGCCTGCATATCCAATTCCACGATAATGGCGTTAATCGCCCTGGAAACAAACGCCCTCACCTTCAGGTTGGAACGGAATTTTATCAGCTCGGTCTCAAGATCAAGCTCCACCGGCTTAATCTCTTCTTCTAATAACAGGCCCTCTAAAAGGACCTGATTGATAAATATTTTCACTTTTTCCTGCGCAATTTTTTCCGCAAGGCGCTGGCTACGAAATCCGGGACAAAACTTGAAAGGTCAGCCCCTAAGCTTGCCCCTTCTTTGATCAACCTTGCCGAAAGATAGCTGTAAGACTCATGCGGCATAAGAAAAATCGTCTCAATGTCGCTGGACAGCTTGCGGTTGGTTAAAGCCATCTGGAATTCGTATTCAAAATCCGAAAGCATGCGCACTCCGCGCACCAGGACCCTTGCCTTCATTTTATGGGCAAAATCCACGACCAGGCCGTCAAAATGGGTAACGGTTACTCCGTCCATGCCGGCGGTGGCTTTTTTAAGCATATCCATCCTTTGCGCGACGCCAAAAACCGGCTTCTTGTGGGGATTATGCGCGACCGCCACAATCACATCATGAAAAATTTCATGCGCGCGACAGATCAAGTCAATATGGCCGTTAGTTACCGGGTCAAATGTCCCCGGATATAAGGCAACCTGGCACATTAATATTCTTTCTTCCTGAAAATAGAGATCAGCGTATCGCCATAGCTGGATTCTTTAATCAGGTTAAATTTTGGGCTGGGTTCAGCCAATAATTCTGATTTAGGGTGCTGCGCGACTATCAAACCATTGGGCGCTAATATATCATAACCCTCCAGGGTATGCAAGATTTTTTTTGCCATCCCCTC
>JBAZOE010000062.1:0-7053 GCA_041648875.1 Candidatus Omnitrophota bacterium
CCTCCTTGCCCATTAAAAAACCCCGGTTTTTGACAGCCGGGGCCACAAAAAACCCTAAAAGGATATTTTAGGGTTTTTATCCTTTGGCAATGCAGCCCTCCAAGAAACCTCGGAGCTGTCACTTTGCGCCCCAGCATTACTGCTAGTTAGCCTTTTTCAAAGCTGAACCTAATTGTAATAAAAGTATAACACATAGTTTTGGAAATTTCAATAGCCTGCCAAAAATTCATTATTTAGCTAACATATTGCAAATACAATAGTTATAGTTATTATGAGTTGTTTGTATAAAAAATTATTACGATCTTAGTTTTTAAGATTATTTTAAAAAAGAGTTAAATATTCTTGACATAAATGCCTAGTTATGTTAATGTTATTACACATAACATTAAAAAGGAGGGAGATATGAGTAGTTGGCAAGTCGTGCTGCTTGAGCCGGCAAGAAATGTGCTCACCCAGATCAGCCAATTTATGCTTAATGTGCTGTTGGTTATCGTTATCCTGATAATCGGTTGGTTGATTTCCAAGTTGATTAAGGCAATAGTGAGCAAAGCTTTAAAGACTATCAAGCTTGATACACTCTCCAGCCGCATTGAATTGGATAAGGTTCTCGGCAAAGGGGGGATTACTTATTCGCTTTCTGATTTAATCGGGGTAGTCTGTTATTGGCTTGGCCTTTTAGTTACTTTTATGGTAGCGATTAATGCTATAGGCCTGACCGTAGCTGCGGATTTATTGAACCAGGTTGTCCTTTATATACCAAATGTCATTGCGGGGATATTTATCCTGATTATCGGCATGTTTGCCGCGACGGCATTGAAGAATATTGTAACCACTGCTGCTAATAATGTCGGGCTTAGCCAGGGTAAATTATTGGGGAAAATCGTAGAAACGGTTGTTGTTGTTTTTGCGGTAATTATAGGTTTGGAACAGCTTAATATCGGTATGCGTGTTACCGAGCTTACCATAGGGATAATATTAGGTTCCTTTGGTTTAGCCCTGGCTTTGGCTTTTGGCCTTGGCTGTAAGGATATAGCTGGAAAATTTGTAGCTGAATTAGTTGAGAAATTAAAAAAAGGTTAATGCGTTTTTTAGCCAAAATTAAACCCCGCGCCAAGAACTGCGCGGGGTTTAATTTTTAGGGGGTAGCTATGAATAGAACATTCTTAAAGTTGCTCTATCAGGAATTGCCAGGATTAGTAGAAAAAGGAATCTTGCCCCAAGAAACAGCTGATAAAATACGGCAATTTTATGGACAAGTAAAAAATCCCGGGAGAATGAATGTGGGGTTGGTTATTTTTGGCACTATCGGTGCTTTTTTAATTGGTTTAGGTATAATCTTATTGTTCGCGCATAATTGGGATCAGCTGTCTCGCCTGAGCCGGGCTGTACTGTCTTTATCCCCGTTAATTATTGGGCAGGTCCTGGTACTATGGGTTTTGCTTAAAAGGCCTCAATCCAGTGCGTTAAAGGAAGGTACGGCAACTTTTTTAAGCCTCATGGTTGGCGCTGCGATAGCTTTGATCAGCCAGACATATAATATACATGGGGATGCCGGGACTTTTATCCTTACTTGGATGTTGTTGATCTTTCCCCTTGTTTATATTATGCAGGCATCTTTGCCGGCAGTAATTTACTTGATCGGTATAACTGCCTGGGCTGGGAATCACTGGGATAATCCCGCGAAGGCGGTTATCTTCTGGCCATTGGCAGCTGTAATTGTTCCTCATCTTATCTGGGCGTTAAGGCAGGAGATTTATGCTTTGCGCGCTACAATAGTTTCCCTGGTTATGGCAGTATGCGTTTTATTCGCCGCGAGCTTTAGCCTTGGGAGAAACTGGCCTGGTTTATGGGTGGTTATTTTCCCGAGCATTTTTGCGGTTATCTATTTTACCGGGAATTGGAAATTTAATCGAATAACTGCCAATTGGCAAAAACCATTGCGTTTTTTAGGAGCCGCTGGATTATTCATACTTGCCTTTCAATTTACTTTTAAATATTGCTGGCAATATCTGGGAGGCTATTCTTATGGGATTAACCGGGATATTTCTTTTATTGGTTTATTGCCTGATTACATAATAACCTTGGCAATAATAGGAACGGCGGTATTGTTATTTTACGATAATCTCAAGCGCAAAAACAATCTGGTTGCATTGTTCGGGGCAGTTCCTTTGCTGGCTATAGTTGCTTATTTTCTTAATATGAAATCAACTTTTCTGCCGTTATTGATTTTTAACCTTTATATATTTGTTTTAAGCCTTAGCCGCATTGTAGCCGGGTTTCGCCGCAATAATCAGGCTTTTCTCAACACCGGAATGCTCATGTTATCCATGCTTATTATCGCCAGGTTCTTTGACAGCGATATCAGTTTTATAATTAAAGGCCTGGTGTTTATAATCGTAGGCATCGGGTTCTTAATCACTAACCTGGTATACACCCGCCGCTTAGGAGGTGTGAAATGAAGATTAAATTAGTTGTCGGTTTGTTCCTGTGTGTCTGTCTTGTGCAAATTATTATACCTTTATCCATGATAGCAAGGAGGGAGTTTGTGCTTAAACATGGAGCGCAATATAAATTTAAAGTTTCCCCGGTTGACCCATATGATGCTTTCCGGGGAAGGTATGTTGCTTTACGTTTTGAAGAAAATTATTGTTTATACTCCAAGGAAGATAAATTAAACGCGGGGCAGGAGGTTTACGCCTTGATTGATGTTGACAGCCGGGGATTTGCAAAATTTTCCGCGTTGGCTGTGAACAGGCCCGGGAAAGTCCCGTATATCAAAACAAGGTTAAGTTATGTCTCCGGAGATAAGGCGTATTTGGATGTACCTATTGACCGTTATTATATGGAAGAGAAATCCGCTCCCCGGGCGGAGAAAATTTATCAGCAGCGTGCCCAGAGCGGTAAAGAAGATGCTTACGCGGTTATCAGGATACAAGATGGTATGGCGGTAATAGAAAGTTTATATGTCGCAGGAAAAAGAATTGAAGAATTAGTAAAAAAGTAGCTTAGTAGACAGTTTATTTAACTGATTCTTGCACATAGATTTATACAAGAAATACATCCACGGGCGTAGGATAGGTTTCTTCTGTAATATATTGATATGTTACCTTGGTTGCCAGATGGACAAATTGTACACTCGTTGAGAGAGTGATATGGTAGGGGTTAATTACTTGTGCTTTAAGAAGTTAGGAAAAAAGCAAAAAATGGAACCGAACGTAAGTGAAGAATCGATAATAGAACCAAATGCATTATTATTAGAAGGGCGGGATAGAATGAAACAATGGTATGAGTCATTATTTGAGAATTATGCGCACAAATACGATCAAGAATGTTATGTTCATGGAACGCTTGGAGAATGCGACTTTATTGAGCAGGAGATAAATCGCGATAAGTCGATAAAGATCCTGGATATCGGCTGCGGTACCGGCCGTCACGCGATTGAACTGACAAAAAGGGGATACAACGTTACCGGTGTTGACCTTTCCGAGAATCAGATAAAAAGGGCAAGGGAAAAGGCACAAGAGGCAGGGGTGACCATCGATTTCCAAATACAAGATGCGCGCAATCTCTCTTTTGACGGCGAATTTGATCTGGCGATTATGTTGTGTGAAGGCGGTTTCTCTCTTATGGAAACAGATGAGATGAATTTTGAGATACTCAAGAACGCCACAAATGCGCTTAAAAGTAAAGGCAAGCTCATTTTCACCACATTAAACGGATTGTTTCCGCTGTTTCATTCGGTCAATGAATTCTATGAGTCAGCGCAGAAAGAAGGCCAATCCCGGTGTAAGGAGTGCTCCTTTGATCTGATGACTTTCCGAGACCATAATACAACAGTTATTGAAGATGATTCCGGGAATAAAAGAGAACTCAAAAGCAATGAGCGCTATTATGTGCCTAGCGAAATAAGGTGGCTTTTAAAGACGCTGGGATATAAAAGAATAGACATTTTTGGCGCAAAGCTTGGGGCATACTCAAGAAACGACAAACTGACCCCGGATGATTTTGAGATGCTTGTTATCGCGGTAAAATAGTATCTTCCTATAACTTCTTGTATGCTTGCTATGAAAAAAATTAATATGAGGGTATTTATCCGCACCTTCGGCTGTCAAATGAACGAGCGTGATTCCGAGCTGATCTGCGGACTGCTGAAAAAGTCGGGTTATAAGATTTGCGCTTCCGATAAAGAAGCGGATATTATTATATTTAATACCTGCTCCGTGCGCCAGCATGCCGAGGACCGGGTATGGAGTTTGATCGGAAGTTACAAGGGTTCCAAGATAATTGGTTTAGTCGGATGTATGGCCCAGAATTATAAAGAAAGCGTCTTCCAGCGCGACGCGAATATCAGCTTTGCCTCCGGGCCGCAGGACATCTATAAAATCCCTGAAATATTAGACAGGCTTGCTTCCGGGGAATTTTTTGAGCGTAAGATCTGGGAGGTGGATAGCTCTCAGCGGCCGGAGGAGGTTTACCACACAGGTTTCTTCCAGGATAAAGACCACGCGTATGTGGTTATATCCGAAGGATGTTCTAATTTTTGTTCTTATTGTGTAGTGCCGTATGTCCGCGGCCCTCTGCGTCACCGCAAGAATAAAAATATACTTATGGAAATTCAGGAGGCCATTGCCGGAGGAATTACTAAAATTACTCTTTTAGGCCAGAATGTCAACGCCTATTACGAAGATGGGGTTGATTTTACAAATCTGCTGACACGGGTTAACGCGTTAGAAGGTTTAAAAGAGTTAGGTTTTTTCACCTCTCATCCTAAAGACGCCAATGTTGATCTTTTTCAGGCTATTAATGATTTAGATAAATTAAACAAATCATTGCATCTGCCTTTGCAGTCAGGAACAGACAGGATACTTAAACTTATGAACCGTGGGTATTCGGTAAAAGAGTACTTGGCTTTAATTGATTCTTATCGTAAAATTGTTAAAGGTGGGTTTTTGACTACGGATATTATTGTGGGGTTTCCTACCGAAACCGACAAAGAGTTTAAGGAGACCTGTGATTTAATTGAGGAAATAGGGTTTAATGCCGCCTACATTTTTAAATATTCTCCCAGGCCGTATACGCAAGCGGCTAAATTAGCGGATTTACTGACTAAAGAAGAAAAAGAAAAGAGACATAAGAAGATTCTTGATTTACAAAGGAATATATCCAATAAGCTTAAGGGTAAACATAAATATGCGAAAGCTTAATTTTTATTTTGTAATTTCAGCTATTTTTGTTTTACCGGTTACCGGTTGGGCGGCTAATTTGGATGATTTAAAATCTGATTTCCTGGCGGGAAATTACCGCAGGGTAATATTCGAGGCGCAGGCTCAGGCAGAGCGTTTCAATATCCAGGGCGCCGATGAACTGGTCTATATATTAGGCTTGAGCTATTTAAAAGAGGATAAGCCGTTTCAGGCGCAGGAATGTTTCCGGAGGGTCCTGAGTAATCCTCTCAGTAAATTTAAAGATCAGGCATCCATGGCTTCAGCGGACGTTTATTTAATTAAAGGGCAATTCCAGGAGGCGGAAGGTATTTATAATAAACTGCTTGAGGATAATCCCAATATAAACTTGAAGGCGGCAATATTGTATCGCCTAAGCCAGTCAAATTATAGAAAAGGAAATAACGAACAGTCTGATGAGTATTTGATGAAATTAAAAAGAGATTATCCTTTAAGTCTCGAGCTAAGGCCCTCTAAAGGCATACCGGTAAACCTCCCGTTTGTAAACGAATCAGGTGGATTCTCGGTACAGGTAGGATTTTTTGTAAAGAATTTGAATGCCGTTAATTTTAAAGATAAGTTGCTGGATATGAGGTATCCTGCTTATGTGGAGGCTTCAAGCGAGGGCTACCGGGTTAAAGTCGGCAGGTTCAAAACACAAACAGAAGCTCAGGATTCGCAGAACAGGCTTTCCCGGGAAGGTTTCCCAACCAAACTCTGTCCGTAGTATTTTATGCTTAAGAAAAAGATTATTTTCCTTATCGGCCCTACCGCTGTAGGCAAATCCGCTATTGCGGTTCATCTGGCCGGCAAGATAAACGCTGAGATTATCTCCTGCGACTCCATGCAAGTTTATAACTCGATGGATATCGTCACTTCCCAGCCAGGCCGCGCGCAAAGAAAAAAGGTAAAGCATCATTTACTCGGCGTAATCAAGCCGGATAAAGAATACAATGTAGCCAGGTATCGAAAAGACGCTATGTCGATTTGCGGTAAGTTATTTTCAAAAGGCAGTATCCCTTTGTTTGTGGGAGGCGCCGGACTTTATTATTCTGTCATAATTGACGGGATTTTTCCGTCAGGCCCGGAAAACAAATCAATCCGCGCCAGGCTCTATAAACAGTTATCGCTTAAGGGAAATAAGTATCTTTATGATAAATTAAGCAAAGTCGATCCTTTGTCCGCTGAAAAGATCCATCCTAATGATGCCAGAAGGATTATCCGCGCGCTGGAAGTTTATATGACGGCAGGCCTGCCTATATCTGTGTTGCAAAGAAGCAGGGTTGGTTTGGGCAATAAATATGAAATTAAAATATTTGCTTTAAACACTAACAGGCGTGCTCTTTATGATAAAATCAACCAAAGGGTTAATAAGATGTTTAGCTTGGGCCTGATTAATGAAATCAAGGGGTTGCTCAAACATAAATTAAGCAAGACCGCTCTTTGCGCTATCGGTGTACGTGAACTAGAAGGTTATTTTAAGGGAAAGTATTCATTAGATGAGGCCAGGGGCCTTATCCAGCGTAACAGCAGGCGCTATGCCAAGCGCCAGCTTACTTGGTTCAGGAAAGACAAACGCATACAATGGGTTAATATCAAGGGTAAAGAAACACCACTGGAGATTGCCAAACGCATATGGAAAAAGCTATATTAGTAAGTATTCAAATTAAGACAGATAAACATCACTGGCGGATCGAGGATATCTCTTCGGAATTGGAGGAGCTGGCTCTTTCAGCCGGTGTTGAGGTAGCTGAAAATATAATTTGTATTTGTGATAAGGCTACGTCAAAGTACCTTATTGGTAAAGGTAAGGTTGAGGAGATCGGTTTTG
>JBAZOE010000063.1:0-6980 GCA_041648875.1 Candidatus Omnitrophota bacterium
GGAGTCAACGATAATAAACTTCTTTTTCGGAGTATTTTTGATATATAAAACTTTAGTTACCAATATCCCGGCATTACCGGCAATAAAGCGGCCCGGTTCCATGATTATGTTTAAGCCAGTGCTCTTTAAAAGAGGAATTATTTCGTCGGCATAAACCTGGGCGGTCTGAGGGGCCTCCTGATCATAAATAATCCCCATCCCCCCTCCGATATTCAGGTATTCAAGCTTAATGCCTTTTGCGCCTAACTTTTTGATAAAACCACTCACTTTCTTGAGAGCCGCCACAAAAGGAGCGCTTTCGGTGATCTGCGAACCAATATGGATATGCAAGCCGCAGATTTTCACGTTTTTGAATTTATCACGCAGGAGCAGAATTTTATAAGCGTTGTTTAAATCAATGCCGAACTTATTGGTAATTTTTCCGGTGGTGATAAATTTATGCGTCTTGGCCTCCACATCAGGATTTATGCGGATAGCTACGCGGGTAATTTTACCGAGCCTGCCGGCAATACGGTCGATGCTCCTTAATTCCGGAAGCGATTCTACGTTAAAGAAAAGTATTCCTTTAGTGATTGCCGTGGAAATCTCCTCTTCGGTTTTGCCCACAGAGGCATAAACAATTTTATTGGCAGGACAGCCAACTTTTAAGGCGCGAAAAAGTTCGCCGCCGGAGACGATGTCTAATCCGGCGCCTTTGGCAATCAAAGCTTTTAGTATGGAAAGATTGGAATTGGCTTTTACCGAATAACAGATAAGAGGGTTGATTTGAGAAAACGCGGCTTTTAATTTTAAATAGTGGTCAATCAACGTATGATAGCTATAGACATAAAGCGGCGTTCCAAACGTTTTAGCTAATTTTTCAACTAAAACATTTTCGCAATAAAGCCGGGTATTCTTATATTTAAATTCGTGCATTTGTTTTCTAACCCAATCTACTGCATACAGTTATATACACTGTCTACAAACGGTGGAGCCAGGCGGATAATTGCTGTTTGACCAGTTTAGGATTTGTGCTGCCAAAAGATTTCTTTAAGTTCACCGATGCCCAGGCATTAAGTATGTTTCTCACATCCGCTTTAAGTTTTGGGGAATATTTTTTCAGCTCCTTATCGCTTAAAGAAGATATCTTTTTGCCCTTATCCAGGCAGTCCCTGACCATCCTGCCTACAATATCATGCGCCTGACGATAAGAAATTCCCCTCTTAATCAGATACTCCACGATATCCACCGAAAACAAAGATTCATCTTGAACTTTGGCGGCAATCGCTTCTTTTTCAATCACAATATTGGCAAAGAGCGCCATAAAAATCTCAAGGATATTCTTAATCGTGTCAATCGCGTCAAAAAGCGGAGGCTTATCTAACTGCATATCCCTGTTATAAGAAGTAGGCAGCCCTTTCATCAGCATTATTACGCTGGATAGGTTCCCTTGAATTTGCCCTACTGAACCGCGGATCAGCTCTAATATATCCGGGTTCTTTTTATGCGGCATAATACTGGAACCGGTGCAAAAAGAAAAATCGATATCGATAAAATTAAATTCTTTTGTTGACCAAAGAATAAGATCTTCGGCTATGCGCGATAAATGCACGGAAAGTATCGTTAAATCCGCCAGCACTTCAATTATATAGTCGCGGTCGCTGACTGCATCAATACTGTTAGCAGCCAAGCTATCAAACTTTAACTCCTTCTTCACAAAATTCCGGTCAGTATCAAGCCCTGTGCCTGAAAAAGCGCAGGAACCAAGCGGCATAGAATTAATTCTCTTCTTGGCGTCAAGCAATCTCTGCTTGTCCCTTTCCAATGCCTCTACATATGCCAATAAATGATGCGCTAAAAGCACACATTGAGCAATCTGCATATGCGTATATCCCGGTATGACAACATTAGAATTACCGGCAGCGAATTTTAGTATTGCTTTCTGTAACTGCGCGCTAAACTCCACCAGGTTATCCACCTCGCTTCTTAAATACATCCTGGTATCCAAAGCAACCTGGTCATTCCGGGATCTTGCGGTATGCAATTTATGAGCCGGCTCGCCGATTTTCTTATTCAAAAGCTCCTGGATATTAGAATGGATATCTTCAGCGGAGGGATCAAACTTGAATTTTCCGTTGACTACATCCTTGAGTATCGCATTCAAACCTTTAACTATCCGCGAACTATCCTTTTGAGGAATAATCTTCTGCCTGGCTAACATTTTGGCATGAGCAATACTGCCTAAAATATCATATTTAGCCAATCTCTGGTCAAAGGCTATCGATGAAGTGAATTTATCGGTCAAAGCATTTGTCTTCTTGTTAAACCTTGTTCCCCAAAGTTTCTTCGCCATCGTTTCCCCCTTAATTACAAAAGATTGCTACTTAAGCGGGTGACTTGGACTGGGTTCGAGCCGCGGCGTGCGGCGAGAAACAGTCCAAGGCAGGACCCGCTTAACGTAGTTATCTTTTGTAAGGCATACCCCAAAGTTTGATAAAACCTTCGGCTAACTTCTGGTCGAATTTATCTTCTTTACCGTAAGTGCTTAATTCCTTTTTATAAAGGGAATTGGCGGATTTCCTGCCAACGACAACACAGCTGCCTTTTGATAACCTCAGCCTGATAGTGCCGCTTACCAGTTTTTGCGTCTTCTCCACAAAACCATCCAAAGCATCTTTTAAAGAGGAAAACCATAATCCATAATAAACCAGCTCCGCGTATTTAAGGCTGATCATCTCCTTATAATGGGTGAGCTCCCGGTCAAGGACCAGGGCCTCTAATTCCTTGTGCGCGGTATAAAGGATAGTGCCCGCGGGAGCTTCATAAATCTCTCTAGATTTGATCCCCACCAGTCTGTTCTCAACCATATCGCTTCTACCGACCCCGAATTGGCCGCCGACCTCGTTTAAATAAGTAATCAGCTCCTTTAATTTAAGCGTCTTGCCGTCAATCTTAGTTGGCAGGCCTTTTGCAAAAGACACTTCAATATACCGCGGATAACTCGAGGTATGCGTCGGACTCTTGGTAATCAAATAAGCATCCTCAGGCGGCTCCTGTTCCAGATTTTCCAAAATACCGGCTTCGATACTTATTCCCCAGATATTACGGTCAACGCTATAAGGCTTTTTCTTGGTCACGTCTATCGGGATATTGTATTTTAAGGCATAATCAATCTCTTCTTCCCGCGATTTAAATTCCCAATCCCGCACCGGAGCGATAATCTCAAGTTTCGGATCCAGTATCCCTACGGCAACCTCAAGTCTCACCTGGTCATTGCCTTTTCCGGTACAGCCGTGGGCAACAGCCTGCGCTTTTTCTTTATGCGCGATCTGCACTAAATATTTGGCGATCAATGGGCGGCCCAATGCCGTTGCCAAAAGATATTTGCCCTCATAAACAGCATTAGCCTTTAACGCGGGAACAATAAAATCCTTAATGAATTCATCCTGCAGGTCGCGGATATAAACTTTAGTCGCCCCGGCAGCCAAGGCCCTGGCTTCAATCGCTTCAAAGTTTTCACCCTGGCCCAGGCCCTGGCCCAGGTCAGCCACAAAACAGATTACCTCGTACCCTCTTTCCTTCAACCATCTGACTATGCAAGAGGTATCCAAACCGCCCGAATACGCTAAAACCACTTTTTTCATCATTTCTCCCTTAATCTTGGTAAAATTAACTGTTAAATTAACGGGTGACTTGGGTGTTTTCGGAGCCGCGTACTGCGGCAGAGAAAATACCCAAGGCAGGACCCGTTAATCCTTACCTAATAATTTTATCAAAATCGCTTTCTGAACATGCATTCTATTTTCCGCCTGGTCGAAAACAATGGAATTCTTACTCTCCATAACCTCGTCGGTTATCTCTTCACCTCTATGCGCGGGCAGGCAGTGCATAACCAAGACATTCTTAGCGGCGCCGGATAAAAGTTTGGCATTAATCTGGAAATCTTTAAAGATAATCTTTCTTTTATTGATCTCTTCTTCCTGGCCCATACTGGCCCAGACATCGGTATAAACTACCTGCGCAAAGTTAACCGCGTTAAAAGGGTCCTCAGTAATCTTTATCCGGCTGCCTGACTTTTTGGCCAGCTCCTGCGAAAGCTTTACAACATCCGCGGCGGGAGCGTATCCTTTAGGGGCAGCCACGGAGATATTCATCCCGGTTTTAGCCGCAGCGAAGAGCAATGAGTTGCAAACATTATTGCCGTCTCCGACATAGGCAAGCGTAACTTTTTTTAAGTCTTTTAGTTTTTCTCTAATCGTAAAAAGATCCGCTAAGGCCTGGCAGGGATGTGAAAAATCCGACAAGCCGTTTATCACCGGAACAGACGCGGCTTGCGCCATGTCCAGGCAGTTCTTATGCTCAAAAGTCCTTAAGACAATTCCATCAACATAACGGGAGATGGTTCTTGCCACATCTCCGATGGTTTCTCTGACACCAAGGTTGATCTCCTGGGGAGACAAATAAAGGGAATTACCTCCCAATTGGTACATCCCAACCTCAAAAGAGACCCGCGTCCTGTTCGACGGCTTCTGGAAGATCAAAGCCAGGGTCTTGCCGGTCAGGGATTTAGCGAACTTCCTTTTATTCTTCTTAAGCTGTTCAGCAAGCTTAAAGACAGCATTGATCTCTTCTAAAGTCAGATCCCCGATCGAAAGCAAATCTTTTTTCATTATGCGCACTCCTTGAAAACTTCTTCCAATATTTTTACCGCCTTATCAATCTCATGTTTGACGGTATTTAACGCCGGCATCAGCCTTAAGACTTTTTCGTGCGTGCAGTTAATCAATAAGCCCCGCTCTACGCATTTCTCATATATCTGTTTTCCATCAATACTTAACTCCACGCCGAACATCAAACCCATCCCCCGGACATCCTTGATTACCGGATAAGCCGCCTTTAAAAGATTTAGTTTTTCCAAAAGATACTCTCCCATATTCTGGCAATTCTTAAGCAGCTTTTCCTTCTGTATTGCCCTAAGCACCCCCAAGGCCGCTTTACAGATTACCGGACCGCCGCCAAAAGTAGAGGCGTGCATACCGGGAGTCAAAAGATCGCTTAATTCTTTTTTAGCTATCATGACTCCAATAGGCAGTCCTCCGCCTAAGGCTTTAGCCAAAGTCATTACATCAGGAGTTATACCATAATGCTGATAGCAGAACATTTTCCCTGTCCTGCCGAGGCCGGTTTGCACTTCATCTACGATTAAAAGTAATTTCTTCTCGTCGCATATCTTCCTGAGTTCCAGGACAAAATCCCGCTTGGCGATATTTACCCCGCCCTCGCCCTGAACAAACTCAAGCATGATGGCTGCGGTTTTATCCGTAACCGCTTGCTTAACAGCGGCGATATCATTAAATTTAACCTGTTTAAAACCCTCCGGCATAGGGAGAAAACCATTCTGATATTTTTTCTGACCCGTAGCCGCCAGAGTAGCCAGGGTCCTTCCGTGAAAAGCATTCTCAAAAGTAATTATCTCAAACCTGGGCTGACCTGTTCCGGAGGCAAAAGTTGAGCCAAATTTCCTGGCTAATTTTATTGCCCCTTCATTAGCCTCCGCTCCGGAATTAGCGAAGAATACCTTCCCCGGAAAACTCCAGTAAATCAATTCTTTTGCCAGCTTCGCCTGAAAAGGGTGATAATAATTATTCGGCACAAAGATCAACTTACCGACCTGATCCCGTATTCCCTGCATAACCTTAGGATGGCAATGCCCTAAATTACCCACACCCCAGCCCGGGAAGAAATCAAGATAAACCCCGCCTTTTATATCCCATAGCCGCGAACCCTTGCCTTTAACAAAAACAAGCGGCACCTTGTTATAGGTGGGCATTATGTTTTCTTTATAAACTTCGAATATCTCATCTAGCTTCATTTTATAATTTCAGTTCCGATACCCTTGTCAGTGAAAATTTCCAAAAGCAAACCATGCGGCGTGCGTGCGTCAATAATATGTGTCTTTTTTACCCCGCCGCTTAACGCCGAAACGCAAGCGTTAACCTTGGGAATCATCCCCTGCTGGATGACTTTGTTTTCAATTAACCCGTTTACTTCTTCAAACGTCAGGGTAGAGATAAAGGAATTTTTGTCTTCGGCGTTACGCATGATCCCTTTGACATTAGTCATTAAAACAAATTTTTCCGCCTGGATGCTGGCGGCAATGCTGGCAGCGGCCTCATCGGCGTTGACATTATAAGCCTTTTTGTCTTTTCCTTTGCCCATGGGCAAAACAACAACTACTTTATCTTTTCTAAGCTCCTCATTCAACAGCTCCGTATTGATCTCTTTGATATTCCCCACCAAGCCGATATCTATCTTGGTTTTTTTCTTTTCCACCTGGATCAAATCATTATCTTTTCCGTTTAAACCGACAGCCTTTGCCCCCAGGTCATTGATTTCCTTTACGATCATCTCATTTAATACCACCAACTCTTCTTCGACTAACCGCAATGTTTCCTCATCCGTAACGCGCATCCCCTCTACAAACTCCGTCTTCTTGCCTGAAGCGCGCATGCGGTCGCTGATATTCGGACCGCCTCCATGCACAAGGATCGTGCGCAACCCCATAAAGTTCAGAAAAACAATATCCTCCATTACGCCGTTACGGATCTTGGCGTCCCCCATAATGCTTCCGCCGTATTTAATCACGATTACCTTTTTATGGAACTTCTTTATGTAAGGTAACGCTTCAATCAAAACATCCGCTTTCCTAATGGCTTCTTCCATTGTTCCTCTCTAGTTGTACTGCGCGTTTATTTTTATATATTCCGGAGTAAGGTCCGAAGTATAAACAGTCGCTCCGGCTTTACCGTGCGATAAGCTCACCTTCAGCTTTACCTGTTTTTGTTTTAATGAACCCAGTTTTATTTTCAGCTGGCCTTCTTTAATCTTAAAGCCGCTTGAGCCGACCGCGGCGGCTACCCTGCCGAAATTTGGATTTTCGCCAAAAACAGCGGTTTTAAAAAGCGCGGAGTTGGCGATATTTAAAGCTATTTTTCTTGCCT
>JBAZOE010000064.1:0-6922 GCA_041648875.1 Candidatus Omnitrophota bacterium
AACTTACGAATACGAAGTATTCGTAAGTTAATGCGTGAATTTATCCCACCGAATATGTTAAAATTATCTAAGATAATTTTAACATAGCTTTAAGGTGGGAGTTTGCTTTATTTTCACTAATCAATATGCTTTTATACTATCACAGCATGATTTTTATGTCAAACAATTCTTAACGAGCGCTTGACTTATGGAACGAAGTGAACATAAGTCAATGCGCGAGTTAATCCCCGGAGTTGCGAACAAGTTTCAAAGAAACTTGAGAGCGAATAACTACGGGGATATTGTATAGCTTGACTTATGGAACGAAGTGAACATAAGTCAATGCGCGAGTTAATCCCCGGAGTTGCGAACAAGTTTCAAACCAACACAGCAACCTTACTTAACAGGCTTCCTGCCGTTAGAATGTTCTTCTTCAATCTCACCGACAATCTCCTCCAGCAGATCCTCTAAAGTAACCAGCCCCAGGGTCTTCTTTTCTTTATCCGTGATAATAGCAATCTGCATCTTCTCTGTCTGGAACCTTTTTAAAAGCTCGTTAACCCGCATTGACCCCGGGACATAATAGGCGTCATGCAGCAGGTCCTGCAGCAAAAATAACCCTTTTTCCCTTAATATATAGAGAAGATCCCGCGCGTAAACTATGCCGACAATATTATCCAATGAGCCGCTGTATACCGGAAGCCGGGCATGTCCTTCCTCTACAAACAAATTGAGCAGGTCGTCGGAATTGGTATTGATATTGACCGCGATGATTTTATCTTTCGAAACCATGACATCGCTAAGCCTGGTATCGCCGAATTCAAAGATACGGTGCAGCATCTTGCGCTCTTCTTCGCTTAAGACCCCTTCCTCCTTACCCATCTCAATCATCGTACGCAGCTCTTCCTCGGTAATTAAAGGCGAACGTTTAAGAGACCCGGCTCCAAATATCTTAAGGATGAAGTTACTGATACCAATGAAGAAGGCAATCAGCGGTTTCAGGACTACAACCACAACCTCCATTACCGGGGCAGTAACAAGGGCCACCTTTTCCGAGTGTTTTGCCGAAAGTATCTTCGGAGTAACTTCGCAAAAAATAAGCAAAACCAGCGTAGTCACAAAAGTAGAAGCAACAACCCCCCAGCGGTAACCATACATCTGCACAAATATCCCGGTCACAATTGAAGAAATAGCGATATTAACCAGATTATTACCAATTAGGATAGCGGCAATTACTTTATCCAATTTAGTTACCACCCGTTGGACACTTTGAGCCCGCTTAACCCCTTTTTTCAGCATGTGGCGCAGGCGGATCTTGCTTAATCCTATAATTGAAGTCTCCGCGGATGAAAAAAAGAATGAAGCCGCAGCCAAAAGCAGTAAAATCAGAAATATTATCATCTTTACCCTAAATTAAGTTTTGAATAAATCTTTTTCTTCTCTTTTTCTAAAGGGCCAATCAAGGACAGGTTTATTTTCTCGCGCTTAAATATCTGCTGAGCGGTCTTGCGCAGGTCTTCAATATTTACCTTATTTACTTCCTTGATAACCTCTTCTAATGTATACACTTTATCCAGGCAAGCCATACTCTCGCCCATCCAAAGCATATACTCCATAGTATCCTCTAAAGCCAGCATGAGCTGGCCAAGATAGAACTCTTTTGCCCGCTTAAATTCATCAATTGTCACCAGTTTATACTTTATCGCTTCTAACTCTTTGAAGATTAACTCCAGGCAAGGAGCGACTTTGTAGTTATCTATGCCGGCATGGACTAAAAACGCGCCGGTATCATGATAGCGTTTTAAGCCCGTGCCTATCTCATAAGCCAGGCCTCTTTTTTCTCTTACCTCGTTAAAAAGCCGGCTGGACATATTCGCGCCCAGGATTATATGCAGCAGCGACTGGGCATGCCTTAAAGGATGATCGCGCTTTAAACCATGAAACCCCAGAGCCATATGGGTCTGCTCGGTGGCTTTATGGAAAATTTTGAGCTGCTGTTTATCCTGAGATTCCGTAGCAGCCGTAAATGTATTTAGCTCGCCGGGTGATTTCTGCGGAAAGATAGAAGAAACCTTTCTTGCCAATAAATCATGGTCGATTAATCCTGCGGCGCTGATTACAATATTAGCGGCAGTATAATGCGCCTTCTGGAAAAAACTTAAGTTATCACGGGTAATGCTTTTTACCGATTCAACTGTCCCTATTACCGGTTCGCCAATCGCCTGATGCGGCCAAAGCAGCTCATCCAAAAGCTCATAAACATAGCTTTGCGGAAGGTCCCTATACATCTTTAGCTCTTCCAAAATGACTGTTTTTTCTTTCTTCACATCCTCCTGCTTCAGGAGCGGAGCGGATACCATATCGGATAAAATATCCAGCGCCTTAGCCTGATAGCGGCTGGGTATCTTAACCAAATAGCAGGTAAGCTCTTCAGAGGTAAAGCCGTTTAAGGCGCCCCCAACTCCTTCAATTGATTCCTTGATTAAACGGCAGGAGTATTTTTTGCTCCCCTTAAAAAGCAGGTGCTCCAGAAAATGCGAGATACCTTTATGGGCAGGCGCTTCATAACGCCCGCCGATATTAATCCAAACCCCAAGAGAAAGGCTCCCTACGCCGTTTAAACTCTTAGTAATTATCCTTAAACCGTTAGCTAATTTGGTTTTTTTGAACATGAAGACTTTCTACAAAATTACCCACCCGTTTTATTAAATCCCCGCGGGTAATATTTTCCCGTATCTTGTTTACGATAGCGCTGCCGACAATTCCTCCATCGCAAATCTCCTGTACCTGTTTTAGTTGGCTTGCGTCAGAAATACCAAACCCCGCGCAGACCGGAATGCGCGCGACTTTCTTAATTTTGGACAGGTTTGATTTCAAATCCCCCGCCAGGCTCATGCGTGAACCGGTAACCCCGGTCAAAGAAACATAGTAGATAAAACCTCTAGCTATCCTTGCTATTGATTTAATCCGGCTGTCTGAGCTGGTGGGCGCAAGAAAACAAATATTAGCCAAGCCTTTTTTGTTAGCATAGATGATAAATTCCCTTGCTTCTTCGGGAGGTAAATCCGGAATAATCACCCCGTCAACACCGGCAGCTACAGCCTTATCCACAAAACGCTTATCCCCAAGGCAGAATATAGGATTGTAATAACTCATAAGGCAAATTGGCAAATCCGTATTTTTACGCAAAGACTTTACTAAATCCAGGATCTTGGTTAAATTTGTTTTCTTTTTAAGAGAATACATGGAGGCTTCCTGGATCACCGGGCCGTCAGCCAGGGGATCGGAAAAAGGCACGCCTAATTCAATTATATCAACCCCTTTTTTCTCAAGCTCTAAAACAAGCCTGCCGGTTACCGTTAAATTTGGATAGCCTGCGGTAATAAAAGCGATAAATGCTTTCCTGCCTTTTTTCTTAAGCTCTACAAACTTTTTATCAATACGATTCATGTAAATCCTTATCCCCTCTGCCGGACAGGCAAACAATAACCAACGCGTCCTTCTTTATGTTTTTTCCCGCTTTCTTTAAATAAGCAATGGCATGGGCGGATTCCAGCGCCGGGATGATACCTTCGATCTCGGATAATAACTTAAACCCTTCCAGGGCTTCTTTATCGCTGACTGCCACGTAACTGGCCCTCTTGATCTCTTTATAATAAGCGTGCTCCGGGCCAACTCCTGGATAATCCAGGCCGGCAGCCACGGAATGCGCATTTTTGATCTGGCCGAATTTATCCTGCAGGACATCGGATTTGCAGCCATGTAATACTCCGGGAGCCCCGGCTACAAGGCTTGCGGAATGTTTTCCTGAATACAACCCTAATCCTGCCGCCTCCACACCGATCATTTTCACGGATTTATCCTTAAAGAAAGGATGGAACAAACCCATGGCATTACTGCCGCCGCCGACACAAGCCACAAGATAATCCGGCAATCTACTTTCTTTCTTCAAAATCTGCTGCCTGGCCTCTTTGCCGATTACCGACTGAAAATCACGCACCATAGCAGGATATGGATGCGGGCCGGCAACCGTACCGATAATATAATAGGTGTTGCGCACATTAGTTACCCAATCGCGCAGGGCCTCGGTCATGGCGTCCTTTAAAGTCCTGGTCCCGCTTTTTACCGGAACCACTCTTGCGCCCAATAACTTCATCCTTAGGACATTCAGGGCCTGGCGCTGGATATCCTCCTCCCCCATATATATATCGCATTCTAAACCGAATAATGCCGCAACTGTCGCGGTAGCCACTCCATGCTGGCCTGCCCCTGTTTCAGCAATCACCCTTTTCTTGCCCATCTTCTTCGCAAGGATAACCTGGCCCAAGGTATTATTTATCTTATGGGCGCCGGTATGCAAAAGATCCTCTCTTTTTAAATAAACTCTCTTTATCCCCGTGTACTTGCTTAAATTCTCAGCCAGATATAACGGAGTCGGCCTGCCGGCGTATTCATTAAGATAATAAGAAAACTCCTCGCGGAATTTTTTATCTTTTTTAGCCGCAAGATACTCTTTCTTCAACTCATCCAAAGCACAAATCAATGTCTCAGGTACAAATCTCCCCCCAAAAATACCAAAATGCCCTGTTTTATCCGGTAAAATCTTCTCTGTCATGGGTAAATCCTTTTGTAACCTTGCAGTGAACCTCCAATAATATTATCCCAGAAGGCGCGGAATCCTTCCCCTAAATCCCTAAGCATAACCTGCGCCTCCTGCGCGTTTAACGGCAGGTAAAAATGCGGCAGGTTAAGCCCCACGAAAGGAGCCCCCAGCATTACATTTTTTAGAAACCTAAAAAACAAATAAAGAAATAAATTGCCTAAAACAACCAATACAAGAAACGTGATCAGACAGCCCAAAAAACAATTCAAGCCTTTTTTATTTTTATTTAAGAATTCGCCGCAATGCCTGCATTTTATGGCATCATCCTGAATCTCTTCACGGCAAAATGGGCATTTTTTCATAACTGGCGGCACTTATTTATAAATTCTTTGATCTTGCGATGGTCCTTTTTCCCCGGCTTTGACTCCAACGCGCTTGAGGCATCCACCCAATCAGGTTTTAATAATTTAATTGCCTTGCCTACATTGCCTACAGTTAAGCCGCCAGAAAGAAAAACCGGAGCCTTTATTTTATCCAGTTTTCTTAATAAATTCCAGTTAAACTTTTTTCCTGTGCCGCCAGGGGAACCTTTTAAATAAGTGTCAAAAAGGCAGGCGCAGCCTTTATATTCCGGTATTTTATCCAAAACTAATCTGTCTTTAACGGTAAAAGCCTTAATAACTTTATAACCTTTGAATTTACGGCAGTAAGCGGCGGTCTCCCGGCCATGGAACTGCAGCATATCTAAACCGCAAACCCTGGCAATCTTTTTTACTGTTTTAATATCCTCGTCTACAAAAACACCCACGCGGCTGATTTTCTTAGGTAAAATACGCGAAATATTTCCGGCGCAAATAGGGCTTATATAACGGGGGCTTTTTTTATAGAAAACAAAACCTATCGCGTCGGCCCCGCTGAATAAAGATACCAAGGCGTCTTCTAAATTAGTTATCCCGCAGATCTTCACTTTTACCATATCTACCAGCCCATTACCTCTTCTACTTTTTTCTTTATATCTTCAGATTCCATAAGAGCTGTGCCGATTAGCACAGCGCTTGCCCCCAGTATCTTAAGGAATAAAACATCCTGGTAATTCCTAATCCCGCTCTCTACAACCACGATCTTATCTCTGGGGATTAAGGTAAATAACTTCTCTGTGGTCTTAAAATCAACCTCCAGGGTGCGCAGGTTACGGTTATTTATCCCGATTATGGGGGGTTTCAAGTTAAGCACTTTTTTAAGCTCTTTTTCATCATGCACTTCCACTAAATAATCCATGCCCAGGCTGTCAGCCAGCTGCATTAACTCCACCAGCTTATCCTTAGTCAATAAATCCGCGATTAATAAAACCGCATCCGCGCCTAAATAACGCGATTCATATACCTGGTAAGCTTCTAAAATGAAATCTTTTCTTAAAACCGGACCGGTAATTATATTTTTTACTTCATTTATGTAAAGCGGGCTTCCTCCAAAAAAATCCTCTTCAGTTAATACGGAAACCGCCTGGACTCCGGCCTCCTGGTAGCTCTGGGCGATATCATGCAGGTTAAAATTCTGACGGATCAGGCCTTTTGAAGGCGAAGACTGTTTAATCTCGGCAATAAGAGAGATCTGGCGCGGCTTGCTGATCGCCTCTTTAAACGGACGACAAGGCGGCAGGCCGGTTAGCTTTGCCTTCAAATCATCTTCGCAAAGCTGCTGCTTAGATAAAACAATTCTTTCTTTTTTCTTTGCCACAATCTCTTTTAAAGTATCAACTTTAGCCATCTTAGCGTGAATACTCCTTTAATAATTCCAGTTTTCTTAATGCCGCCCTTGAATCGATCGATTTTTCAGCCAATTTTATTCCTTCGCCGATACTCTTAGCTTTATCAGCGGCATAAATAGCGCAGCCGGCATTTAATAAAACAATATCCCGGGTCCTGCCCGCTTTACCGCTTAATACATCCTGGGCAATTTTAACATTCTCCCCGATCGAGCCTCCAGTTAAATCATCAGGCTTAGCCATGGCCAAGCCAAAATCTTGAGGGCTTATTTCATAATCTCTTAATACCCCGTTATTGACCTCGGAAACAAAACTCTTATCGGTAGTAGTTACTTCATCCAAACCATCCGCCCCATGCACCACTAAAACATGTTTAGAGCCCAAATTATATAAAACCTGCGCCAATGGCCTGGTCCATTCCTTTGAATACACTCCGATTAACTGGTTAGTCGCCCGCGCCGGGTTAATCAACGGCCCTAAAATATTAAACATGGTTTTGCCGGCAATCTGTTTTCTCGCCGGCATGACATTTTTCATCGCCGGATGAAGGTTCGGCGCGAACAAAAAAGCGATGC
>JBAZOE010000065.1:0-6705 GCA_041648875.1 Candidatus Omnitrophota bacterium
TACTGATTTTTTTGTATTTTAAATATAAGAATATTTCTTCGACGTAATATTTCTTTTGTAAGTATTTATAGCTGATAGAATTACGTACACTGTCTACAGGAGGATGGATGAAGGGGATTATCCTTGCGGGAGGAAAGGCCACGCGGCTTTATCCTATAACTAAAGGCGTCTGCAAACAGATGCTGCCGATTTATGACAAGCCGATGATTTATTACCCTTTGTCGGTATTGATGCTTGCCGGGATTAAAGATATCCTAGTGATTTCAACTCCAAAAGACACCCCAAGGTTCAAAGACCTGCTTGGCGATGGGGTTAGTTTAGGGATCAAGTTCAATTACGCCACCCAGGCTGAACCAAAAGGCATTGCCCAGAGCTTTATCATCGCCGAGGAGTTTATCGGCAGAGACAACGTCTGCCTTATTTTAGGCGATAATATTTTCTACGGTTATAATTTAAGCGAGCTTTTGAAGAAGTCGGCCAGGATTAAAGATGGGGCGGTAATCTTCGGTTATTATGTCAAGGACCCCCAGCGTTATGGGGTGCTTGAGTTTGATAAGAAATGCAAGGTGGCCTCAATTGAAGAGAAGCCTAAGAAGCCCAAGTCCAACTGGGTAGCCGCGGGTTTATATTTTTATGACAATAAGGTAGTCAGGATCGCCAAAAATATCAAGCCGTCGGCAAGAGGGGAGCTTGAAATTACCTCGGTAAATAATGAATACATTAAAAGAGGCAAGCTCAAGGCGGAATTCCTCAGCCGGGGCCATGCCTGGCTTGATACCGGTACCTATGAATCGCTGATTGACGCGTCGATTTTTATCAAGACAATAGAAGACAGGCAGGGGTTAAAGATCGGCTGTATCGAGGAGGTGGCCTACCGCATGGGCTATATTGATAAAGCGCAATTGTTGAAGCTTGCCAGCCAGACACCGACCAGCTATGGGGAGTACTTAAAAGATTTGCTTAAGAATGAATAAGAACATTTTGATTTTGGGAAAAGGTTTTATCGGCGAAAGGCTGCAAAAAGAGTTTGATTGCGCAGTCGACGGCTCAATGATAAATTGCTTTAGCGACGCTGAAAGGCTGGTAAAGAAATACAATCCTAAAATAATCATCAATTGTATCGGTATTACCGGCAAGCGCAATGTGGATGATTGCGAGCTGGAAAAGGACGCAACTTTGCTGGCAAACAGCTTTGTCCCGGTAATCCTGGCTGAAGCCTGCCTGCGCGATAAGGTCAAGCTTATACATATAAGCAGCGGATGTATTTTTAATTATGATTACAAGAAAAGCAAGCCGATAAAAGAAGGCAGCCGGGATTATTTCTTTAAGTTATTTTATAGCCGTAGTAAAATTTACGCCGAGATTGCCCTTGAGGCGCTTAGCCGGGATTACAATATACTTATTACGAGGATCCGCATACCTTTGCTTAATGCCAGGCATCCTAAAAATGTGTTGGATAAGCTTATAAAATACAAAAAAGTAATCGATATCGCTAACTCTGTAACTTATATTCCTGATTTTATCCGGGCAATCAAGCATTTGATAAAGATTGACGCCCGGGGGGTGTATAATGTGGTAAATAAGGGGGGTTTGCGTTACCCTGAACTGATGAAGGTTTATCGGAGATACGTCCCGGATTTTAAATTTAGATTAATTCCCTTAAAAAAGCTGGGCCTGGTCAGGACTAACCTGATTTTGTCTACAAGCAAGCTTGAAAAATCAGGTTTTAAGGTTAGAAACATCAATTCAATCTTAGAAGAATGCGTAAAAGAATACCTAAAATCTTAGTTACCGGCGGCGCCGGGTTCATCGGCAGCGCCTTCGTAAGATTACTTGCCGGGGACAGTTCTCCGATTGGCTTGAGAAACGTCCCTGTGGTTGTTGATAAGCTTACTTATGCCGGGGACCTGAAGCGGCTTGATGAGGTAAAAAGCAGGTTTAAATTTTATAAAACGGATATCTGCAGGAAGAAAAAGATAGGAGATATCTTTGCCAAAGAGAAGCCGGATATAGTAATCCATTTTGCCGCCGAAAGCCATGTTGACCGCAGTATTAATGACGCCACGCCGTTTGTTGAAACTAATATCAAGGGAACACAGGTGCTTCTTGACGCCAGCCGCGAACATAATATAGAGAAATTCATTTTTATCTCAACCGACGAGGTTTATGGGGAGATTGCCAGCGGCAAGTTTAACGAAGATTCTCCGATTAAACCTAACAGCCCTTACGCGGCATCCAAGGCAGCCGCGGATCTCCTAGTACAGGCTTATATCAGGACAAATAATTTTCCCGCGATAATCATCCGGCCGTCAAATAATTACGGGCCGTGGCAATATCCGGAGAAACTTATCCCGCTTGCTATATTAAGAATATTAGGGGAGGGAAAGATCCCGGTTTATGGTAAAGGTTTAAATGTGCGTGAATGGCTCTATGTTGATGATTGCGTGCGGGCTATTATGATGATTATGCGCAAGGGTAAAATTGGCCGGATTTATAATTTGGGCAGCTCATGCGAAAGCAGGAATATCGATACGGTAAAATTATTGCTCAAGACTCTTGGCGTTGGCCAGGACAGGTTTGAGTTTGTCAAGGACCGTCTGGGACATGATATAAGATACAGCCTCAATTCAAGGAAAGTTACCAGGGAGCTTGGCTGGAAACCGGGTATTAAGTTATCGCAAGGACTTAGGCTTACTGTCGACTGGTCGCTTAAACATCAAAGTTGGCTTAAAAGTAAGTTAAGTGATATAAATAGGTTGTATAATAAATAGAATTTTCTTGTGATTTTTAACTGAAGTATTTGTTATATAACTATATTATTTATAACAAGTTACGTACACTGTCTACAAGGGGAATATGGCTATTGTTGTGGTTACAGGTTCATGTGGTTTAATCGGTTCTGAAACCGTAAGTTTCTTTGCCGATAAAGGCTTTGATGTCGTCGGCATTGACAATAATATGCGCAAGAGCTTCTTTGGCGCGGACGGCTCAATCCTCTGGAATAAAAAACGCCTGCAAAAGTTGTATAAAAACTACCAGCATCACTCCATAGATATCCGCGATGAGGCGAAAATAAATTCAATATTCAGGAGATTCAGCAAAGATATCGTTTTAATCGTTCACGCCGCTGCCCAGCCATCCCATGATTGGGCGGCTAAAGACCCGGCGGTTGATTTTGGCGTTAATGCCCAGGGCACCCTGGTCATGCTTGAGGCCCTGCGCAAATTTTCTCCCGGGGCGGCCTTCATTTTTACCTCGACGAATAAAGTTTACGGGGATACTCCTAACCGGCTGCCTTTAATTGAAAACAAAAAGCGTTTTGAACTGCCCGCAGATCACAAGTATTTTAAAGGCATTGACGAAACAATGAGCATTGACAATTGCCTGCATTCAGTTTTCGGCGCCTCAAAGGTAGCCGCGGATATTATGACGCAGGAGTATGGAAAATATTTCCATCTCAAGACCGGGGTCTTTAGGGGCGGCTGCCTTACTGGGCCGGCGCATTCCGGAGCCGAGCTGCACGGATTTTTGTCCTATCTGGTTAAGTGCGCTGTGACAAAACGCAAATATAAAATTTACGGTTACAAAGGCAAGCAGGTCAGGGACAATATACATTCTTTTGATTTGGTCAACGCGTTCTATAATTATTTTCAGAACCCCCGTTATGGAGAGGTTTATAATATGGGGGGAGGCAGGTTTGCCAATGTTTCGGTGCTTGAGGCGATTGAGATGTGCGAAAAGTTGACCGGCGAGAAGTTTGATTATGAATATATCGATACTAACCGCATCGGAGATCATATCTGGTGGATCAGCGATGTCTCTAAATTTAAATCGCATTATCCGGCATGGAATTATAAATTCGGCATAGAGGATACAATCAAGCAGATCCACGATAATTATAGACAGTGTATGTAATTCTTTGAAATCTAAATAGTTAGAAAACAAATATTATTGAATAATTAGAGGCGTTCTTATTTATCTGTGTCTAAGATAGAAAATAAGGGCGCTTTTTTTGTTAGATTTAGCCCCTTTTTTAGTCTATTAGTGGTAGAAAGGGGGCTTAAATGAGTGATAAAGAGATGCCGATAGAATTAGTGGCAACAAAGATTTTGTTGGTGAGAGGCAGAAAAGTGATGTTAGATAAAGATTTAGCAGGATTGTATGGAGTGGACTTGATATTCCAAAATGGAAGGTCAAGTTGGGGCGGAAGAAGGCACTTGCCGTATGCTTTTACCGAACAAGGTGTAGCTATGCTTTCTAGTGTGCTCAAGTCTAAACGGGCTATTTGGGTAAATATTGTTTTGTAACCTTCCATCTCTGATGGATTTACGTAGACTGTCTACATAAATGTTGACAGGGGGCAGGGATGAAAGTAAGATAAATAAGAAAGTTTATTACCTATGGTGAGAATATGAAATATAGTAATGTCTTGATTACCGGCGGGGCGGGGTTTATCGGCAGTAACCTGGCGGTATATTTTAAACGAAAATATCCGCAGCTTAAAATCTTCGCTTTGGATAATCTTACCCGCAAGGGGAGTGAATTTAATTTACCGCGGCTTAAAGACAACGGCATCAAATTTATCCGGGGGGATGTCAGGCTCCCCAACGACCTGGATTTAAAATTTGATATAGATTTGATATTAGAATGTTCTGCCGAGCCGTCGGTACTAGCAGGTTACCAGAATCCAGCATATATTATTGATACGAATTTAATGGGCACTGTTAACTGCCTTGAGTTGTGCCGCAAGCGTAAAGCGGGGATGGTTTTTCTTTCGACAAGCAGAGTTTATCCATACGAGAAGATAAACGCGGTCAGCCGACGGGAAACAAAAAGCAGGTTTGAATGGCCGGGTTTTAGCGGGATTGATACGGATTTTTCTTTAACCGGGCCAAAGACTTTGTATGGGGCGACTAAATTAGCCTCGGAGTTAATTTTGCAGGAGTATGTTGACGCATACGGGATCAAGGCGGTTGTGGATCGCTGCGGAGTGGTTGCCGGGCCGTGGCAATTTGGCAAGGTTGACCAAGGTGTATTCACTTACTGGATGCTGGCGCATTATTTTAAGAAGCCGCTTAAATATATCGGTTTCGGCGGCGAGGGCAAACAGGTGCGCGACCTTTTGCATGTTGATGACCTTTGCCGGTTAATCGATATACAGGTAAACGCACTTGCTAAGTTAAGCGGCAGTACCTATAATGTCGGCGGCGCAAAAGAGGTAAGCCTTTCTTTGCTGGAGGCTGCCGCGCTTTGCCGAAAGATTACCGGCAACAAGATTAAGGCTGGCCGGAACTTGCGCCAGCGCCCGGGTGATATCGCGGTATACCTTACGGATAACAGGAAAGTAACCCAAGAATTAAAATGGAAGCCGCAGAAGCAAGCCCCAGCGATCCTGGATGATATCTTTAATTGGATCAGGAGCAACGAAACAAAGTTAAGAAAGCTCTAAAATCCGCATTCTTATGCTATTTAGAATTAATAAGCTTGACCATTTCACCAAGAATATAATCATCGTTTTCCTTGGGACATCCCTATCCAGTTTTCTTAATCTCATCTATCAACTCCTAATCGCGCATAAGCTTTCTCCGCAGGATTTTGCTTCTTTCAACGCCTTGCTTGCCGTATTCATGCTTATTTCCAATCCCCTGGGCATGATCCGCATAGCAGTAGCTAAATATGTTTCGGAATATAACGCCCGCAAGGAAACTCATAAAATCAGTGTGTTAATATATAATTTATTTACCAAGGGCATAATCATTGCTTTCTTTGTTTTTGTCTTATTTATTTTTATCGCGCCATTTATTATCAATAGCTTGAAAATATACAATTTGACTTTAGGTTATATTTTAGCCATGTTGATTGCCGCGTCTTTATTAACTCCGGTTTTAGTCGGAGGAGTGCAGGGTTTGGAATTATTCGGCTGGTTCGTTTCTTCTTCATTGTTAGTCGGGGTTACAAAGCTGGTTTTTACAGCGTTGTTTCTTTCGTTAGGCTATCAGATCGCCGGAGCGTTGGGGGCGCTTTTGCTCTCTTTTGTTTTCGGGCTGGCTATCGGGGTTATCCCCCTGCGGAAGTTTTTAGCTGTCCAGCCCTCAGAAGCCAGGCCAAATTACAAGGATGTATTTTTATATTTATTTCCCATTGCTATAAGCAACGCTTGTTTTGTTTGGCTGACCAGTTTTGATATGGTGCTGGTGAAATACTTTTTTTCTCCGGAGGCCTCAGGGGTATATTCTCTGGCGCAGATGGCAGGTAAAATATTCCTATTCTTGCCGGGAGCCATCAGCCTAGTAATACTTCCGCATACAAGCGGACTAAAAGCCACTAATTCCGACACCAAGGCTGCCTTAAAGAAGTCGCTGCTTTATGCTTTTTATCTTTGTTTGTGCGCTGTATTTTTTTATAATATTTTCCCCGGGTTTACTTTAAAGATCCTTACCGGTAAAGTGCCGGCAGAATCGATTCTTTTAGGGAGGCTGTTTAGCATTTCGATGACATTTTTCGCGCTTTGTTTTGTGTTGATTAATTATTTTCTCTCGCTTAAATACTATCCTTTCATAAAGTATTTTGTAATTTCTTTATTTTTGCAATTTATGGGTATCCTAATATTCCATAATAGCTTACTGCAGGTCCAGCTAGTCCTCTGTGTAAATTCATTCTTGCTTTTCGTATTCTTATTGATAGAGGCATTTTCTATCTCTTATG
>JBAZOE010000066.1:0-6666 GCA_041648875.1 Candidatus Omnitrophota bacterium
CCGGAGTGTTTCTGCCGAACTTATCCAGGAATAAAATATCCCCGCTGCATATGGCCACCGGATGCTCCGGGTCAATTGACTTGATAATCTTGGCGACCTCATTGGCGAATTTAAAATAAGCCTCGGGTTCCTCATTAGCATTACAGGCATATCCATAAACATTCTCATTCCCCAACAGCCAGAATAAAACATAAGGCTCATCTTTAAATTCATTGACCATTTTCTTTACCGATTCAATCATGTTCTTTTTATGCGTCTGGTTGTTATAATCCGTGCCGGGATTCCAGCTTGCCCCTGAACCAATGGCGTATTTACCAAGGAAGTCCCCCATAATCACCCGGATACCGTAAGTATTATAAAGATCGCGCATGAGTTGTTTATTTACCTTAAGCGGATGATGGTAAAGCCGGATAGTATTTACCCCCATATCCTGCATCAGCTTAAAATCACCGATATCAGGCTCATCCGCATCCTGAAGGTTATTCTTGTTTTTGTCGACAAAAGCGTCATACGGCCCGTCAATCTTGCCGTTCTTATTGAAATCCTCCTCCATCCAATTACCCAATGTACCTTCATCCGGAGACTGGCCTACCTTAGTCGGAGCGTAAGTAATCCCTTTGATTATATAAGGCTTTTCCTCAACTAAAAGCTGCCAATCATTATTTTCATATTGCACCAGGCGCACCTTGCCCTTGCCAACCTTCTTCCTGATTTTTAATGACTCGGCTGTTGGCTTGATTTTAGCGGCCTCTTGCGCCAAATCAACCTTGACAAACTTACCGGGATTAGCCACTACGGTATCATTGGCAATATCATTATCAAACCCGTTGATAATATCAACCGCCGCCCCTTCCAGCCGGTAACCCAGTTGGGGATTGCGCCGCAAAAGAAAATTTATCTTGGCAATAGCCGCCTGGCCCACATACCACGGAGTATGCCAATATGTCCAGCCGTAGCTGCCGGGGAAATGCACGACAATGGAATAATAACATTTAAGCGCCTGGGTAATAAGCCCGGAGCGCTCAAGGATCAGGCCAGTGCAAAATAACCTTACCCCCTGGGGTTCGCTTGAAGTTGCCCATTTTAAAAATGCCGCCTCCAAGTCCGGTGAATAAACAAAATCCCACAGGTCGCCATCCAGGCGTTTTTCTTTTACCGCCTTTTTTAATTCCGGATCCTTTCTTATAGAACCGGAATTAGGATAAACGCCCTCTCCCACCGCGGCCATTAAACCCGGCTGATCAATAATTAAATACTGGTAATCCTTGGTCCCAATACCCTTAAATTGGCCGTATTTTGAATAATCCACAAAACTTTCCGTGCCGGGGTCAAACAAAACAACTTTTGTAGGCAGCTGGCTTACCTTCTTCTTCTGCTCTACTTCAATAGAACCTGTCTCGATCTTCTTTATACTCTGCTCTGAAGCCAATTTTATCGACCAAAACCAACCGCGGGGATCCCATGCCTGGCCATAAGAATATTTATCAACGATCAATTTGAAAATTTTCTTGGCATCATCAAGCTTCTGCTGGCGCATCAGGCTCTCTGCCTGGATAAAATAACAGGTAGTTACATCGTTTAAAGCCTGTACCGCCTCAATTTCTTTTTTATTCTTAGGCAGCGCGCTCAAAGAAGCCTGCTCTTTATCCGCCTGCTCTTTATACAGGTCAATACACTCCTGCGTATTTTTAAAGGTACTCTCGATATCCCGTTTACCGTGAGCGATCCAGGCTTTAGTGGTAAGCTCCCCTGAAGATGGTTTAGCGACAGGGACAGCTTCAGCCGCCAAGGCGTTGACGCACTGACAGGCAATTACCAAAAAAACCTTAAACCATAAACCCGGAATCCGCATCTTCATCTTAACCTACAATCGCTCCCTGAGTAACTCCTTTAACAATATACTTCTGCATCAACAAATACACTATAATAATAGGTAAGGCGGTGATGGTTAAACCCGCCATTAATAGCGGGTAGTTGGTAACAAACTCGCCCTGGAAGGTCTGCAGCGCAACCTGCAAAGGCATATATTGACGGTTATCGAAGATAATCAGGGCCAGGATATATTCATTCCACACGGTTAAGGCATTAAAAACAATCACCACTGCCAATACCGGCTTGGCCAAAGGCAAAGCAACATGCCACCAGATTCCCAGTTTTGAGCAGCCGTCGATACGGGCGGCATCCTCCAGCTCTTTAGGCATCTTATCAAAAAAGGTCTTAAGCAGAAAGATACTAGTGGAAAGCCCGACGTTAATCATGCAAAGGATATAACCGATAGGAGTATTTCTTAAATGCAGCTTGTTTAACAAAACATAAAGGGCGACAAAACTTCCCGGGATGGGAATCATCATCGCCGCCATAAACATAATAAACAACCATTTGCTTCCTATGAAACGCAGGCGGCTGAAAGCATAAGCAGCCATCGAGGATATAATCACTATACCAAATACTACCGAAACAGTATAAATAATACTGTTTAAAAAATTGCGGCCAAACCCGCCTTCCTGCCAGGCGCGGGAATAATTCTCCAGGCGGAACTGATGCGGGATCAAAGAGACATCCTTAAAGATCATGTCCTGGGTCTTTAGGCTGGAAATAATCATCCAAAGCAACGGATACAGGCAGGTTATCGCGACACTAATTAGAAAAAGATGAATCAGTGTATTTACGACAACCTTTTTACTTTTGTAATAAAGTACATTCTTCATTATTAAGTTACTGGTTTTTCTTTGAAAACCGGTATTGGATAAATGAAATTGCCACAAGCACTATGCCAAAAGTAATCCCCTGGGCGCAGGCATAACCAAAACGCGATGAGCCGCGCATAGAAGCCAGTATCCTTAAAACCGGCACCGAAGTATGCCCGGCAAATTCTCCTCCCACAAGGCTAACAATCAAGACAAATACCTGCATTGTGCCCAACACTGTAAGAATAGCCACTAAAATCATGATCGGAATCATCAGCGGTATGGTTATTTTCCTGAAGGATTGCCAGGCGCTGGCCCCATCCACGCGCGCGGCTTCATAAAGCTCGCGCGGGATAGTCTGTAGGCCCGCCAAGAAAATCAGGAAACCCCAACCAAAACCTTTCCAGCAATGCACTAAAGCAACGGTTGTCAGGGCCGTATTTGGATCAGACAACCAATTATGTACTAAATTAGGCATACCCAAACCCGCAAGCGTATGGTTAATTATATTTGCGCCATCAATGTCATTAATGATAAAACGCCAGACCATGCCCACGACTACCTCTGATAAAACCGGGGGGATAAAAAATATGACCCGGTAGAAATTTTTCATCTTTATTTCACGGTCGCAAGCCCATGCGAGCATAAACGCAAGGATATTCTGAAAGGTAAGGGCGATAAGCGTAATATAGCTGGCGTTCCACATTGACTGCCACCAGCTTCTATCCTGCAGCAGGATCTCTTTAAAATTCTGCAGCCCTACGAATGTCTTGGTAAAAGAAATGCCGTCCCATTCAAAAAGCCCCAGTTGGAATACCCAGACAAAAGGAATAACATAAAAGACGGCAAAGATAGTTACCGCCGGCAATACAAAGATATAATTCTCAAGGCCTTGCCTTATTTTCATCTTGCTCTTTTCTTGGCTAACTCGCGTTCCTTAATCTTCTGCACTTCAGCAGCCACCTGCTCCGGAGTCTTCTCTCCGATAATAATAGACTGGATACCCCGGTCAAAGGCCTCGATTACCAGGGAAAACTCTGAAACTCCCCATACATTAGGATGCGTGGCATAATCCATCCCACGGGCAAACTGCGCCAATATCTCCGGGATCTTGGATAAACTATTTTTATTCGCAGGCAGGTTATTGGTCTCTTGCGCTAAATAAGCCTGCTGGTCCTGGTCGGTAAGCCAGGACAAAAACTTCACTGCTTCTTCTTTGTTCTTCGAACGGGCATTAACCATAAAAGATGAACCAGCCCCTCCCCAGATAGCTATCGGGTATTTATCCGATACCTCCGGAGGCAGCATTGCCCCATACTCCAAATTAGCATTCATCCCTTTATAAACATTCACGCACCATGAACCGTTAAAAGCAAAGACCGCTTTTTCGTTCGCAAAAAGCTGTTCAGCGGATTTATTGATCATGGTAACTATGCCTTTGGCTAAAATACCGGACTCCTGCATCTGTTTAAAGACTGAAAAAACCTGGATCCAATCCGGGTCAGTATAAGGGATCTCTCCTTTTATAGTAGCTAGCACCTTATCTTTACCCATTATGTTAAAGGCGTAGTTATTCGCCAAGCAGTCGATCATCCATACCTCGCCCCATCCGGAAACCAAACCCTGCATTCCGGCGGACTTTCCGCCGGAGGCGGATCCGCCTGCGGCGGATATTTTAACGCCTATATCCAACAGCTCCTGGAATGTCTTGGGAGGCCGGTTGGGATTTAGCCCCAGCTCTTTAAAAAGTTTTTTATTATAAACCATCTGGATAGTCATGATATCTATAGGCACTCCGAATATGCCCGGGTTGATCCCGTAACTGTTATCCGGAGAAAACTCATTTACTGCCAGAGCCTTGGGGAAAAATTTATTTTTCCAAACACTATTGTCGGCTTCCATATACGGAGTAATATCCAGAATATGGCCGGCTTTAATGAAAGCGGCAAAATCCCTCTTTTCTCCTAAGATACCGAAAACATCCGGAAGATTTATTCCTTGCGCGGCGGCACGGATCTTCTGCGAATAGGCATCTGACGGGGCGTAAAGTTCAAAATTTACTCTTGTGCCGGTTAAGGCTTCGTATTTTTTAGCTAACACCTGGAAAGCGGGATCCCTGTCCGTCATCCAATGCCAGACAGTGATGGTAGGTTTGGAATCAATCTTTTGACCTGAACAACCTAAAACTGAAAATATGGCAAAAATACACAGAACCGCGCTTCTAATCAACATCCTCATACTCCTTCCATTGATCGCGGGGGATTTCCCCTGGGGATAGGTTATAAAAAGACGTAATATTAAAATTTAACATATTTTAACCTCATGGTCAAGTTTTTTGTTCATCCAAAAGGTTAAGATCTGAGGACCCGGGAGATACCCATCAAATCCGCTTTCTCCAAATTTACACCACAGTGATATTTATCTGCTTCCTCTAATCTTGACCAGACTACCTCTCCTCTTAAATAAAGCGGCTCACCCTTATCAGGAACCTTTAACCACATCTCAAGGGGAGTTTGAGGCTCAAGCTTCTGGTCTGCCACTAACCTTATTCCTTTGGCGCTTAAATCCCGGGTCTGGGCCTGGCCTTCGGTACCGGAATAAAGATTTAAAAAACTTAACCCTAAACACTTTTCAAACCTCTCAAATATCCTTCGGTCTTCCATATCCTTATCTCCTTTTTGTTGATCAATATCCTTATCAATGCCTTTCCACCATTGTTTATTTATCTGCTCTTGAAAATTACTACGCATGAATCTATATAGCTTTTCCTTACAAGGATCACTGATCTTGGTAAAATATAACCCATATAGATGACTTCCGTTAACCGCTTTATGCCAAACAATCCAAGCCTCCAAGTTCTCCATGCTGCAGTCATCAGAAAGGAATAAACTTAATTTTACGGAAGCGTCAACCCCTATTTTCTCAGGCAGACAAACCCTTAAACCTCTGATGGTTATATCATAAATCAAGCAATTAGTAAAGCTTTCCGCTTCCCCAAGTTTTATCCTGGCCTGCAAGTTTGCCCGCCACCTGATTGTCTGCCTATGATCAGGAATGTTCATTTCTTTAATATCCTCTTATCTTTGCTTTTTAATGCCCCTGCCGCAGCCTTGCGTACCTGGGGGTTAACATCTCTTAACACAGGAATTAATATCCTAACCACTTCCGGCTTATCGAATTTAGCTGAAAGCTTGCTTAAAAATAAAGCAGCCGTCTCGCGCACTTGCCATGAAGGATCTTTTAATTTGGGGATAACGAGGTCGATAAATTTAGCATTATTCGCACACACAAACACTTCAGCAGCTTTATGCCGTAAACCATAATGTTGGGGGGCTTTAATTACACCAAAAAAAGCATTAAAAACAGCGGCGTCAACCATATCATTATTTGGCATTACTGGATGCCAGGACATAAAGATAAAGAAATATTCAGGGTTTAATTTTACTGCTTTAGCAAAATCCCGGCTGGCTTCTTCAAACTTCCCAAGCTTGGAGTAAAAAAACGCGCGTTCATAATAATCGGCTGCGTATTTAGGGTTTAATTCAATGGCTTTGGTTGCATGTTCAATGTTTGCCTCATATGCAGCTCTGATTTTCACATCGATACTATTTAATGGATTAAGAAATGCATAATGCTGTTTTAAGGGCATTGAGCAGCCTAGTTGAAAAAAAAGTGTCCCCATCACAACCAAACAGGCCAAAAATGATTTTAATCTTCTGAACTCATCCCCGAGAGATATAGCCAATATTTCTAAAGATAAAAGCTTGCTACACAGGGACGTTTCTGGAACCAATCGAGGGACGTTTCTGGAGCCAATCGGAAAGGTGTCCCTCGCCTTTAATGCCAGCGGCGAGGCGCTGCTTACGCCAATATTAACCGCATCACTGAAAGCAACAGCAGCCACAATAGGATCTGCGGACTGGGTAATGGCTGCATTCACTAAAACACCATTGCACCCCATTTTCAATACCTTACGGAC